>CAWDRI010000002.1:0-501970 GCA_963804675.1 uncultured Solirubrobacterales bacterium | reverse complement strand
GGAGCGGAAGATCGGCCGGGAAGCGACCGCGACGATCTTCCCGTCCTCGCGGATCGCGTTCGTGATGACCACGTGGCTGTGCAGCTGCGGGTCGGGACCGTCTCCTGCAAGGACACCCCGCGAAGTGGTGTGGCGGTACTCGGCGGCCACCACCTCTCGCGCGTGCTCCTCGACTTGCTGCCCGTCGTAGCGGCGGCGCACCGTTGGCACCGTCTCGGCGAGATGAGCCATCGCTTCGCTCACCGCCGCAGCGTGCGCCGCCTCCATCTCACGACGCTGGTTCGCGTCCCCGAGCGCCCACACGGCAGAGACGGACTTCGGGGCGCTGAACGTCAGGTCGATCCCGCCGCCACGGCCGCCGGTGGCGCCCGCCCGGCGAAGGAAGTCACCGCTTCGAGGGTGACGACCTTCCATCAGCGCGATGAACTCCGGGCCCTCGATCGAGCTGCCCTCGATCCCCAGCCGCGCGAGCGTGTCAGGGCTCGCAAGCCACTGGCCGGGGGCTTGGGTGGGCTCCCCGTCGGGGCTCAGGTAGTAGTCCCCGCGTTCTGGCTCCACGGTCTTTGACTCCAGGTAGCGCGCGTACCCGCCGCCCTTGGCGGCACCGATGCTGGCTGCGGTCATCACAACGGATACAGACCACGACCGCACGAAACCGGCCAACGAATTTGCACAGCGCGTCCACAGCGCCCGCTCAGGTGAGCATCTAGTCTGTATTGCTGTGGGAGCGCAGCGACGAGCGTCGTCGGAGCCCGACAGCGCACGGATGGGCTTGGAGGCGGAGCGGACCGCGCGGAGGAAGGCGCAAAGCGGACGCGATGCGGAGGGCTGGAACGCGGGACCGCCGGGACTGGAGAAGCAGAGCAGAGATGACGTGCTCGTCGATGCGCAGCTACGATCGCGCGGATGCTTCCGGGACTCGATGTCGCCGCCGTGCGTCAACTCTGCGAGCAGCGCGTCCCACCACGCGCTCTGCACCAAGTCCGCGTCGAGCTCGTCCCCACCCGAGGAGCAGTCACGATCGTCGAACCTCGCGCACCCTGGCGCGAGGACTACGGCCCGGAGTGGACGAGCCGGGGCGTCGCGACTACGCTACACGGCCAAGACCCGCCTCTGGTGCTCTTTTGGAGCGACCGCAACGCCCGCTGGCACCGCTACGACCTGGTCGACCCGACAGGGGACGTTCGCGGGCTGATCGCTGAGATTAATCGCGACCCGACCTGCATCTTCTGGGGTTGAACCCAAGGCGCCCGCTACTCGTCGGCGGCCGCGATAGGACCGCCCGTCCTACATCGGGCGCTCAGTCCGCATGGCGCGGGTACTCCTCGGCGAGGTCCGTCAGATCCAGGTCGAGCGCTCGCAGTAGCCGCATGACGGTCGGGCCAGCCCAATCAGGGTGCTTGGTGTCCGGCGGATGCGGCGATCACCGCGGTGATCGCGCGCACGAAGTAGCGGTCTCTGAGCGCTGCGCCGATTGCCAAGAGGTCCCAGGCTCGCCCGGCGGCGCACAGCGTCGAGCCCGCCTCGTCTGAGTGATGAGCGGCCGGTGGCTGGCCGCCGGGGAGTTTGGCGGCGTAGTCGACGTTCAGCTCCAGCCCATTGGAATCGCCGTCGCGCAGACAGCAGTCGCGCCCTTCACCGAGACGGATGCTCTGCGGGCAGATATCGCATGCGCGGAAGTCGTTCAGCGCGTCGGCGTAGAGCTCTGCCTCGCCGAGCACGGCGCAGAGATCGAGCAGGACGGCCGCGAGCAGCGAGCTCGGACGGCGCGGGTACTGCACCGACTCAAGCGTGTTGCCTAGCAGTCGCCCGATCTGCTCGGCCGGGTCGGCGTCGATGCCTGCGAGGCCGAACTGGTCGGGCTCGGACATCTTCGTGAGCCACACGGCGCCCTCGCGCAGGACGCCGACAGCGACCACCGGGTTGACGGAGGCGATCGTGAGCACGGCCGGGATCAGGCTGAGCGCGTAAGCGTCAGAAACGGGGCGCGCGAGCGCCGGATGCACCTGCGCGAAGCGTGCGATCCACGCCGCGATCTCGCCGGAGAGCTCGGCATCGGAATCGCGCAGCCTGATCGACAGCAGCCCGAGCAGCTCGCCGATCCGCGCGCAGCGGATCGGGTAAGTGACCCAGGCGGAGGCGCCGCTGAATCCGACGAGACCTTTCTCTGCGAGCAGACGATCGTCGCACTCAGACCAAAGCTCGATCGCGTACGTCTCAAACAGTCGCCCGGCCGCGTCGGCGACCGCGCTGGAGTCGCCCAGTCCGGTGCTCGCCCAGACGCCGCGCAGCAGAGACAGCGCGAGGTGGCAGGCGAGGTCGAGCCGCTGCTGCTGCTTCAGGGTCTCGCAGAGGATGGCGGCCTCGATCATGGCGACGCTGGCCAGGCGCTCCGGCTCCCAGTCGGTCCAGCGGCGTGAGAAGGTCTCGATCGAGTCCATCGTCGCTTTGGCGGCCTGGACGCTGGCGAGGGCGCCCAACAACTCGGCGTCGAGTGAGGAGCGCAGCGCGGCGTGGGGGTTGCCCGAGAGCTTGCCGATCAACGTGTCGCGGTCCCACAGCTCGAGCTCCACCTCGCCACGCTCACGCCCCTGACGGTTGTGTTCTCGAAAAAGATCGGGTGCGTTGCCGGTCAGCCGTCCGGTGGTCAGGAGCACCGCCCGGCGGGGTCGGGCGAGATCGAAGGAGCCGTGGCCGAGGTTCAGGGTGCGCAGTTCGGTGAGCTGGCCGTCGATCTCCCGCCAGTCGCTCTGGCCGATGTCGCCGGCCTTGACCTGCCAGCCCCACTGCTCGCCACCGCGCTTACCGATCAGGTCTTTGCCGAACTCGCGCTGGCCGTGCACGAGGTGCAGGTCTTCGTAGCCCTCGGTACGCAGCATCGCCAGCAGCGGCTCGTAGGAGGCGCGCTCGCTGACGGAGCTAAGCCAGGCGTCGATTGCGTCGTCGAGCAAGGAGCTCCTCGTGCTTTGCCTTCTTTAGCGCCTCGAGCCGTGCCTCCTGCTCGGGCGTCGCAGGCGGCAGCTTTGCGAACTTCTCCGCGGTTTCCGGGTGCATCACGATCGAGGGGTGCGAGAGCTCGCCGTTTGGCTTCAGGGACCACTCCATGCCGGCCAGCGCCTCATAGAAGGCCTCGAAGCTGATCGGGTCGCTCGAGCGCGCCACCTGGCCGGTGTGCTCGGTGGTTCGCTCCATTGCCTCGATCAGCATCGCCACGAGCTGAGGAGCGAGTTCCTCGGCGGCGCTGTCGAGCTCGGCGACGAGGGCATCGGTGTTGCCCTCGCGAACGGCGGCGACGTCCATGCTGATTCCGTACTCCAGCAACTCCATCGGTATGTCCACGCGCTCTTTACCCTGGGTCTGAAGGACGCTGCCGCCGGTGCCCGGGGAGGTCTCGCGCGGCACCAGTTGCAGCATCGGGGAGCGGGCGCGCGCGAGCGCGTAGACGGCCTCGTGCGCGAAGCGCGCGAACGGCTCGTCATACTCGGGGAGAGCGAACGGCATGAGCCGATCCTACGGCAGGCAGCGGGCGGGATTCAGGCGCTGGCTGAGGCGCTTCGCCTTCTTCTAGCCGGTTTCGTTAGTGGGGCAGCCGGTGCCCGCGATCATGGTGGTTAGGGTCTCGACGGCGCCAGAGTGCTCGCTAAAGGTCGGAGATCGCGCGGGCCTCGATCTGCGTCAGGGCGATCCTTACCCAGTCGCACTGGGTGCGCCGCCGCTTGCGGCCAGTTGACCCTGCTGCCAATGGGTCTGCTCGTCGGCTTCGATTGCGCTGAGGTGTTCAGCGAAGAGCTTCACGTCCCTGCCGGACTTGTACGGGCCGGCTTCGGCGGCGAACAGCTGGCGCTCGGCCAGCATCCGCTGGCAGGTCGCACGCCAGCGCACGTAGTGGTCGCCATAGTGGTGGAGCGTGTCGATTCCCTGCGCCAGCGCGACGGCGCCGCCGAGCAGCGCCACCGTCACCCTCCACCCCAGCGCTGGTGACGGGACCTGGGTGATCGGGACCGCGGTCGCGAAGATCAGCTGCGCCGTGCGCAGGCGAAAGTGCCAGGCCCGGGAGCGGCGGCTGTTGGCGTCATACCAGCGGATCTGCGCATCGGCCGCGGCGAACACTGGATCGGTGTGGTCGACCCCCGGTATCGCCGGGAGGAGCACCGCTTCCGCGCCGCCGCCTTTTAACCACGAGCGTTTCGCTGGCACGGCTGCGATCGTAGTCTCGCTCACGGATGGTCGGTCCATTCTCTGCGCTCGGGTTCGCAGCTCAGCAGGAGCTGTTCGATAGCTTTCGCGCGCGGGTGTTGACGATCAGCTTGGCGAGCGTGGCGCGCGCGTTGAACGCGATCTCGATCTCGGTCCGCAGGCCGTCGGCGGAGGCCGGGTACTTCCACCAGCGGGCGTAGCCGTCGCTTTCGCCGATCACGTTGTCAGATACGCGAGCGGGCAGTTTGCCGTAGTTCTCGGCGGTGACCGATGGGAGGCTTACGGCCATCAGGCCGCTGCGGCGGTTGCTCTTGTCGTTTCGCAGCGTCGAGTAGACCTCCCAGTCGATGTAGCGCCGCGCCCAGGCGCACTTGCCGACCAGGACGATCGTGACCGTGGAGTCGGTCAGGTATTTCTCGCGGATGGCGTCCATCACGTAGTCGGTGTCGGTACTGTCGATGAAGTCGTCCTCGTCGCTGACGCCGATCACGCGCGGGATGAACACCGCACCGAAGCTGTCGATGAACGCTTCGACCTCATCGACGTCGTCGCGGTGGTAGGAGAGGAAGCACTTGTGCCTCGTTGGATCGTTGCTCTTTGCGACCGCGCGCTCGGCGGCGAGCAGGAGACGGCCTCTGGCTGTGCTCATGTTCGGTTCCCTCTCTGAAGTTGGTTTTCGGGTCCGCGATCGGCGGTTTCGGCGAGGCGACGCATCAGTTCTCTCCGAGCGCTACCGGTTCGCCCGCGCCCGCCGTGAGGCCGGCGGCGGCGATGTCCAGCAACTCTCGGGGGACGCCGTGGGAGAGCATCAGGCGCAGCTGGGTGACGCTGCTGTCGAGCTCACCCGGCGGGGGTTTGCAGCGCCCGGCACGCTCGTAGGCGTCGCGCACCGTCTGCTCGGGGACCTCGGCTCCGAGGAGCGCGCCGCAAAGCTCGGCCTCGGCGAGCGTGACCGCTGACCAGAAGTCGCGCGGGTCGCGCTCGAAGGCGAGACGGGCCGCGAGCTCTACGGCTGGGAGCACGCGTAGGGCCGGGGCGGTGGCCTCCTGATGGCCGAGCCCGCGTGCGAGCATCACGCCGCAGGCGAGCACGTTGATGCCCTCGTAGTAGCGGTTCAGGTCGCGTTCGTAGTCGTGCTGGTAGGCGGCCATCGCCTTGCGGATGTCCGCGGCGGCCTCCTCGGGAGTGTCGCGCAGCTTCGAGCGCCGTTTGCCGATTGCACCGAGGCCCGCCCACACCTCCGGGTGCTCGGGGAGCTTCACGAGGATGTGCTTGAGCACCACCTCCGCCGCGTCGTAGTCGGCGATCGCGGCCGCCGAGGGCTTGTAGATCGACTGGGCGTAGAAGACGTGCGCGGCTGGCCGGCGCACCTCCGGGTCAGTCTGCACGAGGGGCGCCAGCAGCTCCCGACCCTCCGAGTACTGACCGAGGCGAACAAGCCCGACGCCCGCTTCACCGGCGAGCAGAGCCCTCTGTTCCTGATTGATGCCCTGCGCGTCGTCGAGCACCTGGAGCATCAGCTGCCCGTCGCGCAGGTCGCGTGCGAGTGAGAGTTGCTCGCGTAGGGCCTCGAAGCGCTCGTTGCGGGTGTGGCGCGGGCGAAGGCTCGCCCATTGCTCCACTTGCATGACCGCATCCACGGGCGAGTCACTGCCCGAGGCCCGCGGATCCGCGACCGCCTCCAGGAAGGGTTCGAGCGCCTGCCACGCCGCGATCGCGGCGGCCTCAGAGATACCGGTCTCCTTCTGCTCGTAGCTGACGTGGCGCAGCATGGCGAGGTCAAACGGGGGCTTGGTTTTGGCCGGGAGCATCAGCAGGGTGTGCCGGGGGCGCAGGAGGTGGCGCAGTCCGAGCTCCCAGCCGACGTTGAAGTTGGCGCTCGCCAGGTCGGCGATCACGAGGTGCGCGTCGCTGATCGCCTCGATCATCGGCTGCAGGACCACCCCGGCGTCGATCTGCTCATCGGCGCGGCGGTAGCGCAGCTGGGCGTTCTCGAGCGCCGGGATCAGCACGCGCTGATACAGCTCGTCGCAGTCGATCGTGATGTTTCGCTGCGGGTCGAGCTTCCTGCCGAACGGCATCGCCACGAAGCAGTGCGGGCGGCAGGAGAGATCGACCGCGGGGTCGATCCGCAGGACCGGGATTCCGAGCAAGGCGGCCCTGGCAGTGAAGTCCTCTACCATCTCCCCCTCCCCCTCGCTTGCAATCACGAGCGCGACCGCGCGCTGATCGCCAGTGGCGAGCGCCGCTGCGCTCTGGAGGATGTGTCGGTTGGCGGCACGGTAGGCCTCCTCGCCGTCGGCGTGCCTGAGCGCGGTCAGTTGACCGCCATGGCCCTGTAGGTGATCGAGCGCGCGGTCATAGCGGGCACGCCAGCTCTCGGCCACGGAGGCCTCGCGAAACTCCTGGATCGTCGTGGGCAGCACGACGTGGGAGCGCGGCGGGTCTGGCAGGGTGAGGGCAGCCTCGAGGACGAGCAGGTCACCGCCGTCGGAAGCGGAGCCGATGGTCTCGCTGGGCGTGAGGCCGTTACAGAGGCGGCGGATGCGCAGGGTGAGAGCCTCGGCGTGCTCGGCCGGCAGGGCTGCGTCGCGGCGGCCGGAGTAGGCGAGGATCATGGGCAGCGCCGGTTGTAGGTGTAGCGCGCGGCCGGGTTCTTGATTTTGCTCGCGCGCAGGATCCGGGCCTGGTAGGCGTCCTCGATCCAGTCCTCGAGCGTGGCGACGTTCGAGGGGTAGTAGTGATACTTCGCGTAGCCGCTGTCGCGGTTCAGCTTGAAGCGCGGCGGCAGGGTCGGCTGGGTTTTCTCGTTGATGAGGATCCCGAGCACGCCGTTTGGCAGAGCGGTGGCGGGCCGGCGCAGGGATGACTGGAGCTCCCAGTCGACGTACTTGCGCGCCCAGGTGCATTTGCCGATCAGGACGATTGTGACGGTCGAGTCGCGCAGGTAGAGCTCGCGGATCCTTCGCAGTACGTACTCGGTGTTGTTGGAGTTGATGACCTCCTCCGGCAGGGTGATGCCGCGCTTGATGAAGTTCCGCGGCCCGAAGCGGGAGATGAACCGTTCGACCTGCGGAAGATCGTCCTTGTGGTAGGAGACGAAGCACTTGCGCCGGACGCGGGGAGCCATGGTCTGAGTATGATGGCCCCACCAGACGAACACCCGTTCGACCGGCGGAGTGATGCACGCGACGCGCCCTCATTGCCGGCCGCGGCGCATGCAGGCGAACGGGCCGCGCTAATTCGGCGACGGCTGGTTGGCCTCAAGGGCATACGCGCGCGAGTCGGACACTCGTCGAAGGATCGAGTGGAGGCGGCATCGCCCGGGGCGCGAAGATGCCAACTGGCTGGCTGCTAGGGGTACTCAGCGCGATGCGCTTGCCGCAGAGGCGGTCGCCCCAGAGGGGTCAAGCTGGCGATCGGCAAATTCGTTGGCCGCTTTGCCCTGTTTGGGGTCACTTATTCCTATGACTGCCTACCTAACCGTGCGCGAGGTCGCCACGCTGGCTCGCTGCGAGCACAAGTCGGTGCGGCGCGCTATCGCTGCGGGCAGACTGCGCGCCTTTCAGCCCACAAACAAGCTGCTTATTCGCGAGGACGACGCCTGCGCCTGGATCGAAGGGCGGCCGGTATCGCTGACCGGCTCGGCTCCTAACCTACGCCCTGGCGCGAGTCGCCGGCGCCCAATGCTGGGGTCCCAACGGCCCGGTAGCGTTGATGATCTGCGCGAGATTGAACGAAAGGCGGTGCGAGCATGAGTGTGCGAAAGCGCGATGATCGAGATGGGCAATACGAGGTGCGCTGGCGAGAGGGTGGGCGGCAGCGCTCCCGACTGTTCGGCAAGAAGGGCGACGCCCAGGCGTTCGAGCTCGATGTCAAGCGCCGCCGACAGCTCGGTCCACTTGCGGCCGGAGTGATCCAGAGCCGGCTGACGTTGGCTGAGTACGTGAGGGATGAATGGTGGCCACGGTATGCCGTGCCGAATCTCAAGCCGTCAACGCGCCGCCGCTACCTCGAGGTTTGGGGCACTCACCTTCTGCCGCGCATCGGCGACTACCAGCTGCGCGAGATCACCCCTGCCTTGGTTGAGGATCTGTGTAGCCAGTTTCGCGCCGCGAAGGTCGGCGTGCAGACGCAGCGCAAGGCGGTGATGTTGCTGCAGGGCATTCTGCGTCGCGCCGTCGTGCGTGGCCTCATCCCGAGCAACCCTGTGAGCGTCGTGGACAAGCCGCGCCAACCCGCGACCAAGCGCCCGGAGCCGCTGGCGCCGCTGATCGTTGAGACGATCCGCGCGGGGCTCTCTCAAAGAGACGCGACACTCGTGTCGGTGCTCGCGTATGGGGGCCTGCGTCCCGAGGAAGCGACGAATGCCCATTGGGATGATCTCGGGGAGCGCATCCTCCACGCGCACGCCGGAAAGACCGAGAGGGATCGAGTGGTCGACGTTCTCGCGCCGCTCGCGCAGGACTTGGCGGAATGGAGACTCGCGCAGGGGCGTCCAGGTGGCAAGGCGCTCATCTTCCCGCGCCAGGGTGGCAAGGAGTGGCAGCTGCACGACTGGCAGAACTGGCGGAGGCGGATCTACCAGCCCGCGGCCAAGGCTGCAGGAGTGACCGGGGACATGCGCCCCTATCGGCTCCGCGGATCGTTCGTGTCGCTGCTGCTGTGGGAGGGACGGTCGCTGACCTACGTGGCCGAGCAGGCCGGGCACTCGGTTGCCACCCTCGCAAAGCACTACGCCGGCGTGATGCGCGAGCTCGAAGATAAGCCGCGGACACCGGCCGCTGAGGCGATCCGCAGCGCCCGTGAGCAGGTGAGATGTGCGCCAGGTGTGCGCCAAGCGCAATCTGATGGTTAGCGCTGATGCCGGCAGACAAACAAGAAGCCCGCCTCAAGTACGCCAGCGACAAGGCGGAAGATCTGCGAGGCGGCCGTGTCCCATCAGAGCGTGATGGGCGGGACGTCGGCATCGAGGCTTCAGCGCCTCAGCTCGATCTCGATCGGAACCTCAACCGCAACCCGCGTACGGGCGCGGAGCTCCTCGTAGATTGGAGGATGATCCTCATCTCGAGACAGCGCGACCGCGATCGCAAACGACTGGTTGAACGTGCTCGACGCCCAAACCCGCCGGCATTGGACGACGAGGTAATAGCTGTCGCCGTCGCTGTCGGGTAGCCGCTGTGAGATTCGCACTCGGCCGAGCTGGTTGGCACCGCGAGAGCGGACCTGCACATTCGGAGAGAGGTTGACGAGCTTGCGTTTGAGTCGCGAAGGCGTGATCTTCTTCGCCTTCTCCCCGTCCTCCTCGTCCTCATCTTCAGTCTCGCCAATGACGTCTTCGTCGGTTGACTCGAGGCGCTCAAGCTCCTCGGGGTCCGCTGAGGTAAAGACCTCGGTGATTTCCTCAGCCGACATACCGCGCACGAGCCAAAACTCCATCTTTGTCGCGGCGTAGTCGAGTCGGCGCGCGCGGGTCTCGGGATCAAACGCGAGCGCGATGTCGATCCCGCGAGCCCCTCCTCCAGCCCCAAAGCTCGTCGGGATCGGGATCTCGTAGATCATGGTCGTGTCGACCTTGATCTCGCCCTCCGCGACAAGGATCGTCCGATGCGGCGTTGACTCAACTGCCTCCGTCAGCCGCGGTACTCCGTAGCCGACGGTCTGCAATTCGACCGTTCGTTGAGCGGCCGGTGTGAGGTCGCCAAGCGCCTCCGCGAACGATGGCTCATCCGCCGCGAGCAGGGTGAGCGCGCGCACGAGGTTTGCACTGAACTCTGGGTAACGGGCGAGCACGCAGGCCGCGACTCGTGCAACCAGCGGCACAGCGAAGCTGGTGCCGATGTCGATGTCGAGCAGCCGCTCCACGGGGTGTCCGCTGGTGCTCACGACGCCGAGCGCATCGTCGTCGACGAATGAACCGAACTCTGCGTCGATAGCGATCGAGCCACCAACAGCCGAGAGCTCCGGCTTGATCGAACCGTCGATCCCTGGCCCACGACGCGAGAACGGCGCCGGCCATCCACCGCGGCCGAGTGCCCGCCTGCTGGCCGGAAAACTCGAGAGCGCTGATCCGGCAAGGCCCTCGGGTGCGAGCGCACCGACGGTCAGCGCGGTGACGGCGGGCGCCGGGTCGAGCATCGTCGTCTCGGCGCTCGCGAGCAGAGCCTCGACGTAGGCATCCGCGTCCGGATCCGAGGCGTCGAGATACGCCGCCAGGGCGACGTTGCCGGTCGGAACGACAAGGATGAGTCCGAGCTCACGTGTGAGCTCGTCAAGGATCGCGGCCAGGGGCGTCGAGCGGGCACCCTCGTAAGCGGTGTCTTCGTCGCCGATCGAAAGATTAATGACACGCGCGCCCTGCGCCGCGCAGTGACGAATCGCCTTCTCCACCTCGGCCTCCCACACGCTCGCGAGCGGGAACTGATTGTTCGCGCCGAGTACCCGTACCGAGAGTAGTCGGCAAAAGGGGCGCGGTAGCAGGCCGATCTCCAGTGCGTCCTCAAGCTGGCCGTGAAGGAGAAGACCAGCGATTCGCGTCCCGTGCCCATTCTCGTCCTCTCCGTCTTCGAACTCGCCGGACAGTGTCACCGCGTCGAGGATCCCGGGTGCGAGCATTGGATGAGCTGAGCGAACCCCGGAGTCGATCAGCCCCACGAGTGGCGCTGTTGAAGATGCCTGCGGGACATCCGGGAGCTGATCCACCGACGCCTGCCGTGGGCGGGCGCGACTCGGCGAGAGACTTGGCAGTCCATCGATCAGCGCGATCTCGTCGATCTCAGCAAGCTCGGCGACGGCCGCCGCGGGAACAGTTGCTCGAATCAGAAGCAGCCCTGAGCGGTGATTCACGTAGCGGTCGCGCACGTTACCTCCAGCCGTGAGGACGGCGTCGGCTGTCTCCCTGATCCAGGCCTCAGCGAGCGCGCGATCCCCGGGGTGCCACAGGTCGATCTGCAGGTCAAGCGGGTCCGCACCATCTGCCTGTTCACCTCGCTGGCGCAATCGCCGCGTGAGCCGATCCTGCGCGGCATAGAGGCGGATATTGCTGAGGACGTCGACAAACCCCTCATTGGGCGCGTATTTGACGTCCGCCTCGGCGTCTCGGTAGCTCTGCACGCGCTCGAGAAATGCGTGGAGCTGCGGGTCATCGGCGAACGCAACAACAGCGCTTCCCTGCGTTCCCCCAAGGACCGTCAGGCCAGCGGCACGAAGCGAGGACGGGGCAACTGGGCCGGCGAGATCGAACACGAGGACGAGCTTTGGGTCAACGCCGAGCGTGGCGCGGCGCTCGAGATGAATGGCGGCAAGCGCTCGTGCTCGGCTGTCGAGGTTCGCGCCGTGGACGGCTCGATCGCTGTGGATGCGCGCCCCGTGCCCGCTGCCGCGTGCGTGGCGCGAGCCGTGAGGCTCAGCAGCAACGAGACGAAGATGCGGTAGCGCCGTGGTGCCTACCGTCGCGCGCTGCGGATCGTCCGCCGTCGCTCCTCCATCCGTGCGGTCGCTTGCGCAAGATCATCCTCACTAACGACGCCATCGCCGCCCAGTACTGAGCGTCGCAAGGCGTCGAGGCAAGTGATCTCGACCTCGGCGTGACTGAAGCCTTTCATTGCCTTGGCCCGGTCGCGAAGGGGCACCCGGTGGCGCGTGGAGCGCAGCTTCATCTTGATGAGCAGCTCGATCTCATGCTGGGTCGGCAGGGAGAACGCGAGCACCTCGTCGAACCGTCGCCAAACCGCGTCATCCATCAGGTCGGGATGGTTCGTCGCGGCGAGGATTAGCGACCGTCCGTGAAATTCATCGAGGAGTTGCAGGAACGCCGTCACGACCCGCTTGAGCTCGCCATGCTCGCTGCTGTCGGCGCGCTCCTTCGCGAGCGCATCGAACTCGTCGAAGAGCACGACCCAGCTCCCGCGGGAGCAGAAGTCGAAAATTGCGGCAAGGTTTCGTGACGTTTCCCCGAGATATGAGGAGACGACGGTTGCGACGTCGATCACGACAAGTGGAAAACCTAGCTCTCCCGCCAGGGCCTCCGCTGTCAAGGTCTTGCCGGTCCCCGATGGCCCGACGAACAGCGCCCGCGAGCGCGGCCTCAGACCGTGTGCGTGCAGAACGCTGGCACTCCGGAACTCGCGCACGAGCTCCTCTACGACTGCGCGCGAGCCGCGGCGGAGGACGGCATCGTCGAGTGTCCGCGCCGGCGTACGCACGTGAACGAGCGGGACCTCGTCACGACCCATCGGGAGCGGCTGAAGCGTCGAAACGTTCAGCGGCCGCGGCGCCTCGCTGTGCTCAAGCAAGCCGGCGAGCTCGTCGGCAAGGAGCGAATGGCGCTTGCGTCGCTCATCCTGAATGATCTCCTCCGCGGCCGTGCGAAAGGCGGCGTGATCACCCCTGGAATACGTAGCGAACATCTGCTTTAGGAGGTCGCTGCGGGCCATATGGCCAAGCATACGGACCGCGCGGGACGCCCACGGGAGCAACCCACTCCGCAGCGCCCGCTAACAGATGAGGTGTGCGCCAGATGTGCGCCAAACACAAAACTGAGGGCCGGCGGACGGTGGTTCCAACTCTCCTTCTAAACAGTAAAACGCCCGCAGTTGCGGGCGTTTTACTGTACTCAGCACTTCAGTGGGCGATACTGGGCTCGAACCAGTGACCTCCGCCTTGTCGAGGCGGCGCTCTCCCAGCTGAGCTAATCGCCCTGGGACAGCCCCAAGCCTATCAACGGCCCGCTACTCTTGGACTCCTTCCCGGCGACGTGGCGGAGTGGCTACGCAGCGGCCTGCAAAGCCGTCTACACCGGTTCGATTCCGGTCGTCGCCTTCATGGGAAATGCCTGCAAAACGGCGTATTTCCGGAGCTTGGGGACTCGCTCGGGCAGGCCGAAAACGGCCAGGTCTGCCCAAAGTCTGCCCAAGCTTGCCTCCGGTGTGGCCGAAGAAGAGAGGCAAAGCCATGCGGCTCGCCCCTCTTCATGGCTGCAGATCCTCGCTTCAGGCGGCACGGCGCAGCGGGACCACGTTCGACTGATCGGCGCCAGCCGGCCCCTGGCCCTCGGCGCCGTCGTCCCACAGCGACGTCAGGATGGCGGCGGCGTCTGTGTCGGGCGCGTAGTGCAGGTCGCGTTCGGTCGTGGTGATGTGGCGGTGGCCCATGAGGCACTGGACCTCGTGGACCTTGAACCGGCGGATCGCCTGCGTACCAAAGGTGTGCCTCAGATCGTGCAGGCGCAGCCGGGGCAGACCGGCCCGCTTGGCGGCGCTCAGGAACCGGCGGTACAGCGACGTGCCGCAGATCGGCTCACCGCGCTTGGCGTCGTGCTCGAAGACCAGCATCTCCCCGGTCTTGCCCTCGCAGAACGGCGCGAGCGCCGCGCGGACGTGGGCGGTCATCGGGACCGAGCGCACCCGCCGGCCCTTGTTCCCGGCGTGGCCGCCGTTGGTCGTGAAGCCGTCCTCGAAGCGCAGGACGCCGACCTCGAAGTCGACGTTGGCGACCTTCAGGGCACGGATCTCGCTCACCCTCGGGCCGGCCTCCGTGGCGAGCGTGTAGATCGCCCTGTCCATCGCCGAGTAGGCGTGCGCAACGAGCCCGCGTACCTGGGCGGGCGTGTAGGACTGCAGCTTGCCCTCGCTCTCGACCTTCTGAGCCATCCAAGCCCACCCGAGCGCCGGGCTGGACGGGTGCGTCCCGAAGATGCCGCGCACGACACGCCGGTAGTGGTCCACAGTGACCGCACTGCGACCCGCCTCGGTGAGCTCGCCACGAACTGCGAGCAGATCGGCGGCGGTGAACGTGTCAAGCACCCGGTCCGCCCAGGTCCGATCGCCGCGCCACGGCCGGGCGGCGAGGCGCTCCCCGATCTTACGGTAGTCGTGCAGCGTGGAGCCGCGGAGCCCCTTCTCCTCCTCGCAGTGGCGCAGGAACGCGTCCAGGCCGGCGCGGAACGTGCGCCGTGTGCTCGGCGTATCCGTCGAGTGTTCGGCAGCGAACGCCTGTGCCATCGCCAGCGCGTCACCTTCCGTCAGGTATCCGCTCCGCGGACGGCCCTTCTTCGTCCACGCCGGCCCGAGCACCTTGCGGGAGTTCTTCCCCGACGGAAGGCGGTAGCGCATGATCCACACGGGCTTGGTGCGCGGCTTGCCTCGGAGGGTCTTGGACAGTTCGACGCTGACCTGCGCGTGCGTCCTATGAGCTTGCATCGGGACCTAACCTCCTGATGTAGGGGGCTGAGGGCGGTTCCAAGCGCCGCTCGGCCGACGTTCCGAGTGTCCCCGGGGCGCCAACCTCGGGGACACTCCTATATCTGTGCGAAACATCTTACGCGAGGGCACCGACAGCGAGGTCATCGGCTTTGCCGCTGCTCGTCCAGCCACGCTTCGATGTCCGGCCAGCGAAACCGTCGATACCGGCCCACCCGTACATGCGGAATACGGTCCGCACGCGCCACCTTCTTAACCCACGACGGCCGCACCTCGAGTCGGGCGGCAAGCTCGTCCGCGGTGAGCAATTTGACTCCAGCAGCCGAGCCTTTGTCGCCTTCGCGCATCGCTGTGCCGTCCGTCATGATCCGAACCAGCGAGCGGGACCTACCAGTCCCGGCCACGATCATAGGCAGGCCGGTCACGGCGCGCGGTTGCGATGATCGCGAGTGCGGAGCCCGCTTCATCCCATACGGCGACGGTAATCGGCGCGCCAGTGTTGGCGATAGCCTCTGTGACAGCTTGCGCGCGTGCAAGCGTAGGTACGGCGATGATGATTAGCGGGTTGGCGTGGCTGAGGACGCTTCGTGGTATCGCGCTGACGTAGCGGGTCGCCTTGTCGTGTAGGCGTCTGGCAGGCTCGGTCGCGCGGTCGAGCTCCAGCAAGATGTGCAACGGCGCCTGGACGGGAAGATTTACGACACCGTATCCATCGGGGGTAATCGTGCCGCTAAACAGTTGGCTGGTCATGCGTTCGCCGTACCACTCGGTAAGCGCACCGCCGGCGGCGGCAGCTTCGTGGGCTAGACGTGCGAAGAACCCGTTTATCTCGATGTGGTGACGCAGCTTGGCCGAGTCGGCAACAGCCAACGCTGTTGAGAGACGCCAGTTCAACTTCCGGCGCTCGATGCCCTGCAGCGCCGCGACGACGTGCGCGCCGGCCTCATCCAGTATCCAGTGGTGAGGAGTGCTGCCCTCGCCACGTTTCCACGACGGACGAAAGCGGTCGAGTACGCGCAGGTCGTAGAGGACGTGCAGTCGAGCGCTGGTGGCCCTTATGCCGGAGAAATGCAGCAGCTGCAGTTGCTCGGTGGTGAGCACGTGGTGCTCGTAGCAGTCCAGGGCGATCTGACGGTCGCGGTCGGTCAGGCGCGATCCAAGCCTAGCGACGTGGGTCAACGTGACTTTTCCCGGCCGAGTATCGGTGCGTCGGAGCGAAGAGGCAGACGAAGTGTTCATAAACACTATGTTGCAATTTTGAGGGTTGGGGTCCCCCCTGCGCCGGGCGTAGACCGCCGTTGGAGTCCCGGGGCACCCGTACACGCTCCCCAACTGCCTTCCGGGCGACCCGACAAGACCCCCTTGTCGGGTGCACACAAGTATCGATTTGCAGGGACTTTTATGGCTGCGGGTACTCCGCTCTTAATGTGAGGGTAGATCGGAGGACAGACCGGGGGCACATTGGACGGCAGATCGGAGAACCCAACTGGCGTCGAAGACGAGCAACCCGAGCGGGCTCTAGTGTCCCGCGCCGTAAGTTCTTTGCTTAAGTGTGGTATGCTGTGGTATGCCGAGAACTGGACGGCCCAAGCAGGTGCTGGAGTTGACTGACGTCGAGCGCGATCAGTTGGTGCGGTGGGAGCGGCGCAGGAAGTCTTCACAGGCGTTGGCGTTGCGTTCGCGGATCGTTTTGCGGTGCGCGGAGGGGCACTCCAATAAGGAGGTGGCGGTGGCGTGTGGGGTGTCAACGCCGACGGTCGGGAAGTGGCGCCGACGGTTTTGTGAGTTGCGGTTGGACGGCCTCTCGGACGATCCGCGTCCGGGTCGCCCGGCGAGTATCACTGCCGAGCAGGTCGAGGACGTAGTCGTGGCGACGTTGGAGTCCACGCCGGAGAACGCGACGCATTGGTCGCGCGCGAAGATGGCCGAGCGCTCGGGATTGTCAAAGTCGACGATCGGGCGGATCTGGCGAGCGTTTGATCTCAAGCCCCACCGCGCGGACACCTTCAAGCTCTCCAACGACCCGTTGTTTGTGGAGAAGGTGTATGACATCTGCGGCCTGTATCTGAATCCGCCGGAGGCCGCGGTGGTGCTCTCGGTGGATGAGAAGAGCCAGGTGCAAGCGCTCGCGCGCTCCCAGCCAGCGTTTCCAATGATGCCAGGCATGCCGGAGAAGCGCACCCACGACTATCTGCGCCACGGCACCACCAGCCTGTTTGCCGCGTTCAACACTCAAGACGGGACCGTGATCAGCTCGACTCACCGCCGTCACCGCACGATCGAGTTCAAGAAGTTCCTGACCAAGATCGACAGCCAGGTACCCGAGCACCTCGACGTGCACCTGATCTGCGACAACTACGGCACCCACAAGAGCCCAGCCATCCAACGCTGGCTCGACGCGCATCCCCGCTTTCACATGCACTACACCCCGACATACTCCAGCTGGATCAACCAGGTCGAGCGATGGTTCGCCTACCTCACCGACGATCTACTCAGGCGCTCCGATCACCGCTCAGTCCACGCACTGGAGAAAGACATCCGCAACTGGGTCGCGGCATGGAACGAAAACCCCAAACCATTCATCTGGGTCAAGACCGCCGAGCAGATCCTCAACTCCATTTCACGACTTCTAAAACGAATTAACGGCGCGGGACACTAGGACGATGGGACCGTCTGGTCGCGGCGATCGACGTCAAGGAGATCGACGACCACTACCGCCGGCACACGGGCCATTGAAGTCGCCGTCTGCCAAGCCGCGATCGACGCCGGCCACCCGCTGACGGTCGAGATCGTCGAGAGCGGCTTGCGAAGACGCCGATAGCGGCGCCCGCGCTTTTCGGCGCTTGCCGCGAAGACGCAGCGCCTCACAGACGCACTCGCCGCGAGCGAGGCCGCCGGCCTGGGTAGTCGTACTCGTCCGCGAGCTCGAGGGCAGTTCAGTGTCAGCGCGCATCGGCTACCACGAGCGTTTGAATCGGTGTTCAACGATAAGTAGTCGTTCTCGCCAACTCGGCACGACCACGCGGCCAGGTCGGCGTCCGTAGCCGTCTCGCTCGATCTGGCGCAGGATCTCCCGGTAAAGAGCTACTGAGACTGCCATCGCGCGCTGTCCGCGGACGAAGTGAGGTATGGCTCCGAGCCCGTCCTCGTAGAGTTGGTCGGCACGAGCGATCTGGTCGCGTAGAAGGTCCTCACGTGCGCCCGGGATTGGCGGACCGAACCGCTCAATCGTTGTGGCTGCAAGGTAGAGTCGGCCGTGGGCATGGTCCTCGTCGATGTCACGCAGAATGTTGGTCCGCTGGAACGCTCTCCCGAGCATCGCGATCTTGTGCTGGGCTTCCGGGCTTGAAGTCCCAAGCAGGCAGGCAACGACCTCTCCGATCGAGCTACCGACGTATTGGCAGTAGCGTTCGAGATCGTCTTCGGTCGCGATCGGGGTTTCCGCGAGATCCTGGCGCATACCGGCGCAGAATTCAGCGAGGGCGCTCCTGGGAAGCTCATATCTTCGAGAGAGTTCGGTCAAGATGCGTACCTCTGGGGTGTCGCCCGGCTGTCCCTGCGTCCAGCGCTCAATGGCTTGGATTCGAGCTGGTGCTTGGGGGTCGCGCTCGTCGACCAGATCATCGATAGTGCGCAGCATCCGATAAAGTCGGGGGATGTCGTGTTGAAGGTCTCTTGGGAGCAGGCGGATGCCGGCGCTGAAAGTGCTTGTGTCCAGGCCGGATATTGCGCTGGGCTCACCGGCCGCTCTCCGACGAGTCCTGCCTGCTCGTGGCAGCATAGGACACGATCGTCTCACAGCGACGGTTGCTACCTGGGGCTCTGAGCCCAGGTCACTCGGTGGAGAACGTGGCGCGCGGCCGGAATTGGCTGGCCTGTATGACGGCGATCATTGACGCAATGATCGAGATCGCGGCTACCCACGGCGACGGAGCGTAGACCGAGTTCCCAGGCCGGCGTGAATCGAACCGGTGAGCCGGTCGTCTGGTGCAGCCAACCATCGATCAGGTACTGGCCGATCAGGCCGGCGGCCATGCCGATCACGGCACCCGATAGCAGCGGGGAGCCACTCTCGTAGAAGATGAGCCTGGCGAGCTGTGGAAGGTCCATTCCGATTGACTGCAGCGAATCAAGTCGTGTCCTCTGCTGCCAAATCGCCGCGATCATCAGGGCGATGACGGAGGCGATCGTAGCTATGAGCACGACGAAGGTCGTGTCGCTGAGCCGCGATAGGGTGCTGCCGAGCACGGCGCTGACTTCTGCCTGTAGGTCCCCGGTGGTCTGCACGCGCAATGCAGAGCCGGGCGGCAGGGCAGCGCGCAGGACACGCGCGGCTTGTTCGAGCGGCACGGCTGGCTTCAATAAGACGGCTAGCTGGGTTGCGTTGTTGCTGTCCCAAAGGCGCGCGTGTTCTTCGCCGTTCATCACGATGGCACCGGGCAGCCAACCGTAGTTCGCGATGACGGCAGCCAGGCGCAGGCTTGCGTGGCCTGTCGGGGTGGGAATCGTAAAGCGCTGCCCGAGCCGGAGATGATCTGCGCGGACGATTGTCTGGCTGAGCGCGGCCCAGCCGCCTTCGCGAACGTGTCTGTCTGCGATCGACAGCGATCCCTGGATCAGCTGACTTGGCGCGATCTGTGCCGGGGTTTGGGGCGGGACGCCGAGAACCCACACGCGTCGGCCCGGTAGGTCAAGGAACGAGTCGCGCC
This sequence comes from uncultured Solirubrobacterales bacterium, assembly GCA_963804675.1. GTDB lineage: Bacteria > Actinomycetota > Thermoleophilia > Solirubrobacterales > Solirubrobacteraceae > Palsa-744. The sequence goes on along the minus strand of CAWDRI010000002.1, from coordinate 482,865 downwards.
AGGGCAAGACCGACTCTACCCCGTTGACCCGGTCTAGGTTGGTCAACGTCCGTTTGTATTCAAACGGCTGTGTCGCGTAGACATTCTCCGCTCCGCCCGGCTTGACCCAGATGTTCGCACTGGAGAGCAAGTCGCTTGCGCCACGGCGCACCGCGTGCTGCACGTCCGCCACAGCGCCGCCGATCAAGACCATCAAAAACACCGCGACCGTTCCTGTTGCCAGCAGCGCTACTGACCGTGTCGGCGAGCTGCGGAGCTCGGCTACCGAAAGCGTTGCCGATGCGTCGCCGGAATGCTCCGAGGCGGTGTCCGCCACTCCGACGATGCCTCGCAAGATCAGCGGCAGACAGATCATCAGCCCGGCCGTGAACGTCACCAGCGCTATCACGGTCGTCGCAGGCCAGATGACGGACGCGAGGATCGATAGACATATGAGCAGTGCTCCGCACGCGAAGGTCAGCATGTCTGAGAAGTGCAGCCGGCGCGTGAACGAGAGTGCTTTGCCGACTGCGCTGGGCTCGGAGCTTGCACCCCATCGTAGGGCCGCGGTCGCAGGCAGTATGGCCGCCGCGAACGCTGCGATCATTCCACCGCCGAAGCCGATCAGAATCGTCTCCGGTCCGATGATGCGTTGGCCGCCGATTGCGAACGCGGCCGCGATGTATCCGGGGATCGTGCGATAGGCGACGAGGGAGACGACGTCGCCCATAAGGAGCCCGATGAGCGACCCGGCGACTCCGAGGACGAACGCGTCGAATACGAGGGAGGCGATGATCGTGGAGTCGGGCGTGCCGGCCTCGATCAGGTAGACAATGAACCGTCGTCGCTCGTCGCTTGCCAGCAGCAGAGCGTTGTAGGCGAGGATGATCCCGGCGACCAGGCTGATTGCGCTGAACAGAAGCGTTACTTGCTTTTCGGGACCTGCAGCGTTCGCGAGCAGGTTGGCTTCGGTGCTGACCGGCCGTACATTCAAGGTGCGCCCAAAGCGCCGGGTTAGGGTCCGCCGGAGATCGGTTTCCTGGCCGGGTCTAGGCTGGATCAGTATGCGAGTGACCCGCTGTGGCAGGTTGGCAATCGCTTGGGTTATGGGTAGAGGCGCGGCCGCGACGGGACTTTCCGCTGCTGGGCCGAGCCGGCTGCTAGGCACAATGCCGCCGACGGAGAGATGCGCGGTACGCGCACCGGTGAGGATCGAAAGTTCCGTGCCGCGTCTTGCGCCGATGGCTCGCGCGGTCGGTTCTGTGAGGATCAGGAGCCCGTGTAGAGTGCCTTCGCTGGCTCGCTGGAACTGCATCGACAGGTTGCCGCCGAGCGCGGTAACTTCGTCGGTGGCGCCTACGAGCGTGAGAGCTCTACGGCCTTTCGGCCCCGCCACAACGATCGACTGCTGCAGGATCGGTGCTGCGGTCTTAACTGCTGGCATGTGTTGAACTTCTTCCGCGACGTGCTCGCCGAAGCCTTCCGATGATCGTCCAGCCACTTCAAGGGTTGCGCGGCCGGCGACGCCGTGCGCGATTTCTTCAAAAGATCCAGTAATGCTTCTGTGCGAAACCTGCACTGCGAACAGCAGCGCGACGCCGGCGGCCACTCCCATAACTGCCATTAGCTCGCGCATCGGCTGAACACGCAAGTGGCGCCGGTAGAACATCAGCAGGGTTAGTAGATAGTCGATCATCCACCAATCGCTGCCTGTGGCTGCTGACTGATTTCGGCCAGTGTCCCGTCGCGCATCTCGAATACCCGGTCGGCGTAGCGTGTGCTGCGTACATCGTGAGTCACAAGCACCGTCGCGACGCCTCGTTCTCGTGCGAGAGTACTCAGCAAGTCGAGCACGAGATTGCCTGTCTCTGTGTCGAGGTTTCCGGTTGGCTCGTCGGCAAGCACTAGCCTCGGCTTTCCGACGAGTGCCCTCGCTATCGCGACCCGCTGCTGCTCGCCGCCGGACATCGCTTTTGGAAGGTGACGGCTACGGTGCATAAGCCCGACTTCGGTGAGTGCGGCCTGTGCGCGAGTGCGCGCGTCTCGGCGGTGCTCATGGCGGAGCAGAAGTGGTATCGCGACGTTTTCCTGAGCCGTGAGCCCGGCCACCAGATTGAAGTTCTGAAAGACGATGCCCAGCTTGGTCCGGCGATACTCAAGTAGTTCCCGCCGGCCGAGCGTCGCGAGGTGTTGATCCTCGAAGCGGACGCTGCCAGCGTCGGCCCGCAAAAGCCCTGCGGCGAGAAGCAGCAACGTCGTCTTTCCCGAGCCGCTCGGGCCAAGGATGACGACGAACTCGCTGTCGTGGACGCTCATGCTCACGTCGTTGACTGCGTGGACGTTGCCGCCGGGACTGTCGTAGTCCTTGCGAACCCGATCCAGGTCAAGCATCGGCGGCGGCTCGGCGTACCCCGTCCGCCGGGAAGCGATACACCTTCGCGGGCTCCCTCATGGGCTCCGGTTCGATGAATTTGCCGTCGCGCATATACCGGAGGGGATTCGCTTGCGCCACCGCCTTCGCGTTGCTGTCCGTAACGAGTACCGCGACCTTGGCTTCCTTGGCCAGCGACGCGAGCAGCGCCATGATGCGGTCTTGCTCGAGCCACGAGAGGGATGAGACCGCACCGTCGGCGAGCAGCAGGCTTGGTTCTATGACGATGGCGCGAGCGATCGCGACACGTTGCCGCTCGCCGTCGGATAGTTCCTCAAGCCTCATGTCCAGACACTGCTCTGCTTCGCACGCGAGTAGCGCCTCCCGTACTCGTCGTTTCGCATCGCGTCGGCCGCAGCGATCGATGAATAGCGGCACGGCGACGTGGTTGGCCACCCTGAGACCTGGCTGCCACGTCTCGCCTTGCCATATGCAAGCGATCTCGCGGCGGCGGAAGCGCTTGCGTTCCTTCGCCGACATCTGGTCGAGGCGCTGCCCGTTGTACGTGACCGTGCCGCTGTCGGCCGGTCTCAGCCCAGCGGCGATGCGCAGCAGCGTCGTCTTGCCGGAGCCACTGGGTCCGTAGATGCCCGTCATCTGGCCTCGTTGGACTTCGAGCGACACGTTGTCCACGGCCATGCGGCAGCCGTCCGGACGTATGTATCGCTTGGATATCTCCTTGACGCGGAGCATCACGATCGTCGGTTACGCTTCCGGTCGGTCGGGGGCGGTTGCGCGTGTTTCGCGATCCTACCGAACAGTTCTTTCCGTGCGCTCTGGCTGTCCTGAGCGCTGCCCTGCTGCCCAAGGCGACGTGCGGATCCTGGCCGCCAGATCGCCTTTTGCTCGTACAGCCATGTGACCGCCTCTCGCGCGTCGGGGCACCATGCCTGCTCGCTTGCGTAGTGGTCGATTTCGATGTCCAGGGCGAGTTTCAAGATGACGTCGTCTGCGCGCACCGGTGGTCCCCCCGGTATCGCCTTTAGCTCGCGGGCGCCCTCCGGTATGGCTTCTAGTTCACGAGCGAGTTCGGCCAAGCACTCCGTGCAAGCACGCTCATAGGCATCGATCTCAGCCAGCGCTTCCTCCCGACCCTCCGGACCTGCGAACATGAGCTTCGCGAGGACGGGTTGACGCAACGGGCGATTGGCCCGGGTGCCAAGCTGTTTTTTCCAGCGCTCGAACTCCTCAGCCCCCGGCTCGGTTAGATCGAAGACGTGCCGATCATGGCCGGCCTCTGACGGAGCCATCGACCCGCTCGATCATCCCAGCTTTCGCGAGCTTGTCGATCTCCTGGTAGACCTGACCGGAGTTGATCCGCCAGCCCGGTCCCAGCCAATCCGCCAGACGGTCTTCAAGCTGGTAGGGGTAGGACGGCCCCTCTTTGAGTAGCCCGAGCAGCACATGTTTTGCAGACACTCGTTTTCCTCCACCCTGTGGCCCTGGCGCGGCCTCGTGCTACGGATCGATCCTAGCCTTCTGACGACCCTACACAGAGCCGCCAGCGGGTGCCGCGAGCCACGAACGCCTACTTAACGGGTCGAGGGCAGGTTGAGGCTTTATAGCGGCCGAATCTGGCTTGTCTAGGCGAAGCACGAGGACCCTATCACGCACCTGCCGAGTTAGAAACATTTCCGCCCAAACAAACGCCTACTTTAAGGGTATTGACGCACGGCCCGGGAGGCTGATGAATGTGTGCTCATGGCGTCTATGGACACACGACGGATGCCCGGAGAAGCTCGCCGGGCGTATTCGGCCTCCGGCGGCTTGCGCCACCAGCAAAGAGCGGCCTGGGGCCACGAGGGGTGTCTGTCGCCAGGGCACCCTGGGAGAAAGGAGCGCGATCCAGCCAGACGGCAACCTGGCTATGCCTCAAGACGCTGGAGCGCCGCCGAACGTGTCCCAAGGCGGGCCGAGCGCTCCGAGAACCCTGCTGTTGGGTTCCTGCGGTGCTCGGCCGGCCGGGACGCCATGCAGCGGCGGTTCGGCGGGGCGCTTGCCCCCCGGACCGTCTGTCGTCGCGGCTGCCCAGAGTGTCCCGCGCTCTCTAATGGCCGCTCTCAGCCAGCGGTTCACGCTGGGGCCGTTATTGGGATAGGGACAGGCATCGCGAGAGGCGGGTGCCGCGGCTCCGCGGCGCGGTACCCGCTGCGAATCCAAGCTCGATCCGAATCGCAAGCGCGGAGTGTGGACGGCGCGAAACGCCGGCACGCTCCCGTCGTGAGATGACCCCGACCGATACGCAGTCCGTCTCGCCAGCTGGAGGGCGTATGCGCAAGGAATCCTGGCGGCTATCTCACGCTTTGATGGGTCGATCGCTCCCGCCATTGGCCTTGATGAGCTGTACCGGACACCCCGTGGATATGCAGGACCTCGTTGATGCGGTGCTCTACTTCTATCCCGGGGGGCGGGCATCGCCGATGGAGAGAGACACGCCGATGGTTGACGCGGTACTGCACCGCGCGTTTCGGGACCGTGGCAATCAGATCGCAGGACAAGGGTTCAAGGTGTTCGCCGTCAGCAGCGAGAACACCGAGGCGCAAGCAGCAACCATAAAGGCGCACTCTGTCACCCACCCGTTAGTGACAGATCCCGAATGTCAGCTAGGACAAGATTTGGGGCTGCCTACATTTTCGCTCGATGGGATGCTCTGGTATCAGAGAATCACGCTGGTGGTGTGCGGTGGCCAGATCCGCAGAGTCTTCTTTCCGATACTCAGTGCTCACCGCAATCCCGAACAGGTACTCTCATGGATACGAGTGCGGGTAGCCAGATAAATGCGCTGGGTCTTCGGGGAACAGATGCCTGCGCCACCCAGCCTGGCCATACAGCGCTCGCGATCCTCGGTCGAGACGACGGGCCGTATGCTGACCATCTCGTTGACGGACTGAGTGCCGTATGAGCGAGCTCGTGAGCGTTGACGCCACGCTGGTGCGGTACCTCTATGCAGGTGTGCGCACACAATTCGGCTTCGCAGCCGAATGGCTAGCGAAGTCGCTGCTGGAATGCGGTGAGGTCGCGGCGTCCTACGAATACGATCGGTCGTTCGCGCTTGTAATAGCGGCACACGGCCTCTACACAGAACTCACGGACGCCATTAGCAGTCCCGAGGCTGACTTTGAGGTGAATCTCAAGGAGAATGGTTTACTCGTGCTCGCCGCGCTGGAGTGCCAGTACATCGCTGAGATCGACCAGAGAAAGATCAAGCACGGCACAGTACGAAGCCGTCCAGGCGTCGTGAGGACGCGCGTGCGCTCGGCGATCTGATGATGGAAGTTCAACAACACGTCCGGCCACATCAGATGAGCAAACCGAGCCCCTCACGCTACCGCCCGCAACGGACGGGCGAACCCACAGTCGGCAACGAAGACGCGCTTCGCAGAAGTGCCAATCGCAACGATGAGTAAATGAGTGATCGTGTCAACAGTGGCGAGCAGTGCTTTGACGAGCTCCGGGCCGGTGTGGTTGAGCGGTTGCGGTCCCGCCAGCCAGAGATTGAGCACGCCGTTTTCGAGCGCATCAAAGCGGACGTCCCCGATTCAACTGGCGACACTAACCCCGAGTACCAAACAGGTCTGCAGGACACCATAAAGGCTGCTATCAACTTCAGCCTTCAGGCGATCGAACAAGGTAACGCCGCAGCCGACGTCCCGCAAGCCGCTGCACAGCAGGCGAGACGCGCTGCCCGCGCCGGTGTGAGTCTCGGCACCGTTCAACGTCGGTATTTCGCAGGGCATGGGGCACTCGGCGACTTCATGGCATGGGCCGTCGATGGCGCCGGCCTATCCAGCAACGGAGAAATGCTCCACCACCTACGCCGCACACAAGAGACTGTCCTCGCGCACATCACTGCGGCGATCGAACGCGAGTATACGCATGAGTCTGAACTCATCTCGAAGCCTTCTGAGCAACGCCGCGTCACGGTTCAGAGCCTTCTCGCCGGCGAGATCGTCGATCAGGCTCACGTTGACGAACTCGACTACCAACTGCATGCTTGTTGGCATCTAGGCCTGATTCTCAGCGGCCCGGGCGCCGACGATCTCCTAACACGCCTGCGTACTGGGCTCGACCACAAGCCTCTGACTGTCCCCGCAAGCGACGGAACGACATGGGTATGGTTTGGCGGCCAGCGCGAGTTAGCAGTTACTGAGGTAGAGCGCGTCCTCTCGAACAATGGCAACGGAGACGCTCGACTCGTCATCGGGGAGCCACGACGCGGACTAGACGGTTGGCGCCAGACCCATCGAGAAGCTCGCGCTGCCCTCGTCATAGCGCGGCACAATCACTGCAACATCGCCCGCTACGCCGATAGCCCACTCTTCGCGGCCGCTGTCCGGGACGAGACCCTTATGACCTGGCTCCGAGGGTTCTTGGCGCCGGTCCGCAACCACAAGGGCAGCAGCGCCCTGCTGCAGACACTTCGTGCGCTGATCGACGCGGAATGCAACCGGCGCGCTGCAGCAGCCGTGCTGGAGGTGAATCGGCATACCGTCGAAAGTCGCCTCCGCACAGCCGAGGCGCTGCTCGGCAGACCGCTCCCTACGTGTCTGCCAGAGCTCGATATAGCGCTCCGCCTAGAGAACCTCGAACCCATCAGACAACAGGCCACACCGGACAACGGATAGCGCCTCACTGGCCCAAAAGGCCAACCAAACCAGCCATTAAGGCGTGGCGCAACCGCTACAGCCTGTGCTACTCATTCCTAGAGCAATTTTGGTAATCCCACTCAGCTAACCCTTACCCCTAACGCTAGCCCTTTTATGGTTCTTCTCAACAAGCGTCTCCTGCGCATACCCGTGTTCGTCGCTATTTTGTGCGCCGCCGGTCTTTCGGCTCGTGCAAGTGCGGCCGATCGCCCGCTTCCAATCGCCGGCGCGGCGCGAACGCTCTCGGTGAGCGACGCTATCACTGCCCATCTGGTTAGCCACCGCGGAGCGACCGTCCTCAATGAGGATGGACAAGCTTCCGGAACACTGGCGTGCTCGTCACTGACAATTGAGATCACCATCTCATACACCACTGCCGCCATCACATTCAACTGCCCCACAAGGTACGGCGACGTCAGTGGGCACGGAGAAACGAGCTTCTATGCGTCGGGCAGCCTGGCCTACTTTCATGGCAATGTCGGTGTCACCCACGGAACCGGTCAATATGCACGAGCTGGGGGAAGCAAGCTCTACCTCAACGGCACGATGCACCGAGGCAGCTACAGCATCAAGGCCTCGGTCACAGGCTCTTTGGCGCTGTGATCCCGCGGGTACACTGGCTCGACACGAGGGTAGCGGTGGCTGTTGCCGTCTCCATCCTTCTACCCACATGCCTCGTCGGCTCGACCAACGCCAACGCGACGCCAACGGTAAAGATTGAAGTCGGCTTTTCACCCGACCACCCGGGCGCCCAGACCACCGTCAACCTAGGCTTCACAGTCCAAGCCCCGCCCCCAGCGCTAGTACCACCTCCAGTCACCAACACAGAAATCCTACTGCCCGCTGGCATGGGCCTGGGTACCACGAACCTCGGCGAATCTGTTTGCACCGAACATACGCTCGAAGCCCTCGGGCTCAGTGGCTGCCCACCAAACTCGCTCATGGGACTTGGTCACGCAGTGGTGCAAACACTGGTTGGCAGCTACCTCCTCAAGCAGCAGGTCCAGGTAGCGATTCTTATGGCGCCCGCTGAACACGAACACACGACAGTCCTATATCAAGCAGTTGGGTCCACCCCAGTAGCTTCAGAAGTCATCTTTAAAGGCGAAATGCTCGACGCAGCCCCGCCCTACGGCGCTCGTGTTGTTACGTCAGTACCGCTTGGGACTGCCTGGCCCGAAGGGCCATATGTGGCTCTAACCCATATGCTCACGACCCTCGGCCCGAAAGGACTCACCTACTACCAACAACGAAACGGCAAGCGAACCCCATACCGCCCTCGCGGCATGGTTGTGCCGGCGGCATGTCCCCGGGGCGGCTATCCGTTTGCCGCCACATTCACGTTCCTCAACGAAGAAAAAGCGTCCGCCACGGCCGTGGTGCCCTGTGATCCGCTGCACCGCCGGCGGAAGTAGGGCGCCTCCCTTGCCTAGCTTCGTGGATAGGATCGTCGGGGCGCATTCTCGCCTCATCGTCGGGATTTGGATCGCACTCGTCGTCGTTGCCGCTCCGCTAGCGGCCAAACAAAGTAACCACCTCAGCTCCGGTGGCTATGCAGTTGCAGGCCCAGGTTCTGCGATCACCGAAGCCAAGATCAAGCAGGACTTTCGAGAAGTCAGCCAAACGAGCCTAGCGGTCCTTTTTTGGCCGCGGCCAGGCGCAGGTACGCATCCAGTTGAAGAGGCCATCAGTCGAGTAGAAGTCGCTCTCGCTGGTGTTCACGGCATTACCCTGACGCGCAGGTCGCGTGAACAGGCACGCTTCGCGGTAGGACTGGGACCCATTGTAATGCCGCTCCTGGTGACAGTTAACGAAGAGCGTGCTCAGGCGGCTGTTGAACACCTGCAGGCGGAGCTCGACGGCGTCCATGCCGACCCTCGCGTGGCAATTCATGTCCTGGGCGAGAGCGCACTCTGGGCCGCGCTCGACAGCACGTCGAAGAATGAGCTCGGGCGCGCAGAGCTCATTGGCCTGCCGATTCTTCTCGTAACACTCCTAGCGATCTTTGGCTCAGTCGTCGCGGCCACGTTGCCATTGATCCTCGGGGCGACAGCAGTCACAATCACCGGCGCCCTAATTTACCTTCTGTCGCAGCGGCTCTCGCTATCAGTATTCACTACCGATACCGCCTCCATGATTGGGATAGGTGTCGCCGTTGACTATTCGCTGATAATGCTGGCTCGCATCAGGGAGAGCTTCGTACAGGAGCGGACCTCAGCAGCGCACGTCGCACAACTCTGGCGACCGCCGGTCGTGCGATCATGTTTTCTGGTCTCACAGTGATCGGAGCGATGTGTGGCATTTTCTTGGTGCCGATTGAGGCGCTGCGCTCGATGGCTCTTGGTGCGATAGTCGTGGTCGCAGTCTCGGTCCTGGCGACGATGATTCTCCTCCCGGCCGTGGTCACGGTGTTCGGTGCGCGCCGCATCAGCAAGCGGTGGCCGACACGATCCCGCCATCGCCTAAGCGTTGCTCAGCGATGGACGAGCTTCGTGATGCGTCGCCCCGTCGTCAACCTAGCCGCATCAACGTGCTTCCTTCTGATTTTGTGCATTCCTGTCATCAGTCTGCATGTCTCCTCCGGCGCTCTCGCTCAGCTAGACCAAAACGATCCCACACGCATTGGGTTCAACGAGGCCACGAAAACGGTCGGTGCCGGCACACTCGGACCCGTTCAACTCCTGGCGTCCCGAGCAGCGGACCTTCCGGCCGGCAAGTTTCGGCAATGGGCGGATCAGACCAGCCACGCAATCGAAGGGCTGTCAGGGGTACATAAGGTGGAAGCTGTCGAATATGCCCAGGACGGACGCAACGCGCTTATTTCCGTCATTCCCAACGGTGATCCAGAGTCAAGCGGACCCAAGCAGCTAGTCGCCAGGCTAAGAAGACTGAGCCCGCCTCACGGCGTAACCGTGACTATCGGGGGCACCTCGGCGACCCAACTGGACGAGGAACACGCGGTCGCTGCGAGCATGTGGAAGGTCGTGGTCACGGTGCTGGCGCTGGCATTCCTTGTACTCGTGCTGCTGCTCCGAGCACCGGTACTTGCACTCAAGGCCGTGCTGACCACGCTGCTGTCGGTCGGTGCAGCGTATGGAGTATTGGTCGCTGTATTTCAGTGGGGCTGGCTTCATCATGCCCTCAATTACTCTGCGCTAGGGCATCTTGAAACCTTCACGCCGCCACTGATACTAGCCATCGCGTTCGGGCTTTCCACAGACTATGAGGTGTTCTTGCTGAGCAGAATTCGCGAGCACTGGTCTGCATCAGGAGACACCCGGACCGCCGTAGAGAAGGGTGTTGCATCAAGCGCGCGCACGATCAGCAGCGCAGCATTCATTCTCGTATGCGTGTTCGCCGTGTTCATAGGTACGGGAATGCCGGCGATCAAGGAAATCGGCCTTGGGGCGGCCGTCGCAATCGGCCTTGACGCGACAGTCGTGCGACTCATGCTAGTGCCAGCACTGATGTCACTTCTCGGCGATGTCAGTTGGTGGGTCCCCCGCTGGATGGCGCCAGCGAGGACACAGCAATTAGCGGCCTCCACCGCCAGCGAAGCTCTTCTACTATCTATTCACCAATCGGAGAACTAGAGTGTCAATAGATCTTCTTCCAGCGATCAACACCAGCGACGCGAGCAGGGTGCGAACGACGCGCAAGCTACTTCCGGCTCTTGGATATCACGTCGAGCGGTTTCCATGTCCACCGATTTCCTTGGTGCTCATAACCCACATTCTCGATACTGCCGTACCGTTCATCGAAGCGGTATCGAGTACCGTCAGGCTGGAGACGATCCTCGGTATCCCGTACTCCACTATGCCCGGCGCGCACGCCGCACTCCTTCAGAACGGCGAGCGAGTCTCGATCCCACGGGACATATCGAGTCTCCCCAGCTTGGCAAGGGCCGAGATCCTCGATGTGAGCAGGCGTAACTCAACCGGACAGGTGGTGGTTCAAGAGATTGGCGGCTACTGCGAGGGACTTGTGGACGAGTTGGTAGCTGCGGGAGCACTTGGCGGCGTAGTCGAGGACACCAAGCAGGGCCATTGGAAGTATGCCTCGCGCGACTCTTTGCCCTGTCCTGTCTTCACCATCGCCGACAGCCCTCTCAAGGACCTTGAGAATCAGCAGGTAGGCAGAGCGATTTCCCATGCCTTGGAGACGATCCTCAGACGAGGATTTCATCGCCTCATGCCAGAGACGCAGGTGGGAGTCATCGGGTATGGAGGCATTGGAGAAGCAACCGCCCGAGCGCTCTCTGCACTCGGCTCACGCGTAGCGGCCTTCGACGTCTGCGGGATACGCATGGCCAAGGCGGCGCTCGACGGCTTCGGTCACCTAACTCGCGATGAGCTAATGGCCACAAGCGACGTGATTGTTGGAGTCTCCGGTGAATGCTCGATCACGGCGAGCGACTTTGAGCTACTCCGGCCAGGAGCATTCGTAGCAAGCGGCAGCTCAAAGCAGGTCGAGATAGACCTAGCCACCCTGAATGACCGTGCCGCGCTAATCGAGAACGATGGGATTGTGAAGGAGTACGAGCTAGACGGAAAGCCGATTATCCTGCTAAACGACGGCATGCCCGTCAACTTCCTAGAGCAGAGCGTACTCGGGCGCGTACTCGACCTCGTCTACACAGAGTTGTATATGTGTATAAGGCAACTTGCGGTAGAGGAGATCGAGCCTGGTCTCGCACGTCTTCCGGTAAACCTCCAGCGAGAGATCGCTGGCGTATGGCGCGAACTACACTGGCGATGACGGCGCTCGACCCTCTGATAGAGCAGCTGCGAGAGCATGTGCGGCCCGATTTCGGCCCGGACTGCGTCGGGCATGACTTGTCCCATCTGGATCGCGTCAACGCTCTAGCCCAACAGCTGTGTTTGGTGGAAGGAGGCGATCGCCTTGTGGTTGCGGCGGCCAGCTACGTGCACGACTTCCATCGTGTGATTGAGCGTCTACACGCGGCGGGGCAGGACTGCTCCGGCTCGGTTGAAAGCTGGATCACAGGCGCCTTGGGGGCAGTGTCATTTCAGGCCGATCTAGTAGGTGCCGTTATCGACTGTGTCGCCTTTACCGACCAATATTCATTTGCCGGCGATGCTCTCGACGGGTCCTCGTTGGAGGCACGCATCCTCCGAGACGCGGATAATCTCGATGCGATGGGTGCTATCGGTATTGCACGAGCCTTCATGTTCGGAGGCATTCTCGGCGAGCCGATCTGGACGGACGAGCGCGAACCGGCCGAGGTTTACACCGCTGGCGTAACGAGCTCAATTGTGCATCACTTCCACGAGAAGCTGCTGAGATTGGAGGGAGATATGCTCACCCCTGCAGCAAAAGAACTCGCGCGGGGCCGTCACGAGTTTATGGTGACTTTTCTGCATGAACTGCAGCAGGAGTGGGAGATCGGCGCACTTCGCCAAAGCAAGACCTCAGCCCTCGACCGATGAAGCAGACAATCTCATTCGCGCGGAAGCTGAACAACGACGACACCGGTTTCTACTTTCTTGGCAAGCGGAAGCAATGCAACGTCGCGATGGTACTGCTCAGCATCCTTGCTCGACCGATCGATTTCGCAGAGGCACTGCCGGCACTCTGGGATGCTGTCGACGCGGTTCCTCGCTTCAAGGATTATTTGCGTTCCGCACCACTAGATACCGGGCCACCAACATGGTGCCCGGCCAAGGACTTCCATATCGAGGAGAACTTCAGGCATGTTACCCTTGACCCGGGGGCTACCTGGGCGGATGCACTCGCCGTAGTTGACCGACTGCAGACTATGCCGTTCCGTGATGGTCGTCCACCGTGGGAAATGGTGCTCATAAATAACGCGCCGGACGGGAAGGCGCTGTTTATGATTAAAGGCCATCATGCACTGTCCGACGGGACCGCTCTTGCTTTGATGTTTGCGAAGGCGTTTGCGCCTGAGATGATGGAGAACTCAGGCGTAGAGCTCGAACTTGTGTGCGAGGCGCCGCCTTCGAGCACTGTGGTAGGTAGCATGCTTCGGGACTACGGTGAGACGATCATTTCATGGCTTCGCTCTGTGAGAGCCGTAGGTCCTAGTCTGGTGCGAACCCAGGCTATCCGGCAGCGAGAAGTGACGCATCTACGGCAGCTCATTACACCGCAACGACGATGGCCCGGAGCGGCCTACGGGGCTAGGCGGCGGTTGTCAGGGTTTCGTGTTCCGGCGGAGCACTGGCGCGAGGAGGCACGGTCGCGCGGAGGAAGAACGAACGATCTCTACTTGGCTGCTGTTGCTAGCGCCATGCGCGGATACTGGTCGAAGTCCGATATTGACTCTACCCCTCTACAAATAGTAATGCCGGTGAACGTGCGGGACATAGAGGGTGTTCAGGACGGCGGAAACGTGACAGCGGTGGGAGTGGTTGAACTTGCGGGCACCGACAGAGACCTAGAACGCCTGGGTGACGTCAGACGCAAGGCAGACCACGTAAAGAGCAGCGCTCCAGTTGGCGACGGACCCGGATTGATTGCTGCGACCATGATGGTGTTGCCCGGAGCTTTGCGCTCGCGGTTGCAATTCAGAGAGTTCTCGACCCGCGATATCGTAGCGAGCAATGTGCCGATGCCCATACCCGGCCAGCTCTGTGGAGTCCCGTTCGAGATGATGTTTATGGTTGCTCCGGCGATTGGGGTCGCCGTCAGCTTCACGCTTACTAGTTACGGCGATTATCTTTATCTCGCGTGCAACGCGGATCTAGGAATAATCGCCGATCCAGGTCGACTCGATGACTGCATTGCGAGCACGTTGCGCGAGCTATTTGGTGCTAGTGTCGAGGTGCTGCGCGATGGGACGATGACGCACGAAGGCGTTACGACGCCGCCTGCGTGAGCAGTCTTTCGGCATAACCCCACTCCACAATCTGCTCACGGGTGATTCCCAGCGCAGATTGGAGCTCGCCGACGAAGCGCCGCTCGGATGTCAAGTCGGACCCGGACTCGGCGACGGCCTCAACCTCAATGAACTCGCCGAGGCCTACCACTTGGTCTAGGTGTATGCGCACGTTGCCTATAAGGAACAAATGCCGCGTCTTCTCGACCGCTATACGGACGCCGAGCGCAGCGGCAAGCGCATCCTTCATAGCTTTGGGTTCGCTGACGTCCACAAGCATGTACCGACTCTCCCTTGCAACAGCTTGAACGGGACGCTCGTAGTAGATAAGCCAGGCATGATCGTTCTCCTCGCGCAGCTTGAGGTAGCCTTGGCGAACCTCAAAATAGGTGTCGGTCTGCCGTAGCCAGCCTTCATCCACGGCACCGAGTGCCGCGCATGCCTTGGCCGAGCGAGCGGGATCGGGATCGATCGCCTTGAACTCGATATTGCGCTCTGGGTTGCGCACGGCCTCGTATTATGCGCAGAAGCCTGAGTACGCGAAGCGAGGGGTCCCCGCTCCGGACTGGAAGGAGACGGGGCCGCCACACCGATGCGAATCCCAAGTGTGCGACGGCTCTCAGGTCACGTGCGGCACGGGCGTCTGCGGCTGGTGGGTCTGCGGCCGAAAGTCGGCTCTAGGGGAGGACGCAGTGCGCTTGACGCGGGCCGTCGGAGGGCTTGGCGACCGAGCGCGGCCGGCCCCGTTGCAATGCTGGCGGACCGACGAAGGGCGCACGAATGAAGGTGGTGGCGATGCTTATCGACGCGGGCGTTGAGAGGTTGGACGCTTACGGAGTGCAGTAGCCATTCCTCGAAGAGATCGACCCCGCGAGGAGCTCACAAGTCGAATCCCCGCGTTGCAAGGAAGCCAGGGCCGCAGCTCTTCAAAGTCGATGTGCTCCCCTCGTCGGCAGGTCTGCCCAAAGTCTGCCCACCCGAGCGTCTTTCGGGAGCGCCTGAGAGCACCCAGCGTCACCGGAGAACCTCGTAGACAAGCCAAGAACAGCCCTTCTCGAGAACTGCAAAGCCGTCTACACCGGTTCGACTCCGGTCGTCGCCTCTGTGAGAACAGCCTCCAAATTGGCATGTTTTGGGCCCGAGGCGCCTGAGCCGAGGACGGCCGAACAGGCCAAGGCTCCCCATAGGCTCCCCTTAATCGGACTGAGAACGGCACAAAAAGAGGGGCGAAGCCGTGCGGCTCGCCCCTCTTTCCTGCCCTCCTTGGTGCTGTCAGGCGGCCCGGCGCAGTGGGACCACGTTGGTCTCCTCGTCGCTATCTGCGCCTCCCCAAAGCGCGGTCAGCTTCGCCGCCGCGTCGGGATCGGGGGCGTAGTGCAGGTAGCGTTCGGTGGTGGTGATGTGGCGGTGGCCCATCATCCGCTGGACCTCGTGGATCTTGAAGGCGCGGATCGCCTGCGTTCCGAACGTGTGCCGCAGGTCGTGCAGGCGCAGTCTGGGCAGACCGGCTCGTTCCGCGGCGCTCAAAAACCGGCGGTAGAGAGACGTGCCGCAGATCGGCTCGCCGGGTTTGGCGTCGTGCTCGAAGACCAGCATGTTCCCGGTCTTCCCCTCGCAGAACGGGGGCGAGCACCGAACGGACGTTGGCCGTCATCGGGACCGACCGAACCCGCCGGCCCTTGTTGCCTGCGTGACCGCCGTTCGTCGTGAAGCCGTCCTCGAAGCGCAGCACGCCGACCTGGAAGTCGACGTTGCTGACCTTCAGACCGCGGATCTCGCTCAACCTGGGGCCGGCCTCGGTCGCGACTGTGTAGATGGCCTCATCGGTGTCGGAGTACGCCTCGGCGACGAGCTTGCGAACCTGCTCGGGCGTGTAGAAGCGCAGCTTGCCCTCGCTCTCGACCTTCTGGCCCATCCAGGCCCACGCGAGCGCCGGGCTGCTCCGGTGCGTCCCGAAGATGCCGCGCACGACGCGCCGGTAGTGGTTCACGGTGTCCGCGCTGCGTTTGGCCTTCGCGAGCTCCTGGCGGACAGCCAGCAGGTCATCGTCGGTGAACGTGTCGAGCAGTCGGTCGGCCCACGTCAGCTCGCCCCGTCAAGGACGCGCCGCGAGGCGCTCGCCGATCTTCTTGTACTCGTGCATCGTGGAGCCGCGCAGCCCCTTCTCCTGGGTGCAATAGCGCACAAAGGAATCCAGCGCCGCCCGAAACGAACGTCGAGCATCAGGCGTGTCCGTGGAGTGTTCCGCGGCGAACGCCTGCGCCTTCGACAGGGCCTCGCCTTCCGTCAGGCGCCCGTGCGGAGGACGCCCCTTCTTCGTCCACGCGAGACCGAGCACCTCCTTGGAGTCCTTCCCCGACGGAAGGCGATAGCGCATGACCCAAACGGGGGCCGATCGCGGCTTGCCCTTGTACGTCGCCGACAGGGCGACGCTGACCTGTGCGTGCTTATGAGCTTGCATCGGGACCTCTTTTCCTGATGCCGGGGTCGAGGGCGTATCAGCGCCGCTCGGCCGTCGTTCCAGAGTGTCCTCGGGGTTAGCGCCCCGGGGACACTCCCTATCTGTACGCGGCATCTTATGGGAGCCGTCGGCGCGGTCATGAGCCGCGCCGCTGATTCTCGAGCCACGCTTCGATGTCCAGCCAGCGAAAGCGCCGGTAGCGGCCAACGCAGACGTGCGGTATGCGATCCGCCCGCGCAGCCTTGTTAACCCACGACGGCTGGACGCCGAGCCGGGAGGCGACCTCGTCCGCCGTGAGCAGCCTGGCTACATCTGTCAACCGCCCCTCAGGGGCTTCGCGTTCAGTCGTCCTGGTCATCGCTCCTATCTGTCAAATGGATTGGCGTCTTTCCCCCCCACCGATCTCTCGACCCTCAGAGGCTCCGCCAAGCGCCTCGGCGTTCCCATTGGCTGCCGGGCGCAGGAGCGCTCAGCGAAGGCGCCGCGAGCAGCCAGCCGCAGCGACGCAAAAGAGACGCCGGAGCGTTCTCAGCGCCGTCGCTGAACACGACGGAGCCGTTGCAGGAAGTCGTCGAGCTCGGCTTCGCTGATGTCGGGGATGCTGTCCTCGCAACACGGCGGCCGATCGTGCTCGTCCGGAGGGTTCTCGACCTCGAACAGATCGTGCAGGACCTCCCAGACATCGCTACGGCGGCGGCGCGTGTCGCGCTTACCCACGTAGAGAACTACGACGCGAGCGCTGTGTGCTCGTGTCTTTGGCTGCAAAGAAAACGCCAGCCGATATCCCCGCGAGAGGTGTATGGCGCAAACGACGGGAGCCAGCGGACCCGATAGACGCCGAGCATCGAGCTCTGCCGAGCAGGGATCTCGTGCCAACTCCCGCAGCGCATCCCCGAGTCCCAGCCGTTTTCCCCGCAGATCGTCGATGACACGCTCGACCGCAGGCGCAACGTAAATCTCAAGCCCCGGCGCGGACACCGAAGCGCTCTATCAGTCGTCCGGACCGAAGCTGTCGAGGTCAACCTTGACCAGATCGCCACGCTGCATCGCACGCAGGCTTTCCCCGTACAGGTCGTCAAACTCGCGCTGCCACTGCGGGTCCTCCTGCTCCAGCCGGCTGATGGCCTGCGCGAGCAGCGCCCTGTCAGCGCCCGCCCGGCGCAGTTCGCTGACCTCCGAGGCCAAGGCCAGCAACGGTCCCGTCGGAATCCGCGCACGGCGATAGTCGGCAACCTCGACCGCCGGAACCCGGCCACGCGCGACCCACTTGTCGAGCGTGTTGATGCTCACGCCGAGGATTCCAGCGGCGACGGTCTTGGACACCGTCGGATCAATCGTCTCCTGAAGATCCTCGATCACAGGCCCCAGCTCATCGCGCACAGCGGCATCACGCCGCGCAAGACCACGCAGGCGCACAACGCTCGCAGCAGTCAGAAGATCGGCGGTCGCTCCTCTACCCATGGCTCTCACGTTAGCACGAGGTTGGTGTTCTACCGATCATTTTCTCCAACCCCTGCGAGCGTCGGAGCAGCCCCCAAGGGTCGCATGAGATCCATGAGGCGGCTGCTCACTCCTTGGGTGGTGGCTGCTCGCCCTCGTGATAGTCGACGGTGTCGCTGAGACGGAACATCGCCCTCAGACCTGCACCGGGCGGTAGCCGCTCGAACGCGCCGAGCTTGCCGGAGTCGGGGTAAAGCACGATGTCCGGCTCGCCGTTGGTGCTAAACGCCAGGAAGCGCACGGTGTCCTGTGTGCGGTTGACGAGCTGGTGTCCGCCCTGCTCGCCGCGCAGGAACGGCACGACCTCTCCCTCCTGCAGCTCTCGCCACCCGTCAGGCGTGCGCAGGCTCAGCCGGCCGTCGATGACGACCACGAGCTCCTCCTCGGCGAGGTGGTAGTGGTACGGGTAGGCGGCCTCGCCGGGCGGCAGCTCCCACAGGCTCAACCCCAGCCGCTCGCTGCCGGCCTGGCAGCTGAGACGAGCGCGCCGGCAGCGAAAACCGGGGTGCTCGCGCGGCTCATCGAAGAGGGGATCATTGATGTTGGTCACAGGCGGAGCGTATCTGCAGCTCGCCCCTTCTCGCGCCATGCGTTCGTAATGCCTTCTCCTCCTCGTCCGTGGCAGCGGCTGACAGATGGAGGTTGACCGAGACATCAACGAGACCGCCCCAGGTGCCGGTGGTGGGGTCGGCAGTCGTGAGCTAGGTTTCAGGTGATGAGCGTGGTGGGCATCGATCATGTGCAAGTTGCAGCTCCGCCGGGTTGTGAGGCCGAAGCGCGGCGGTTCTACAGGAACCTTCTCGGCATGGTGGAGGTCGAGAAGCCCGAGTCGCTTCGTGCGCGCGGCGGAGTCTGGTTTCGCTGTGGTGAGCAGCAGCTGCATGTCGGTGTCGAGGACGGCTTCGCGCCGGCGCGCAAGGCGCACCCAGCGATTCGCGTGGCTGCCGGCGAGCTCGACGCGCTCGCTGGGCGTATGCGCGATGCCGGTGAGCAAGTGGTCTGGGATGAGGCGTTGGCCGGTGTCCGGCGGTTCTACTCGCAGGACCCGTGGGGTAACCGCATCGAGCTGCTCTCAGCCTGATCGATACATCGACGACCGCCGGGTAGGGTCATGCCTGATGAGAATCACGCCGAACGCCTCGCACGCGCCCGCGTATCCTACGGTCGAACGTGTGCGGTGCGACGGTGAGAGATGCGAACGAGGACGACGCGCCGGCGTGCGCGGCGATCTACGCGCCGTACGTGCGCGAGACGGCCGTCAGCTTCGAGGGCGAGCCGCCGACACCCGCGCAGATGGCCGAACGCATCGCGGCGGCGACGCGCACGCACGCATGGGTCGTGCTCGAAGACGACGATCGTGTCGTCGGCTACGCATACGGTGGGCCGCACCAGACGCGAGCGGCCTACCGCTTCTCGTGCGAGGTCAGCGTCTACCTCGAGCAGGGCCGGCGACGCACCGGCTCGGGCCGCGCGCTATACGAGGCGCTATTCAAGCGGCTCGCGGCGCGCGGCTACCTGATGGCCGTCGCGGGCATGACGCTGCCGAACGAGGCGAGCGTGGGCCTGCACCGAGCGATGGGCTTCGAGCCGGTCGGCGTCTACCGGCGGATTGGCTGGAAGCTCGGTGCGTGGCACGATGTCGCGTGGGTGCAAAGCGCGCTCGGCGTCGAGCAGGACCCTCCCGCCGAGCCGCGCTGAGGCGACCGGGCGCGGGGGAGATGCCGGACACCGCCTTCCCTGTTGTGGTCTTCGATCTGGACGGGACTCTGCTGCGCGGCACGACCGTGTCGCTGCTGCTCGCAGAATGGCTCGGACGGGAGGGCGAGGTTTCAGAGCTCGAGCGAGCGTTCCGAGCGCACGAGATATCCAACAGCGTAGTCGCCGACACGTCCGCGACGTGGCTCACGGGGCGAAGCACCGACGAGGCATGGCGTGTGCTGATGGACGGCCCGTGGATCGAGGGGATGACCGAGACGTTCCAGACGCTCACCGCCGCCCGAGTAAGCCTTCTGTTGGGGACGATCACTTGGAGCTTCGCGGGCGAGATGCTGCGCCAGCGCCACGGCTTCGCCGCAGCCAGCGGGACCGAGATGCAGGCAGATGATGGAGTTCTGTCGGGCGCGGTCAGCCGCTACTTTGACGAGCACGACAAGGTGCGCTTCGTCGAAGACTGGTGCGCACAAAATGGGTACGCGATGAGTCAGGTCGCGGCGATCGGCGACTCCCGCTCGGATGTCCCGCTATTTCGCCGCGTGGGCATGTCGATCGCGTTGAATGCAACGCCGGATGCCCGGGCAGTGGCGACCCATGTGATCGATACCGAGGACCTCCGCGATGTCTTGGCGCTCCTATAGCCCGCGGGCGAAGAGGGCGAGAGGCTACACAGCGAACTGACCGGGAATACGTACGCGTCCACGACGAGATCCTCACGGCAATGAAGACGCTGCGCCCCCAGCGTCAGCGGCTACTTGACACCGATCAGTAGCGCCATCTCCAGCCACTTCCAGTAGCAGTTGACGTCGTCGAAGCCGAGCGCGCGCAGCCATTCGAGCTGGGTCTGCACGTCGAGTAGACGGTCGGATGGGTCCTCGTCCTCGATCGGCTCGCCGATCGCCTCAAAGAACGCCAGGTGCAAGCGATGGGTTGGCGAGGCCACGTGCTCGAAGTTCGCGAACACGCCGCCGGGCGTCAGCAAGTCGAAGACCTCGCCATAGAGCGAGTGCTTGCGGTCGTGCTCGAGATGATGGATCGCAAACGACGAGATGACGGCATCGAAGCAACCGAGCTCGGGGAGCGGCTCTGAAAGGTCGTGCTGGACGAGATCGATGCGCTCATCGCCGACGAAGCGCTCACGTGCCGCGTCGAGCATGACTTCGGAGAAGTCAAGGCCGACGCCAACGATCTCGGGACGATCGCGCTTCAGCAACGCGAGCAAGCGGCCGTCGCCCGTCCCGAGGTCGAGCACGCGATGCACGTCGTCAGGGACCTGTTCGAGCAGAACGCTCTCTCCCTCCGCGCGGTGCGGGAACCCGTCCGCCCGGTCGAGATAGCAACGAACACGCTCGGGGATGGTCCACTCGCTGGGCGCCACACTCGCATTATCGGTTATCGCCGTGTGGTCGGGCGATCAATCGCGGCGCCCACAGGTGCGGCATCAGTGCCTTCCCACGAGTGAAATCAGGTTCGATCGTAGTCGTCGGCGACGCGCACGATGTCGAGCTCGTCTGACGGTGGGGCCGCGTCGATGTGCTGCCAGATCTCGGCGACCACTCCCCAGGTCTCAAGTCCGATCAGGCGGTGGCGCTCGCCGAACTCTAGGCGCAGGATCTCACCTGGGCCGTAGCTGCACATCGGTGTCTCCTCATCATCGAGATTTCGGCTGATACCGACCGGCCCCTCGACGATCCGCCAGATCTCGCTGCGTCTGCGGTGGTACTGCCACGACAGCCGCTGTCTCGGGGCGACCAGCAGCAGCTTGGGGCTGAGTGCCAGCTGCTCGCCGACATCCTGCAGACCCGCGTCCGGGAAGTAGACCCGGATGAACTCCCCGACCTCCGATTGGGAGATCAGCAGGAACCCGCCCCAGGGGCGAGTCAGATCCTCACCGACCACGGTCAGTCCGGCGGTGGCAAGAGATGCTCTTGTCCGTGACACGACTGTGTCCATCTGCGGCGGCACCACGGATCTTCTTGCTGGCGCCCCTACAGCCCGTGGGCGAAGTGGTGGGAGTAGATCGACAGGCCGTGGTTGTGGTAGAGCCGGTGTGCGTCAAAGCGCTCCGAGCCGACTCCCGAATCCAGGTGCAGCTGGCCGCATCCGAGCCTTTGGCCCTCCTCGATGAGCCACTCCAGCAGCGCCCCGGCGAGACCCTGACGCCGTGCCTCCGGTGCGGTCGAGAGGTCATCGACGTACAAGTAGTGGCCCCAGGCGAGATTGTCGCCAACACGGAATCCAGCGACCGCGCCGGCCGGCTCATGCCCTGGCGAGAAGGCGCCGAGGAGCCTGTAGCCGGCGGGTCGCAGCACACCGTCGACGTACTCGACGAATCGCTCCTCACTTTCACAGGTCGTTCGCAATGCGCGCATCGCCCGGTAGGCGAGATGGGTCTCGCCGGTAAGGATCTCCCGGGTTTGCGCTGCGTCGGCATGCATCTCGTCGAAGCGTATCCGGGGGGCTGTTCTGCGCGAGGTCCGCCGGGCCTGGTATTCGTCCCGAATATGCCCGACTGGATGATCCGAAGCGTGATCGAGCGGGACATCGAGCCGGTGCTGTCCTTGTGGGAGGCGGCTGGTAGCCTGCCGAGCGTCACCGATACGCGCGAGGGGCTGCTGCGCCTGCTCGCGACCGACACGCAGGCGTTGCTCGTGGCTGAGGAAGCGGGTGCTGCGATCGGGTCGCTGATCGCCGCCTGGGATGGGTGGCGAGGCAGCTTCTACCGACTCGCGGTCCATCCTGATCGTCGACGGCAGGGGATCGCCACGGCACTGTTACGGGATGGCGAGCGTCGCCTGCGAGCGCGGGGTGCAGTCAGGCTGACAGCGATCGTTGCCGACGACGATGCAACCGCGATGGGCTTCTGGCAGGTCGCCGGCTATAGGAGGCAGAGTGATCGCGCGCGGTTTGTGCGCCTCGTGGAGGACTGATCTTTGAGGCTCGCCGGACAGCCTCCAAAGTGAGAAGGAGGGGAGTATGCGATGGGCGAAACCACCAAGCATCACGCTACGGTCATGTGGAACGTGACGGTGCCAGAAGGACAAACGCGATGAGCGAACTCGAAGGCCTGCTCGCCGAGCAGGCCCGCTACTACCGCGAACGTGCCGGCGAGTACGAGGACTGGTGGTTCCGCCGCGGACGCTACGACCACGGCCCAGAGACGAACGCCCGCTGGTTCGCAGACGCCGCCGAGGCGCAAGACGCCCTGGAGCGCTTCGATCCGGCCGGAGACATCGTGGAGCTCGCGTGCGGGACCGGCCTGTGGACCCAACGACTGGCCCCTCACGCCGCCAGCGTCACCGCGGTCGACGGCTCACCTGAGATGCTCGAGCTGTGCCGCGCCCGCGTGAACGATCCACACGTCAGCTACATCCAGGCGGACCTGTTCGCGTGGAGCCCGACAGGACATACGACGTGTGCTGCTTCGGCTTCTGGCTCTCGCACGTCCCCGAGGAGCGCTTCGATGATTTTTGGGAGAAAGTCAGGCGCGCCGTTGGAGCGGAAGGCCGGGTGTTCTTCATCGACAGCCTGCACGCCGAGCAGGTCTCGGCCATCGACCACACGCTCCCCAGCCAGGATGAGGAAACCATGCTCCGCCGGCTCGCCGACGGCCGCGAGTACCACATCGTCAAGCGCTTCCACGAACCCGAGCCGCTACGGCAGCGACTCGCCCAGCTCGGCTGGAACGCCGAGGACGATCGAAAGCGCCGCGTCGGGCTTGACCACCTGCAGCCGCGCCTGGGCCTCGTAGCCCCACACCCACGTCCGCTCGCGCCGGCGCTCGAACCCGCGTTCGAACACGAGGTCCGCAGCGTCAGAGACCGTGACCGAGGATCGCTCGCCGTAATCGTCGGGCTCGCCGAGCGGCGGAAGGAAAACGTGCTCTGCGCGCCACTCCGTCACAATGTGCGCACCCCCGGCCTGCCTGGCGAGCGTCGCGTCCACAGCACGCCGGTAGGAGATCAGGAAGTCGACCGCCTCGAGGTCATGGCGCACACGCCCGGGCATCGCCGAGCCCCACTGGCGCTCCGCCCACGCCCACCGGCTGAACTTTGCCTCCGACCCGAGCAGCCACGGTTCAGGGCCGTACTCAACGACGCGGCCGGGGTCATCGTCGTAGACGATCTCGGCGAGCAGATAGGGGGAGCGGTAGGAGCCGGCGAGGCTGCGTGCCCACTCTTCCGGGTCATCCTCCCAACGGATGGCCTCGCCCGTGGAGACGCTGAGCACCACCCGCTCGAGATCGACGAGCTGTGGCTCACGACCCTCGATCTGAGGCTGTGAGCGCCCGCGCTGTGTAAGCGTCGCGACGCACTCGGACCGGCCGATCTCGCTGCCCGGACGCCAGAACTCAACGTGAACCATCTCCGCCTCTCAGTCGATCACCGTAGGTCAAACAGCTGCGAGCGCGGGGGCCAGATCCTCGGCGGTCGTCTGCACCGTCTCGGGGATCGTGACCGCGAGATTTCCGTCGCGCTCCAGGATGCGGCGTGGACCCATCATCGTCAGCCCGACGATACGGCTGGTGCCCGACTCATAGCGAACGACGTGACCCTCCGGGGTCTCCTCGCCCTCTCCGGCCTGCGGCTCCCCGACGTGCAGGTAGAGCACATCGTTCTCGGCGTCGTAGTCGGCGCGCTCGAAGCTCACCGGGCCGATCGTGATGTTCACGCGCTCCATGACTTTGGGTCCTTTCGGTTCGCAAACGCCGACACGATCCGCGCGGGCGTCTGCTCATAGCTTACGACGACCAGCAGCCAGCGACTCGGGCCGACATCCCGAGCGTAGTACCGGGTGCGGTCCCCATAGACAGGATCGGGCGCCGTGTGATCGGGACTTGAGACTGTCCGCAGGACATCCGGCATGTGCGCGTCGATCTCCGGGTGGTCCCTGGTGATCTTCTCCTCCCAGACACGCCGCGGCAGCACCACGCGAGCGCCGCCCGGATCGGTCGTCTCGATGACTGTCGGCTCGTCCTCCACGACCAGACAGGATGCTCGCCTCTGCGGATGGCTGGGCAGGCGCCAGGAACCGAGCGGAAACGCGTAGTCCGAGCTCGACAGCGAGAACGATCAAAAGGCCGTGACCGTCGGGCGCGCGAGGCGGGGTAAAGGTGCGGCGCGGGGGCATGAGTGCGGCGCAGGGCCAGTGGTGCGAGGATTGCCGGGTGGCGGGCAGAAGCGGTCGTGAGCGGAGGGATATCGGGGCGCTCGTGCGCGATCTTTCGCCCGAGGCGCTGCGGGAGATCGTGGTCTACGCGGCCGACTGGCACGACGATGTCGAGCGGCATGTGCGGCTGGCCGCCGCACGCGAGGACGGCGACCTGACGGAGCTGCGGATGGAGGTCGATCGTGGGCTGCGGACGCGGCGGTTCCTCGGGTACCGGGAGAGCTCGGAGTGGGCACGCGCGGCGCGGCCGGTCGTTGAGGAGTTGCGCTCGGTTGCCACATCCTCGCCGTCGAGGGAGCTCGTCGTCCTGGTCGAGCGCGCGGTCGGGCATGTCGTGAAGGTGATCATGCACGCCGATGACTCCAATGGGACGATCGGGGATCTCGCTCGGGAACTGCTGGAGGTTCATGCCGTGGCGTGCGATGCGGGGGTCGCCGATCCGGTGAAGCTCGCGGCGTGGATGGTGCGGTTCAGCTGCGATGACCAAGACTTCTTCGAGGTCGATCCGGTGCGCTACGCCGGCGCCCTCGGCGAGCGCGGACTCCCGATCTATCGTCGCGCGATCGAAGCGCGCGAGGACGGAGGGCGGGTCTTTGCGGTGCGCTGGGCGCGCGAGCGTCTCGCGGTGCTCGACGGGGACGAGGACGCGATCGTCGCGCTGCTCGGCGGGGATCTCAGCGCTCCGCACCAGTTCATAAGGGTCTGTGAGGCGATGTCCGAGCTCGGGCGCGAGGATGAGGTTCTGCTGTGGGCCGGGCGCGGCATTACCGAGACGGACGGCTGGCAGGTCAATCAGCTATACGACCTGGCGTGCGGCGTACACGAGCGGCGCTCGGCTCTGACGGAGGTGTTGAGCTTGCGCCGCGAGCAGCACGAACGGATGGCCTCAGCAAGTACCTACTCGCTCCTGCATCGCGCGGCCGATGCGGTGGGTGCGTGGGATATCGAGCGTGACGCCGCGCGCATGGCCCTGCGCGAGCACGACCTCGGCGGGCTCGTCGACGCGCTGCTAGACGAGGGAGACGTAGAGGGGGCCTGGAGCGTCGCGCACGAGGACCCCGACTGGGACCCGGGGTCGCACCGGCGCCTGTGTCTCGCCGAAGCCCGTGAGGCACAGCGACCGGAGCAGGCACTGCCCTGGTACATGCTCGTCGCGGACGAGCTACTGCTCGAGACCGGCCGCCGGGCCTACGCCAGGGCCATCCCGGTGCTCAAGCACGCCCGCCGCGCCGCCGACGCTGCCGGCCAGAGCGAGTGGTTCGCGACCCGAATCGCGGATCTTCGCGAACATCATCGTCGCCGGCCGACGTTCATCGCGATGCTCGACAAGGCCGGCCTCGGCTGACGCGCGACCGGGCTTTGAGATTGCAATCTGCAACCTCAAAAGAGGGGCGTGGCGGACGGCGCTACGCCCCGTATGTCTTCACAGCGCAAGGCGTGGCGATGCTGTCCGGCGTTCTCCGGAGCACCGGATCGAAGCTCGGCGAGCACGACCAGCAGCTGGACGAAATCTTCGAGGCGCTACGGCAGCTGATCACCCCACCCCCCGCAGCCCAAGCGCCCGGTCGGTTTCAGGTTGCCTGAAGCCGACAAGTAGGCCACCCGCGGCGTGGCGTGGAGGGCGCGCGAGAGGCTCCCCAAAGGCTCCCTATTCGAGCGTTTTTTGGGGGCATCTGAGAGCACCTGAGGTCCCCGAAAACCGCATAGGTAAGCGGATAACCGCACTTCCGGGAGCACTGCAAAGCCGTCTACACCGGTTCGATTCCGGTCGTCGCCTCTGGGATAGTTCTCCCTTCAGTTCTCAATTGGCTGGCGCCGCCGCCGATCGTGGCTTGGGACTGGCTTGATCGCGGCCGAGGCGCGGCGGAGGGACGCCGCGGCGGTTCGTGGGTGCGCTGGACGGCCTTCGCATCGTGCAGTTCACGCCCCCGGGCTCCGCGGCGTCGATCACGTTCGGCGAGGGACTCACGCAGGCTGCACCTGGTTCGGCCGAGGGAGGACCGGTCGCCTCCGACATCGAGACGGCCCATGACGAGCTCGCCGGCCGTGGCATCGACGTGAGTGATGTGTGGCACGGCCCGCCGTTTCCCGTCGAGGCACGGCAACCCGGCCGCGACCCCGAACGCACCAGTTACGCGTCGTTCTGCGCCTTTGATGATCCCGACGGGAACGCGTGGATAGTGCAGGAGGTCACCACGCGGCTCCCCGGTCGCATCTGAGGCCGCCACGGCGGACCTGGCGAAGCCGGAAGATCCACATACCCACGCACCAGCCGGACTGAACGAGGCGTCGAAGTGGCGTCCCGCTCGCTCCGCGACCAGTTCGCTTTTCGCCACGTGCCCGCGCCCAAGTCCAGGTTCGGCTCGCACCCGCAGGCCGACGCTACGCGCCCGCGGTCGGCGCTCCGAACCAGGTGGTCAGGGCCTCGGAGAACCCCGCGGGGGCACCCTCTCCCACCCAGGCGACGTAGCCGTCGGGCCGGATCAGCAGGGCGGTGGGAGCGCTGACCGCGCCAAGCACCGGGAGCTCCCATGGGCCGGCATATTCAGCGTCGACCAGTTGGACCCGCGCTGCCCATGCAGCGACGTCAAAGTCGCCGCGCTCACCGAGGTTTAGAAGTACGGGCTTGGCGTCGTGCAGCAGCTCGAAGACGCGGAGCGGGCCGTCGGCGGTGGCGAGGTCCAGATCGGGCATCCGGCGTCCGAGCAGGGGGTGGCCCTCGCCGAGGTCGTAGTGAATGTCCAGCCCGGAGACGATGCCGGCAAGTCGTTTGCGAGGCTCGTCCATGATCGCCAGCTGCGACACCACCTCGACCAGGGCCTTGGTGCGCTCGTCCTGGCGTTGGAGCGCGGTCTGAGCCATCGTGTGCCGCAGCGCGCGCGCAGCGACTGGGTGGCGCTCGTCGTGATAGGTGTCGAGCAGGCTCTCCGGGGAGATCCCGTTGACCACCTGAGCCAGCTTCCACCCCAGGTTCACCGCGTCCTGCACCCCGAGGCTGAGGCCCTGTCCACCTGCGG
Source organism: uncultured Solirubrobacterales bacterium (assembly GCA_963804675.1). Classification (GTDB taxonomy): domain Bacteria; phylum Actinomycetota; class Thermoleophilia; order Solirubrobacterales; family Solirubrobacteraceae; genus Palsa-744. The sequence continues at coordinate 455,090 of CAWDRI010000002.1, read as the reverse complement.
GGTAGTGCACGTGCGCCGCGTCGCCGGCGAGTAGGACTCGTCCCGCGCGGTAGGCCGCGGCCTGACGTGTCATGTCGGTGAACCTCGAGATCCACGTGGGGTTGTGGATTCCGAAGTCGGTGCCGTAGACGGTGGTCAGTGCCTCGCTCAGATCGCTCAGGCTCGGCTCGCAGCTCGGCCCGACCTGCTGCTCGGTCACCGTGACGCGCACCGGCCCCCTGTCCATGTAGACGACCTCGCCGTCGCGGATCTCGTACTCCAACCTGCCGATGGCGTGAATGCCGAGGGTGTCGCGGCGCATGCCCAACTGCGGCTCCTCGGTCACCTCCGCCTCGGCGATCAGGTTGCTCCTGCTCGGATCCCATCCGGGGAACTCGATGCCCGCCGCTTTGCGGATGACGCTGCGTCCTCCATCGCACCCAACGAGATACTGCGCCCGCAGCGACTTGCCGTCGGCCAGCTCGACATCGACGCCGCCGTCGTCCTGCGCGAAGCCCGTCACCTCAGAGCCGTAATGGATCCGCACCGGCAGTTCCGCGATCCAGGCAGCCATGATCCGCTCGATCTGGTTTTGCCAGATCCCGAGCGAATGGGGGTGACGCGTCGGGAAGTCGCTCATGTCCAACACGGTCGTGCCGATCGTCGCGGCTTGAGCGACCTGCCCCTCTGCCAGGAACCGGTCGGCGACGCCACGCTGATCGAACACCTCGATCGTGCGTGAGTGAAAACCGCCGGCTCGTGAGCCGGCGAGCACGTGATCGGCGCGCCGCTCGACGAGCGCGACGTTGACGTTCGCCAGGGCCAGCTCAGCCGCCAGCATCATCCCTGCCGGACCGCCTCCGGCGATCACCACCGCGTGCTCGGTCATAGCCACGCTCCTGTCGGATACATCGAGAACAACGCACGCATTTCGCGACTCCTGTCTCTGTGGGTTCGGGTCTCGGACGCGTTGGTATACAGCACCACCCGGGGCTTCATGAAGGCCCCGTGCGTGGTATAAATTGGAGGTGCAGAGGGGCGAGTAACCGCCTTTCGGCGACGAGGGTGCGATGCGCCGCTGTACGGAGCGGCAGTCCCCGTTCGTGCAACGCAGCCAACCCACGCCCCTGAGCGTCGACGCTCATGCTTACGTCGATGCGTCCCCGCGCTGGGGCAGGTCAACCGCCCGGCGCTCGACCCGCCCTTGGGTCGAGCTCGCCACATGAGCCCCCGTCCTGCAGCCCAAGGATCGCGGCAAGCGTCTCGCGCAACGCGTCGATCCGCGGCGCCCCGATCGCCAGCCCCCACTCTCGTTCAACTTCGGCGAACGCGCGCCGGCCAAGGCGCAGCACGTCGCGTCCGCGCGGGGTGGGCACGACGAGCTTGGCACGCCCGTCGGCGGGGTCGGGCACGCGAACGATGTAGCCGAGCGCTTCGACGTTGGCGAGGTGCTCGCCGAAGGCCTGCTTGGTCATGCCCGATTTCTCGGCGAGGTCCGCAAGCCGGGAGCCGTCGAGGTCGAGGTAGCGGAACACGCAGCCGTGCGAGGGCCGCAGCCCGGGATATCCGGCGGCGGCGACGCGCCGGTACATCTCATCGAGCAGCTCCTCTCTGACCGAGCCGAGCAGCGCCACGAGGTGGTGGTCGGGCGCGGCGACCGCAGCGGGGTTGGCGACGACGGGCGCGGCGACCGGCGGGTCGGCGGACGCCACATCGACGACTGGCCCAGGGGCGGCCGCGGCGGGCTTGTCGGCGACAGGCGCGTCGGCGGCCGGCGCGGACACGTCGGCCAGCGTCATCGCGGGCAAGGTATCGGTGGCGTAGCTCGACATCTATTCGTTTGATAAGGTGTCTTGACTAAAAGGCTACCTGACTAACAGGTCTCCTGACCATCTTATCGGCATTGGGAGCAAATTTTTCGATGGAACGCAAGTGGTGGACCCTGATCGCGGTGTGCGTGGCGACGTTCATGCTGCTGCTGGACATCACGGTGGTGAACACGGCGCTGCCGAGCATCCGCAGGGATTTGCACGCGACGTTCACGGACCTGCAGTGGGTGGTGGACGCGTACGCGTTGACGTTGGCGGCGTTCGTGCTGACCGCGGGTTCGCTCGCGGACCGACTCGGGCGCAGGCGGGTGTTCACGGTTGGGCTGGCGATCTTCACGGTCGCGTCGCTGCTGTGCGGCCTGTCGGGGTCGGCGACGATGCTCAACCTCTCGCGCGCGCTGCAGGGCGTTGGCGGCGCAATCATGTTCGCGGTGTCGCTGGCGCTGCTGGCGCAGGAGTGGAGGGGCCCGGAGCGGGCGTTCGCGACGGCGATCTATGGGGCGACGATCGGGGTGGCGGTCGCACTGGGGCCGCTGGTCGGCGGCGCGCTGACGAGCGCGATCGGGTGGCAGGCGATCTTTTTCCTGAACGTGCCGATCGGGGTGGCGGCGATCGCGGTGACGGCGATGAAGATCCAGGAGTCGCGCGACCCGGGGGCGCGCGGGATCGATTGGGGCGGGACGGTGACGTTCTCGGCCGCTAATGCGCTGTTGGTGCTCGGGCTGTTGCGGGGCAACGATTGGGGCTGGTCCTCGGCGCGGATTGTGGCGCTGCTCGGTGTGGCGGTCGCGCTCTACGCAGTGTTCGTCGCAGTCGAGCTACACACGGAGCAGCCGATGCTGCCGTTGGGGCTGTTCCGCAGCCGCGCGTTCACGGGCGCACAAATCACGGCGTTCGCGCTCAGCGGGTCGATGTTCGCACTGTTTCTGTACATCACCTTGTACATGCAGGAGATCGAGCACCTGACGCCGCTGCAGGCGGGGTTGCGCTACCTGCCGTTTACGGTTGGCACGTTCCTCGTGTCGGGCGCGACGGCCTCGTTGGAGGGGAGGGTGCCGGCGCGCGTGCTGCTGGCGGCGGGGCTGACGATCACGGCGGTTGGTCTCGTGCTGATGAGCGGCGCACAGGCAAACGACGCGTGGACGGTGCTGCTGCCGGGATTCATCGTCGGCGGGCTCGGCGTCGGACTGGTCAACCCGGTGCTGGCGAATGTCGCGCTGTCCACCGTGCCGGAGCGGATGAGCGGGGTGGCGTCGGGCATCAACGACACGTTTCGCCAGGTGGCGATCGCCAGCGGCACGGCGGGGCTGGGCGCGTTGTTTCTGGCGCTCTCGCAACAGCGCATCGAGGACAAGCTGCCGGGCGTGAGCGGGGCTCACGCCCGCGGGTTGGCCGAAGCGGCCTCGTCGGGCACGCTCCCGGCGCACGCCCCCGCGGCGGTGGTGCACGCGGCGCGCGAAGGGTTCGCATATGGCTTTCAGACGATCCTGCTCGCCGGCGGCGCGCTGGCGCTGGTGGGCGCGGTGCTCGCGCTGCTGCTGGTACGCGAGAGCGATTTGCGCCCCGAACAGGCGCCCGCGAGCGCGAGCGGCGCGTTGACCGAGCCCGCAGCCGCTTAGACGGGAGCGGTGGGCCAGTCGCGCGGACGCCCACGCGACGCTCGCGCGGGCGTTGGAACCTTTGAGTTGATGGGTCCCCGGTATCCCGCAAGCGCACGACGAGGAAAAGCGACACCCCGCGCGCTGGAATGTGCGACGTAGAGTGTCTGCCTGTGGATGCGAAAAGCGTGCATGCCGATGCGGAGAACCCGCATGCCGATGCGGAAAGCGTGCGTACAGATTCGGAAAGCCTGCGGAGGCGTTTGACCGAGCTGCTGGGCTTCGTGGTGCCCGCGACGCCCGGGTTGGTCGTTCACGCGGCGCGAAGGCGGGATGGATACGCCGAGCAGGCGGTCAGCTTCACGGGGGACGAGGGCGACGTCCCGGCGTTGCTGTTGGTCCCCGAGCATCCGCGCGGCGCGGGCGTGGTGGTTCACCACCAGCACCACTCGCAGTGGCAGTTGGGCAAGTCGGAGGTCGCGGGACTTTGCGGTGACCCGTGGCAGGCGTTCGGGCCGGCGCTTGCCCGCAGGGGGGTGACCGTGATCGCCCATGACGCGGTGGGCTTCGAGGAGCGCCGGCCCGGAGCACCCGGTGGCGACGCTCGAGCGTCCGACGCGAGTGACTACCTCAAGGCGATGTGCTACCGGCTCGTGCGGGGCCGGCCATTGATGTGCACGGTTCTCGGCGATGGGGCCGCGGCGCATTCGGTGCTGGCGGGACTCGATGAGGTGGATCCGGGGCGCATCGGGGCGGTTGGACACTCGATGGGCGGCGCTGGTGTGCTTTTGCACGCGGCCCTCGACGAGCGGATCGCGGCGACGGTCGTCAGTGGCGCGGCCTGCACCTACCGCGAGAGGATGGCCGGCGGCATCGGGATCGAGTGCGCGCAGGTCATCCCCGGGTTGCTGGACGTGGGCGACCTGGACGAGATCGCAGCGCTGGTTTCACCGCGGCCGTTGCTGCTGTGCTCGGCCGACGAAGACGAGTACTCGCGCGACGCCCCCCGTATCGCTGAGGCGGCGGCGGGCGCCTACCGAAGCGCGGGAGCGCCGCAGGCACTGCAGCACCTGCGCGCGAGCGGCGGGCACGCCCTTACCGAGGAGCGTTTCGACGCGATCGTCGATTGGGTGGTCGCCCGCCTGGGCGAGAACCAGAGCAGCGCCCGAGGACACGGGCACGGGCACGGACGCGGGGCAGCAGCCGCGCGAGCTGACCTGTAAGCGCAGGAGCCGACCTGCAAGCGCACGAGCCGACCTGCAAGCGAGGGAGCCGACCTGCAAAATGCGGGAGCCAGCCGCAGTCGGGATCGCCGATCACGGCCGCACGGCTATAGTCGCCCGCGGCGATGAGCCGAACCCACATCACGCGGCGCACGGGATTGGCAGTTTTGGCGCTGGCGCCGCTGCTGGCGCTCGCCGGCAGGGCCGGCCGGGCCGCCGGCGAGGAGATCCAGTACTGCGCCCAGATCCCGATCGTCGGCGGGATCCCACCGTGGGGGTTCCACACGGGCGCGCCGATCACGGGGGCGAGCGGCAGCTACGCCCGCGGCCACGGCGAAATCAACCTGGCCGCCAACACGGTGTCCGGGATCCTCTGCCAGGTCGACCGGCTTCCCAACCGGCCCGACCGCCTGATCATCATGACGGTCGAGCATCACCTGGTCTACCACTCGCACTACGCGGTGATGTGGGGGTGGCCGGGGAACATCATGAAGATCGTGGTCCGCGTGCAGAGCAGCACCGACCCGCGCTGCAAGGTGGGGACGGTGGGCCGCGTGACGCTGTTTGCCAGCTATAACGGCGTGCGCAGCGACAGCGTCCAGTTCAGGTTCGCGGCGGCGTGTGGGGACCACGACCACCTGTACCACGGACCGCAGGTCAACAACCAGGTGCCGCCGCTTTAGTAGTCCGGCGTCACCCCCATGCGCTTCATCCGCCGAGCGCTAGGACACGGCGCCAAGCGCAGTCGCAGCGGCGGCGCGCTCTTTGAACTCTTCGACGAGCGCCATCAGCTCGACTGGTTTGGCGTCCAGCCCTTCGCAGAGCCGCAGCATGTTGTGGTAGTTGGGGGCGGTCTGGCCGCAGACGTATCTGCTGATCAGTTTGTTGTCCATTTCGACGGCCGTGGCTACCTGCTGCTGGGTGGTGCCGGGCCGGCGCGCGATCAGCGTTTCGATCGCCCAGCCGAGGGCGGCCAGCTCGGGGGTGCGGGGGGTCGATTTGCGGGCTCTCGGCATCTCAAGACGGCACCCTCGCGCATTGACGAGGAAGGTGAAAGGGGCAGTTGCGCGGAATATGGGATGCAGACAACCGTATTCACGCATTTTGGGAGGTTTTCTTCGCCGTGCCCGACCGTCGATCCCGCGAGCAGAACCTGCGCCTGCTGGGACGCGCGGTTCGCGAGCTGCGCCAGCAGCGCGGCCTGAGCATCGACGCGCTCGCCGCTGCCGCCGGCCTCCACGCCACCTACCTCGTGAGGCTTGAACGTGGCTGCCAGAACCCCAGCTATCGCCAACTGCTGAACCTTGCCGACGGCCTCGGCGTGCGGCCGATCGCGCTACTGCTGCGGGTCGAGGAGCTCGACGTGCACGACGCCGGCGAGTGACGCTTGCACGGCCGGACCGGGCCGGACCCCACGTCGCCCGGGCTTGGGGTCTCGCTAAGCAGCGGACTCGGACGCCCGAGCGAGGTCAATTGTGCGGATGGCGCGCGCGCCGTTCTTCAGCGCGCTTGCGTTTTTCTTCGGCGCCGCGCAGGTGGCGCGCACGCCGTTCTTCGGCTTCTTTGAGGTGGCGCGCGTGCCGTTCTTCAGCCGCCTGCTGGCTGTGGTGGTGCCGTTCTCCAGCCGCTTGCTGCCTGTGCTGGCGCCGTTCTGCGGCTTCCTGGCGCCTGCGCGCCCGCCGTTCTGCGGCTTCCTCGAGGCGGCGCTGGCGCCGTTCCTGGGCTTCGCGCCGTTCGCGCGCACGCCGTTCTTCGCTGGCCTGGTGATGAGCGCGGCGCTGTTCTTCGCGCGCGAGCCGCCGCCGGTGGCGTTCTTCGGCGGCGAGCGCCCGGCGCCGGTGGCGTTCTGCGGCCGCGTGTTGCTGGCGCAGGCGGCGCCGTTCGGCGCCGAGGTGACGCGGATGGCGGGGGCGGCGCACGACCGTAAGGGAGAACGGGGCGAAGATCGAGTGGCGGCCGCGGAGCTTGACGCGCAGCGAGGCGGGCATACCGCCGCTGGGCAGGCGGAAGCTGTGCACGATCGTGTAGGAGCCGCCGGCGCCGGCGACGCTGCCCACGGCGACCACCTGCCAGCGACCGCGGATCAGCCGTTGCAGCGCGACGTGCTCGCCGGGGTGGGAGGGCGTGGTCGTGCCGGTGAACGTCACGGGCGTGCCGATCGTGACGACGCTGGGCGGCGGGGCGAGGGTCAGCGTTGGCAGTACCCTGGCGCGCGCAGAGCGACCGGAGGCCGCATGGGCGAGCGCGGCGAGCGCGGTGACCGGCACCGCCAGCGCAAGCACCGCAAGCAGGAGCGCGCCTGCCGGTCTGGTCCTGTGCGGGAAACGGCCGTTTGACATCGCATACACCGCCTTCGTGGATCGTGGGTTTGGCGTTGGGGTCGCCGTGCTCCAAAACTACCCGGGACACACGACGGTCCTGTTAGGAGTTCGTTGGACCGCAGCGACGTTGTTCGACCGCCCTACGTGCGCGCGCGCGCACGCGGGCGCGAATGGCACCCAAAAACAGACACCACCACCCCCCACCGATCCCAGGCCTCACCCCCCCTCGATCCCACCCCACCCGGGCCGCACACCACCCACCGACCCGCGACGCCCCGTGCGCCACCCCGCCCCCCTATCCCAGCACGCTCACCGCAAACCGCGCGCGCAGGCGCTCGCCCGGCGCGAGCACGCGCAGCCCGGCGCCGCCGCAAAGCGCGTTGGCGGGCGCAGTCATCGGCTCGAAGCAGATGAACTCGCCGGGGCGCGGCGCGTAGACCTGCGCACAGGGGTAGCCCTCGAGCAGTTCGAGGGCTATGCGGCGCGGGCCGGCGGAGACCGTGAAGCGCGCGGGCTGGGCGACCGAGTCGAAGCCGTCGTCGAATTGGCGCTCGGCTAGGGGGAAGCTCTGCGACGGCCAGGTCGCCTCGGGCCCTGTGGGGATCTGGCGGTCGTCGAGCGCGAGGTGGCGCAGCGGCGGCAGCTCGACCAGCCAGCGCTCGCGCGGTGCGCCGGGGAGCAGAAGGTAGGGGTGAAAGCCGAAGGCGACGGGAACGGCGTCGGCGCCACAGGCGTGCACCTCGATTCCCACCTCCAGTCGGGCGTCGTGGAGGCGCGCGTCGTAGTGGATGTCGTGGCGAAACGGGAAGACCTCGAAGAGTGCGGGCTTGGAGTCCTCCCAGCGCAGATGCGCCGCGAGCGAGCTGGCGTCGGGGTCGACCGGGCCGTCGAGCTCCCACTGCAGGCGCCCGCCGACGACGCCGTGGATCGGCAGGCCGTTGCCGTCGACGGCGACGCGCGCGCGGTCGTGCGGCACCGTCACGGTGGCACCGGCGGCGGTGTAGTCGAACGCCGACAGGCGGTTGGCCCAGGGGTAGAGCAGCGGGATGCCCATCGTCTTGCCGCGCTGCGCATACGCCTCGACGCCCGCGTTCTGCGCTAGGAGCTCCGCGCCGTGGTGGCGGAGCGAGCAGCACAGCATCCCCGCGCCCGGCACGAAGGTCGCCACCAGCGACCCGTCGGCGTCGCTCAAGCGCACGGTCGCGTGCGTCGCCTCAGTCATGCGCTCGAAACCGCCCGAGTAATGGTGCGCGCGGGGCCCATGGGATACCGCTCAGGGTATCGAGTGGTGGCGATCGGCTTTTGTGATCGTCCTCAGTGTCATGGTTGGGGGTGTCCGGGCGGTGGTGTCCGGCCGACCGGGTTGGGTCTCGGGCTGGCGGCGAGCTGACTCGTGGGATCGTTGTCGGCGTCTTCGTTTGACGGCTGCGCCGCTTCGACGAGCAGCTTGATGTCGGGCGGATCGGACTGCAACAGATACACGTCGCCTTCGAGCTTTTCTTTCAACAAGGGTGTGCGGACTTCGTCGTGCCCGACGATCGACGCATTCGGGCATTTCGCCGGGGCCGAGACACCGATTTCCTCCTCGCTGGGCTGGCATGCCTGCAGGCCGGCGGCCTGCCCGGGGTTGATCGCGAAGCCTTCCGGGAGGATCACGGTCGTGTTCTTGAGGTCGGCGCTGGAGAGGCCGATCGCGCTCGTCAACCCTTCCTGCCCGATTTTCACGTCGGTCGTCAACCCCGCCGGCGTATCCGCGTTCGAGGTGTCCGGGGCTGCCGTGATCGAGGGTTTGAAATCCAGGAGGTTGCAGCCCGTTATCGTGCCGGTGTTCGCGAGCACGCTTTCGGGCCCCTCGCCGGCTTCCCAGGAGCTGACCGTCAGTTCGGCTTGCAGAGGGTTGCCGGTGCACTGCGTAGGGTTGGTGAGGTACGGGATTTCGCCGCTGGTGGCGGCGATGCCACCCGGGACGTCGCCGGGGCCCGAACACCCGTGCAGACTGTATTCGCAGACGACGCCGCGCATCGCGTTGTTTGAGGGTTCGCCGGGTACGCCCCATACCGTCAGCTGAAAGCTCGCGTACTCGAGGATGTTGTCGGGGTTGTTCTGGAAGCTCGTCCTGATCCCGTCGTCGCCGGGACGCAGATACACCTCGCCCTGCAGCCCAAAAGCCGCGATGTTGAACCCGAGCGCCCGCCTCTGCGGGCGCGCCGGGCGCTAGTTGCCCGTGCGCGGTGAAATACACAGTCGAGCCATCACTCGAAACCGCGGGAACCTGCGCGACACCGCCTTCGTCGACCCCCGACATACCATGCGAGACCCGCGTCAACACCGCCGTCTGCGTGTCGTACTCATACAATTCGAGATAATGCCCAGACGTGCCGGCGGTCAGCTCTCCCCTGCTCAGGAAGAACACCTTTTCGCCATTCGCCGACGCGCCAACATAGACAGCCGGATATTCGGTATGTTCCGGGGCGCCAGGGGCCGGTTCCGATACATTCACGGTACGCGAACCATCGACACGCATATAGAGCTGCGGCGGATCGACCAACGCGACACCCGACGGGTTTCCGCCCCTCCATAGCCGTTCTTCCCCTCCCCATTCCGTCACGCCCCCCCCCAGCAGCCCAGCTCTTCTTCCACGTTCGGGTCGGGGGCGGTGAAGAAGATCTTCGACCCGTCGCTCGACACGGCGTTGTAAGCACCCCCTCTAAACGCGTTACGACCTTCGCCGAGGGCCGCACCACAGGTACTGATCAGCGAGCCGTCCGTGTGGACGTTGATCAGGCTCAGATGTTCATACTCCCATTCATACAACGCCCAACCCAAGGGGACAGCGTCCTGTTCGGAGTCTCCCGGCGCCAGACCGTGGTCCAGGCTCTCGAGCACGACATCGCGCCACGCGAACGCTTCGACGCGGCGCTCGCCACCAACGAGCTGTGGACATGCCCGCCGGCACTGCTGGAGATGCGCTACAGCGCCCGCGACGACAGCCAGTTCGCCGACATCGCCAACGAACTCGACGCGCTCAACCACGCCCCACTCACCCGCAAGGCCGCCGCATCGGCCCTCACCGCACAGGCAGCGCTCGCCGCCACGCCCGGAATCTCGCACCGCGTCGCACCGGTGCACCTCCTGATCGCCGCAATCGTCGCGACCACGCGAATCGGGGTGCTGCACTACGACCGTGACTACGACACGATCGCCGAGCACACACCGCTGTCGTTCGCGAGCACGTGGGTCGCACCACGCGGCAGCATCGACTAGCGGGCATCGAGTGCCCCAGCTGCGCCGCCGGCGAGCACGACGGCACTATAGAGTTCGCCCGACCGGCGGCGTCAGGCGGCGGTGAGGGCGGCCGCGAGCTCGTCAGCGTCGGGCTCGATCAAGCTGGGCACGGTGATCGTAATCTTGCCCTCGCGCCCGAGCAGCCACTTGGCGTTGACGATCGTGATGCCGATGACCTCGCCCTGCTCGTCCAGTCGCACCGCATGGCCCTCCGGTGTGCCGAACGTATCGGCTGCTTCGCGCTGCTCACCGCGGCGCAGATACAGGACATCCCCGTCGCTGTCGTAGGAGACGCGATCGAACTCGTATGGGCCAACGTGAACGCTCATCGCTTCCAGACTACCGTCTTGGGATCGTTGGACTGCGGAAACGCTGTCACCACCCGGTCCGTGCCGGCATCGGTCAGCTCGGTCACGACCCGAATCCAGCGCAGCGGCCCGGCGCGACGAAAGTAGCGTTCGCGGCCAACCCGCGCATCCGGCCCGCGATAGTCTGGCGCCCGAACAGTTGCCATCGTCTCCTCGAGATAGCCGATCATTTCGACGTGCTGCTCGAGTACATGCTTCCAGGCCGCCTCGTCCATCTGGACCAGATGACCCTCCGGGTTGCGAGCCTCGGCGATGACATTGCGCTGCACCATAGCCCAAGGCTAGGTGCCCTATCGGACAGGGCACCCCTTAGCAGGCCACTACAGGGCAGACACCTGGGGCGTACCCCAGTCAGGCGTTTCGCGCACGCCGCGCCCGGTACCGCCGTCGCGCAGTCTTTTCGCAGCGCTGGCGTCGCTTCTTGCCGCGGTCGCGCCGGCAAGCCTTCAGCGCCCGGGCAAGCCCCTTCGTCTTCGCGCACCCCGTCGCTGTGATCGGCGTGGTCTGGTGGATGACGGCGCCGTTCTGCCCAACGAATTAGGTTGGCGCGGAAGTTGGGGTGCGTCGGTGGCCGCCGTGACGTAGGTCAGCCTCCTCTTCGAGTAGCTCATTGGCCCAGGTGTGTGCGGGCTTAAACCACTGTCGGAGGAGGCTGGATGCAGAGGATGACGGACGTGACTGCGACTGTCCACGCGGGCGAGCCCGCGTGGACAGTCGGCATCGATCTGGGGCGCCGCGCGGCGCACGAAGCGGTGTTGCGGGCACCGGATGGGACCGACCGGCGGCTCCGGTTCACTCATTCCCGCGATGGCATCGACGGGTTCCTCGGAGAGCTTGCCGGGCTTGAGGGTCGCGTCCTGGTGATCATCGAGCCGACAGCTACGCGCTGGCAGGCACTCGCGGAGGAGCTTTCCGGAAAGGGCCTTGAGGTGCGCCAGGTTCACGCGGCGACCGTCGCGAAGCTGCGCGGCGCGCGGGACATCACGGGCGCCAAGTCCGACCGTGTCGATGCCCGCACCCTCGCCGGCGCCGTTGACTACTCCCATCTCGTGCGGCCCGACACGCCCGCGGTGGCGTGCGCGCACGCGCTGTGTCTCGAGCGGCTGCGGCTGCGCCGCGAGCGCCGTCGGCTTCGCGGCGCGGTCAAGACCTGTCTGGACACGATCTGGCCCGAGTTCCTGCAGACCTTCCGTGGCGGCGAGCGGGGCGTCACCGCCCGCGCCGTGATCGCTGTCACCGGCGGAGACCCCGCACGTGCAACCAGGCTCGGCGCGCAAGAGCTTGAGCGTCGAGTCCGGGCAGCCGCACCCGGCCGCCATATCGGGCACAACAAGATCAAGCAGCTGATCGAGAAGACCAGCCGCCCGGTCGGATACCGCGCTGCCAGAGGCGCCTACGCCGCCAGGCTGCAGCGGCTGATGCGGCGCCGTGCGCTCGTCGAAGGCCAGCTCGAAATGCTCGAGGAAGAGCTCTTGCACCTCTACCCCCGACTTCCCGGAGCGCAACGCCTGGACAGCCTGCCGGGTCTGAGAGAACTCGACCGGGCGCTTCTTCTCGCCGCCGCGGGCGACGTCCGCAGGCTGCGCTCGGCCCGCGCGCTCGGCAAGCTCGGCGGCTGCGCACCAATCGCAAGGGACTCCGGGCAAAGCACCCCGAAACGCAAGATCTCCGAGCGCTGCCGCTACCAGCTGCGCGACGCTGCCTTTCACGCCGCCAGACACATCATCAAAGCGTGCCCTGCCTTCCGGGCGCTTTACCGCGCACTGCGCCAAAGGCTCACCGCCAGACAAGCCGTGATCGCGTGCGCGAACCGACTGCTGCGCGTGATCTGGCGCATGGTCAACAGCGACGTCGACTACAACCCCGCAAAGGTCGCCCCTGCCCTGAACCACTAGCCCACACCCAGCCACGGCTGTCGTCTCACGACACACCCGAGCGCAAGCCCGCATCCGCAATTTCGAGCCCTCGAGCTCGCGCCCGCAACAAGGGCCCCTGCGCACGCCAAAGACCGCATAAGGCCCCTGGCCACCAAGGCCGCACGCGCACCTAATCAGGCCACGGCGTGCCATCTCACCGCTCCCAGCAACCAGCAACGAGCACAGCCAGCAGCACCCAACAACCGCGCCAACAGCACGGACCAACACCCCTGCCAACACCAAACTTGACAAAACGCCAAAGGCCAGTTCGGTGGGCATCGTCAGTTTGCTCTTGCAGAGGTTGCCGTTGGGCGCGAGCGCCGAGTAGGGGCCCTCGGGGAGTGTCAGTTCGAAGCTGGTGACGGGCTGGTCGGGCACCGTTTTTGAAGGTGCTGCTGGTGATGCCGGCTTTGCTGATGAACGTGTTGCCGGTGAGCACGATCTTGACGCCGTCGCCTTGGAGGACGACCTCGAGGCTCGGGAACGCTTCGCCGCCGTGGGAGACGAAGTACGCCGGGCCTTCCAGCGCGACGGGCAGGATCGGCGTGAGCGCCTTGGCGTGCCCTACCACCGACGCCGCCGGACAGCCTGCCGGGTTGGCGTCGAACTGTGCGGCGGTGCACGCCTTCTGCAGCGTCGTCAACCGGGACGGGAGCTGCTTGGGCAGTTCGACTTTGACCTGCTTGATGTTCGCGTCCGCTCCGAGCGCGCCGGCGGGGTAGGCGAGCTTGACGGACAGGCTCGCGCCGTGTTCCCGGCTGGTTTTGCCGGAGGTGGAGGCGCTGAATTTCGGTTCGAACTTCAACGCCTGACACGCGGTCACGCGGAACGGTGCGGTGCTCGTGACGGGGTCGTTGTCCGCGATCGCGCCGACCGCACCGCTCAGCAGACGCGAGCGCTGCAGCTCGGCGATCTGCACCGCCCGCAACTCGCTGCGCGAGGAGACCTGCGCCGGCAGAGCCTGCTCGCTGGGGGCACGCGTCGCCAACTAGACCAGCCCCCCATCCACACGCGCGCACCCGCGCGCGTGCCCTCCAAAACACATACGCGCGCGCGTCGAACATGAGGAAACCCAAGCCCGCGCAAACGCGGAGCCCGGGCGACGCGAAAACGCCTGGCCCCGCCCGGCCCGGCTCGCCGCTCAGCGAGCAGGCGGCCGGTAAACCGTCACAACCGCAGCGCCACCCAAGCCGATGTTGTGCTGGAGCGCGCCGGTGGCGCCGTCAACCTGCCGCCCCTCGGAGAGCCCGCGCAGCTGCCAGGTCAGCTCGGAGCACTGCGCTAGGCCGGTGGCGCCCAGAGGGTGGCCCTTGGAGATGAGCCCGCCGGAGGGGTTGACGACCCATGTGCCGCCGTAGGTGGTGGCCTCGTCCTCGACGAGCTTGTGCCCCTCGCCCTCCCCACAGAGCCCTAGGGCTTCGTAGGTGATGAGCTCGTTGGCAGAGAAGCAGTCGTGCAGCTCGATCACCTGCACGTCGGCGGGGCTCATCTCGGCTTCCTCGAAGGCCTCGCGGGCCGCTTTGGCGGTCATGTCGGAGCCGACGATCTTGATGCAGTCGGCGGTGTCGTCAAAGGTCGAGGAGAGGTCGGTGACCATCGATTGGCCGGCGATTTCGATCGCCTGATCCCAGAGGCCGTGCTCGTCGACGAAGCGCTCGGAGGCGACTAGGGCGGCGGCCGCGCCGTCGGAGGTGGGAGAGCATTGGAGCTTGGTTAGGGGGTCGTGGATCATGCGCGCGGACTTGATGTCCTCTAGGGAGTATTCGTCTTGGAACTGCGCGAAGGGGTTGTTGACGGAGTGTTTGTGGTTCTTGAAGCCGATCCAGGCAAAGTGGTCGGGGGTGGAGCCGTATTTCTGCATGTGGTCGCGGCCAGCGTTGCCGAACATCTGCGGCGCGAAGGGCGACTGCTCGAGCTCGCGCAGCTCGATCATGCGTTGCATGTGCTTGTCCAGGGCGGGCGTGCGGTCGGTGTACTTCATGCCCAGGGAGCCCTTCTCCATCTTCTCGAAGCCGATCGCAAGCGCACAGTCGACGAGGCCGCCCTTGACCGATTGGCGCGCAAGCCACAGGGCACTCGAACCGGTCGAGCAGTTGTTGTTGACGTTCACCACAGGAATCCCGGTCAGCCCTAGGCCATACACCGCGCGCTGCCCGTAGGTCGAGTCGCCGTAGCAGTAGCCGGCGAAGGCCTGCTCAACGAGGTCATACGCGACGCCGGCGTCGGCGAGGGCCTTCTCGCCTGCCTCGCGCGCCCAGTCGGGATAGTCGCCGTGCTTGCTGCCGGGCTTGTCGAACTTGGTCATGCCTACGCCGATTACGTACGTCTTGTGGCTCATCTGAGGGCTCCCGGTCGTCGTGTGAGTGCGCGGGCAGTCTACCCGAGCGCACCCCCGCTTGGCCAGGCGGCCAGTTGTGCGGCGAACGTCCGGCTTCAGCGAGCGGGGACGCGCGCAGAGAGTTTCTGGTTGGTGCGCGTCCGCGCAGGCCGGTCGCGCGGTGGCGCGTTGCAGGGGCGAGGCATCCATGCCTCGCCACGACGGTGGCGGTGGCGCCGTCGGTCACGCTGTCTCTGTCCAATTCACTGCGGTCTGTGCCAGCGCACGCCGGTGAAGCGCGCGAAGTCGCCGTCGTAGGAGGCGATTTCGGCGTCGTGCTCGACGGCGAGCGCTGCGAGGTGAGCGTCGTTGACGATGTTGCCGGCTGTGCCGGCTTCGCTCAGGAAGCCGCTCAGCAACGCAAGATGGCGCCGGCCGCTTTGCAACACGACAGCGCCTGGGGCCTGTAGCCATCTCTTTGCCACGTCGGCGGCCTCCTGGGGTGCCAGCGGACGCGCGAAGACGGCGGCGTGGGTGCTGAGCCGTAGGAAGGCGAGCAGCACAACCCAGGCAAAGCCCACGGTCTCACCACCGCCGAGCGAGCGATCGAGCCAGGCGCGCGCCGGCCTGTGATGGGCCGAGCGTTCGTTGACCGCGTAGAGCAGGACGTTGGCGTCTACGATTTGCACGCTCTACTTGCGCACCGCGAGCCGGCGGCGCAGCTCCTCGTCCTCGAGCTCGCCGGCCAAGCTGAGGGCCTGCTCCAGCGGCACCAGCGACTCGCCCATGTCGAATGTCGGGGTGCTGAACGGCGCGCTTGGCTCGCCGGTGCTCAGTCCCCTGCGCAGCGCCTCGTTGACCGCCTCCTTGAGCCCCTGTCCGCGCTCGCGCATGCGCCGCTCGAGCAGCAGACGCACGTCGGGGTCGATCGTCAGCGTCGTACGCATAGCAGCATCATAGCAGTCGATGTCTTGATGTCAGACAGTTGCACGCGCAGGGCGCAACGATCGTCGTGATCACCCACGACAACGCGCTCGCCGCGCGGCTGCCACGTCAGGTGCAGATGCTCGACGGGCAGATCGTGGCGGACAGCGCCGTGCAGCCGCGGCTGGAGTGGGCGGGCCGGTGAGCTCCTGGTCAAGACACGCAGGCGCTCGCGATCGTCGCAACGGCGGTGGCGTTGGGCGCGGCGGGCGGCGCCCAACGGCCCCCGTTCGAGAGGGCGCAGCGATGAGCTTCCCGCGCAGACACGCGCGGGCGCTCGCGATCCTCGCCACGATGGCGGCGCTCGGCGCGGCTGGCGGGGCGCTCGCCGGGGTGTCGTCGGCCGCCGGTGGAGAACCCGGTGGCAGCACCGCCGCGAACTGCCCGTCATTGAACCCGCCGAACGCGATCGCGCTCGTCGCCGGCACCCCGCAGACCGCGACGCTGGGCAGCGCCTATGCGACGGGGCTGCAGGTGGCGCTCACCAACAGCAATGGCTGTCCGGTAACCAGCGGCGCCGCCGGCGTGCCGGTGACCTTCACCGCGCCCTCCGGCGGCGCCAGCGGTGTGTTCTCGGCGAGCGCCACCAACACGGTCACCGTCGGCGCAGACAGCAGCGGCGCGGTGCAGGCGCCGACCTTCACGGCCAACGGGATCGCGGGCAGCTACACGGTCACCGCTTCCTCGCAGTACGGAGCGGTGACGTTCGCGCTCACCAACACGGTCGCAGGGACGCCGGTGCGGCTGGTGGCGCTCTCCCCGGCGCGGCAGACGGCGACCGTCGCCGGCCGTTTCCGGCACGCGCTGGCGGTGCGCGTACTCGACGGCGACGGCGCCCCCGTCGCGGGCGCGAGCGTCACGTTCACGCTGACCGCGTCCACCGCCGCGAGCGCGTGCGGCGCGGCCTCCGGCGCCGGCAGCGGCGCGGGGTCGAGCGCCGACGCGAGCTTCGCCGGCGGCGCGGCGCAGGCGAGCGCGACGAGCAACGCCGCCGGCGTCGCGACCTCGCCGGCTCTGACCGCCAACGGCGAGGCGGGGACGTTCATGGCGAGCGCCACGGTGGGCAGCTCGGGCAGCAACGAACCTGGCGGCAGCGAACCCCGCGCGAGCGACGCCCGTTCGAGCGACGCCCGCGCCAGCGCGGCCTCCGCCGGCGCGAGCACCGGCAGCGTCGCCCCGGCGCTGTTCACGCTCGCCAACCGCGCGGGCGCGCCGGCCAGGCTGACGCCGGGGGTCGGCGCGACGCAGTCGGCGCGCGTCGGCGCGCGCTTCTCCGTCAGCCTCGCGGTCACGGTCACTGACGCCCACGGCAACCGCGTGCCAGGCGCGCCCGTGTCGTTCGCCGCGCCCACCGCCGGCCCCGGCGGCCGCTTCACCACGCGGGCCACGTCTCGTTCACACGGGCGCCAAGGCCACGCGCGGCAGGTGCGCGCGACGGATGTGAAGACGAACACGTGCGGGGTCGCAATCGCGCCGCCGTTCACCGCGAACGCCGAGCCGGGCGGCTACGTCGTGCAGGCGCGCGCCGGGCACGCGCGGGCGGTGGCGTTTGCGCTCGTCAACGAAGGCGCATGATCGAGCGGCCCGTGAGACGTCCTCCGTCAACCCCGCGTCGGCCCGGCGGACGTGTCGGGGTCGCTGCCCCGACGGCGGCGGGGCCCGAGGACGCCGCGTGAGCGCGACCGTGCAGACCGCCGACCCGGCCGCCGCCAAGCTGGTGCCCGCCAGACTGCGTCCCGGCGACCTCGGGCGGGTGGCGAGCGTGGGGCTGCGCACCAGACGCGGGCGGGCTGCGCTGTCGGCGCTGGGGATCGCGATCGGGGTGGCGGCGATCGTCGCGGTGCTCGGCCTTTCCTCCTCCTCGCAGGCAGGGCTGCTGGCCGAAATCGACCGGCTCGGAACGAACCTGCTGATTGTCACCAACGGCCAGGGCTTCACCGGCAAAACAGCCGAGCTGCCCATGACAGCGCCGGCGATGATCGCCCGCATCTACCCGGTGCAACACGTCGCCGAGACGGGCAAGGTGAACGGCTCGGTGTACCGCTCGCCGCTGGTCCCAAGCGTTGACACCAACGCCCTGAGCATCGCGGCGGCGAGCCTCAACCTGCTGCACGCGCTGAACATCGCGCTCATGCAGGGCAGCTACCTGAACGCCGCCACCACGAACGAGCCGGTGGTCGTGCTCGGCCCTGCCGCTGCCCAGCGCCTGGGCATCGACCGCATCTACCCCGGGGAGCGCATCTGGCTCGCCGACCAGTGGTTCTACCCGGTCGGCATCCTCAGCGCCTCGACGCTCACGCCGGAACTGGAAAGCGACGTGCTCGTCGGCTTCCCCGCGGCGAAACGGTATCTCGGCTTCGACGGGCACCCGAACACGATCTACGTCCGCGCCCAGGACAGCCAGGTGGCGGCGGTGCAGTCGGTGCTGGCGAACACCGCCAACCCCGAAGCCCCCAACGAAGTCAACGTCAGCCTGCCCTCCGAGACGCTGGTCGCGCGGGCCGACGCGCAGAGCGCGCTGAACGGCCTGTTCCTCGGCCTCGGTGCGGTCGCGCTGCTCGTTGGAGCGGTGGGCGTGGCGAACATCATGGTGATCTCGGTGCTCGAACGCCGCTCGGAGATTGGGCTGCGCCGCGCGCTGGGCGCCACCAAAAGCCAGATCCGCGGCCAGTTCCTCGCCGCAGCGATCCTGCTGTCGCTGGCTGGCGGCGCCGTGGGCATCGCCGCGGGGGTCGCCGCGACCGCCATCTACGCCACCACCAAGCACTGGACGATCGTGATCCCCACGCTCGCCTGGGCGGGCGGGCTCGGTGCGGCGCTGCTGATCGGCGCGCTCGCCGGCCTGCTCCCCGCGATCCGCGCCGCCCGCCTGTCGCCGACGGAGGCGCTGCGCACGGTGTGAGCCTGCCGGCGTCGTGCTACCCCAGCTGGTAAACCAGCGCGACCTGCGTCGAGAGCGTGCACGCTTCCGCGGCTGCCTTGTGCGCCACGACGCGCCGCTTGCGCCCTTTGGCGGTGGACACGTGGTGCGCTGCCGGCGCGACACGCCGTGAGCGCGGCGCCACCGCCGAGCCGGCGGCGGCCGCGAACGTCGGACCCTGCGCGGAGCCGAAGTCGGGTTGTGCGCCCTGGTATTCGACGTTTTCGGGACAGGAGATGTAACCGCCGCCTTCGGCGACGCTCTGCACGGTCCCGAGCGTGGCGCCGGCCTTTTCGGAAAGGTACTGCGCCTTGGCTTGGCCGTCGGCAATCGCGCCGGCCATCGCCTGGCGATAGACGGCGGTGGCTGCCGTGGCGTTCGCGGAGACTTCGACGGGCGCGCTCGCCACACCCTGCACGCTGACGGTCCGCAGCGGCGCGGCGGCGGGCGTCGCGGTCGTGGTGGTGGTTTCGGCGCCGGCGACGCCGAGGACACTGGCGCCGATGAGCGCGAGCGCGACGACGGCGGCGATGGCGATGACGACCTTCATGCGGACGAGCCTCCTCGAATCGGTGGACGTCTCACGTTATACCCGCGCCCCCCGCGGTTTCGCCACCGCCAGGACAACTTTTTCGCAAGCCATTCGCGGGCACGCGCACGCGCGGCCGCGAATGGCACCCCAAAACACCCCCAAACCCCAGCCAAACCCGCAGCCATTCGCGCGCACGACCCGCGCACACACGCACACGCCGCCGCGAATGGCACCCCAAAACACCCCCAAACCCCAGCCAAACCCGCAGCCATTCGCGCGCACGACCCGCGCACACACGCACACGCCGCCGCGAATGGCACCCCAAAACACCCCCAAACCCCAGCCAAACCCGCAGCCATTCGCGCGCACGACCTGCGCACACACGCACACGCCGCCGCGAATGGCACCCAAAAAAACCCCCTACGGCGCGGCCGGCACGACCACGAGTGGCCCCCCGTCATCGGCGGCGGGGAGCGCGTCGGTATCGAACGCGGGTGTCTCGCAGCGGTGCACGGCGCCGGGGAAGCGCGCGAGGAACTCGTCGGCGGTGTCGAGGAAGCCGATGCGGGGCGTGCGGTAGTGCATTGGGACGACCCAGCGGGGCTGCAGTCGCGAGACGACCTCGGCGGCGTCCTGGGCGCCGATCGTCGGCCCACCACCGACGGGAAGGATCAACAGGTTGACCGCGCCGATGGCCTGCGCCTGCTCGGGCCGCAGCGCAGCCTGGCCGAAATCGCCGAAGTGGCAGACGCGTAGGCCATCGAGGTCGAAGACGAAGATCGTGTTGGGCCCGCGCGCGGTGCCAGCCTGGTCGTCGTGCTCGGAGGCAATCGCAACGACCTCGCCGAGGGGCGACTCCAGGCGCCCGGCGGTCGATCGCAGGATCGCGGGCTCGCCGCCGATCGCCTGCACGTGGTTGTGGTCGATGTGCTCGTGAGTGACGAGCAACAAATCAGCGGAGACCCCCTCGATCGCGGGGTAGTCGAACTGCATGCCACGGGCGCCCGCCAGCGCGGAGAGGTCGCCGAAGGGGTCGATGAAGACGGAGTACTCGGAGCCGCTCAGATGAAACGCCGACTGTCCATGCCACTCAACGCGAATGCTGGTCAACGATCGCTCCTATCGGTTCGGGTTCTTGTTTGTGAAGGCCCGTGGGATCGGGCATGGGCTCGGCGTGGTCAGGCACAGCTCGCTGCGCGCGGTCCTCGCCGTAGTGGAATTTACCCCCACGCATCAACGACGCCAGCGCAGCGATCAGACAGGCGAGGATCGCAAACGCGAAGGCCTCGTGCAGCCCGCTGCGGAACGGGGCGGAGATCAGCGCGGGAAAGAAGGAGCGCCCGGTGATGGCGGCGTGCTGGGCGGCAGAGAGGCCGGCAAAAGCGTGGGCGCCGGAAAGGTGTTCGATCGGGTTGTAGCCGAGGAAGGCGGCGAACAGGATCGAGACGGGCGGGAGGTGGGCGACGTGGTGGGCGGCGGCAGCGCTTACGCCGTGGGCGCGCAGGCCAGCGTAGAGCGTCTGCGGCAGGTGGGCGGCCAGGCCGAGGATCATGAGCGTGAAGAAGACGCCGACGGAGAGGACTTGGGCGGAGTTTTGGAAGGTTTGGTTCATGCCGCCGCCGGCGCCGCGGTCGGCGGCGGGGAGGCTGTTCATGACGGCGGCGCGGTTGGGGGACGCGAACAGGCCCATGGAGGCGCCGGTGAGGAACAGCACTACGGCAAAGAGCGGGTAGGAGAAGTCGATCGGCAGCAAAAGCATCAAGCCGAAGGAGAGCGCAGCGCCGATCATGCCGCCGGTGGCAAACCAACGCGCGCCAAAGCGGTCGGAGAGAAAGCCGGAGGTGGGACCCACGAAGAGCATGCCGAGGGTGAGGGGAAGCATGTAGATGCCGGCCCAGAGGGGTGTGTCGGCGAAACTGTAGCCGTGCTGGGGGAGCCAGATGCCCTGGAGCCAGATGATCAGCATGAACATCAGGCCTCCGCGGGAGACGGCGGAGAGGAAGGTGGAGAGGCTGCCGAAGGTGAAGGCGCGGATGCGGAAGAGGGGGAGGCGGAACATCGGGTTCGCGACGCGGCGCTCGATCAGCGCGAACGCGAGGAGGCTGACGACGCCGCTGACGAGTAGGACAATCGTGCGGGGGTTCGTCCAGCCGGTGGGATGGGAGCCGTAGGGACGGATGCCGTAGGTGACGGCGACCATGATCAGGATCAGGCCGAGGGCGAAGGTGATGTTGCCGGCCCAGTCGATCGGGGCGCGGCGAGGAACGCTTCGCTCCTCCAGCTTGAGGTAGGCCCAGACGGTGCCGAAGAGGCCGACGGGGACGGAGATCAGGAAGACCAGGCGCCAGTCGATCGGCGCGAGGAGACCGCCGAGCACTAGGCCGACGAACATGCCGGAGACGCCGACGATGTTGTTGATGCCTAGGGCCATGCCGCGTTGGTTGGCCGGGAAGGCGTCGGCGATGATCGCCGCGGCGTTGGCTAGGAGGAAGGCGGCGCCGATGCCTTGGACGATGCGGAAGGCGATCAGGTAGGTCGCGCCGGCGCGCCCGGTCATCCAGTTGACGGTCAGGATCAGGGACGCAAGGGTGTAGATGAGGAAGCCGAGGTTGTACATGCGCACGCGCCCGAACATGTCGCCCAGGCGCCCGAGGCTGACTATGAGGACGCTGGAGACGACGAGGAAGCCGAGGATCATCCAGAGGAGGTAGAAGCTGTTGGCGGGCTGCAGCGGGTCGAGGTGGATGCCGCGGAAGATGTCGGGCATCGCGATCAGGGTGATCGACGCGTCAAGGGTCGCGAGCAGCACGCCAAGGGTCGTGTTCGAGAGCGCGATCCACTTGTAGGAGTCGCCACGCGCGTCGGACGCGCTGGCGGTGGCGGTCGCGACGGCCATGGCTATTACGCTAGCAACTTGACGATCACGTAAGGATTAGATTGGCCGGGCGGGGTGTGCGGCTTGGGGTTCGAGGCCGTCCGCACATCCAGCGGTAACCCCCGGCGTGCGGCTTTGGGTTCGAGATCGTCCGCGCGTCGCAGCCCGCCGACGGCGCGGGTCGGCGTGGGGCCTCCGTGCCCCACGTACTGAGCGCGAGCGTTAGGCCGGCCCGTTGTTCATGCGGCGCGTGGATTGGGTAGTAGCCTGTGTGTGGTTATGACTACGTGGGCGTGGGTGCTGATAGTGGCGTTCGGCGTGGTCAAACTGCCGATCGCGTGCGTGATGCTGTGGCTGCCGTTGCGCCATGACGCGGCGGCGCTGCCGGAGGCCGAGAGCGCCGCCGGCGAAGACGAGGGCGGCAGCAAGACACAGCCGGACGTGCCGCCGCTGCCCCCGGGTCCGCGCCACCCGCAACCGCGTACGCCGCTTGGCGGGGGCATACAGCCCGGAGGGCTGGGTCGCGCGCCGCGGCGAGGACCGCATGGCGCGCCGGCGTCACCGCCGAGGACGCGTCACGCGACGCTCGTGCCGCGCCGTCCCCGCGTCGGAGCCTGACGACCGCCGACAGCGACTGGTGCTGCCCGC
The DNA here is from genome assembly GCA_963804675.1 of uncultured Solirubrobacterales bacterium. Taxonomy (GTDB): domain Bacteria; phylum Actinomycetota; class Thermoleophilia; order Solirubrobacterales; family Solirubrobacteraceae; genus Palsa-744. The sequence goes on along the minus strand of CAWDRI010000002.1, from coordinate 432,295 downwards.
GCGTTGACCCGTGCCGCCCGCGCGTACCCGGGCTTGCCGGGGCGAGCGTTGCGGCGTCGGAGCCCGATGCCACTGGGTCGCGCCGCCCGGCGCTCTACGCCGCAACGCTCGCGCGTGCGACGCCGCGCTAGCGGTTGCGCTTGCGTTGCTGTCTGGCCGCCTTGGCCTTGGCACGGCGCCGGCGCAGATGCGACTCGGAGTGGCCGCGCGAGCTGCTCCCGACGGCGCCCGGCCCGCCCTCGGGGATCGGCGCATGCGAGCGCGCGTCGCGCGCGACCACGAAGGCGATGCCACCGAGCAGGATGACGGCGGCACCGACGCCGAGCAGCACGAGGCCGCCGGGCAGCGACTGACTCGATTCGCGTTCTTTTTCTTTTTCCGCCGTTGTACTCGTGGCGCTCTGCTTGGCGGCTTCTTCTTCGGATTGCTTGTTGGCGTTTTCGACTAGCTTGCCGGTGGAGAGTTCGGCGAGCGCCGCTCCAGGCAGCGCCGCCGAGAGGGCGAGCGCGAACAGCAGGCAGAGGGCCAACGTGGCGTGGCGCGCAGAGCGCATGGTGTCGGCGAGCATAGCGCTTACAATGCCGGTCCCATGCCACCCAAGCCACGGCAGATCAAGATCGAGCAGCGGGGCGCGTTCGAGGCGATTCAGGCGCTCGAGCAGCGCAGCGACGAGGAGCTGGAAGCCGAGACGAAGTACAAGGCAGCCGCCCTGTCGATCCTCGGCGCGCGCGCGGCGGAGCGTTTCGACGCCGAGCAGGCGAGAGCGTTTTTCGGGCGCGCGATCGCGGCGGCGCGCCCGCAGGAGCGGATGCAGATCCGGCGGATGGCGGATGCGTCGCTGGCGCTTGCGGAGCGGCGCCCGAGCGACCTCAAAGCGGCCGTCGAGCGTCTTGGGCAGACGCCGCCAACGGGGCGGCAGATGTTCGCGTTGCGCGCGATGGGGCTGCTGGTGCCACCCTCGAGCGCGGGGATCCTCGCAAGGGCGCGCGGGGTTCTGCTGATCCTCGCGCTGATCGTCGTGCTGCTCGCGATCGGTCTGGGCATCGTCGAGCTGGTCGCGCTGCCGTTCGGCGGAATCGGTGTCGCACCGGGTGTGCTGCTGGGGCTGTTCGTCGCGATCGCGGCACTGGCGGTCGTCGCCCTGATCGGCCGTCGCCGGCGCGACCGCGCACAGGCGGCGGCACGCGCGCCGGCGGGCTGAGGCTCAACCCGCGGCGCCCCCGCCTCACCCTTGCACGCCCGCCGGCCCGAGGCTCAACCCGCACGCACGGGTCCTCACCCACGCGAAAGCGTGGCGCGGCTGATCACGACGGGCTGCTCCGGCGCGCCGTCCTGCGGCGGGTCGGTGGGCAGGCTGGCGATCGCGTTGACGCCGGCCAAGCTGCCGACGACGTGGCCGACGAGCGCGTACTGCGCGGGCAGCGGCGCTTCGCGGGTGGTGACGATGAAGAACTGGCTGCCGGAGCTGCCGGAGGGGTCGGCCGCGGTCTTGGCCATGGCGACGGTGCCGAGGGTGTAGCGCAGGGTGGCGGGGGGTGGTTCGATGACGGTGTAGCCGGGCCCGCCGAGGCCGTCGCCGCTGGGGTCGCCCCCCTGGATGACGAAGTTGGCGGCGACGCGGTGGAAGGTGAGGTCGTTGTAGAAGCCGCGGCGCACGAGGTAGGCGAAGGAGGCGGTCGTGCGCGGCGCGGCACGCACGTTGAGCGCGATCGCGATCGACCCGCAGTTGGTGGAGAGCGTGACGAGATAGCTGCTGGCGGGGTCGAGTCGCAGGCGCGGAGGCGGGATGTGCTGGGCGCCCCTTGGCGTGGGCGCGGCCACCGAGCGGCAGGCCGAGCTGGCCGGCGAACGCGCCCCGGTTGCGCTCGACGATGCGGCCGCCACTGTGCTCGAAGCAGCGGCGCCGGCGTGACTGTTCGACCCGCACGCAGCCAGCGCGAACGCGGCGGGCAGCGCCGCCGTCGTGAGCAGCGCGCGCAGCGTGAGTGCGCGGGGAGCATGCGAACCGCTTGGCGGACACTGGCGCAGCATAGTTCCGGACGGCCTTCGGATGGTGGAAGTCTTTGCGCATTCTTAATGAGCGGCCGAGTGGTGCGCAGCCGCGGCCGACTGGGCGAGCGTGAGCGGCGGGACGCGTGAGCGTGACAAGCCGTCCCCCCCACCCGACAAGCGTGAGCAGAGGGACGCGTGAGCGTGACAAGCCGTCCCCCCACCCGACAAGCGTGAGCAGAGGGACGCGTGAGCGTGACAAGCCGGCCCAACCGGCAAGCGGTCTGACCGGCCGTCCGAGCGGCGGCCGACTACGCTTGCGCCCGGTGCCCGAGCAGAAGATGCCCGATCGTGCAGCGCGCCCGCCGGTGCGTCTGATCGTCAACCCCGCGGCCGGCGGCGGCCGGGCGGGGCGTCTGGCGCCGGGGGTGGTGCAGGAGCTGCGCGGACACGGGCTGACGGTGGCGCGCGCGGACACGCGCAGCCTGGAGCACGCGCGTGAGCTGGCCGGCGAGGCGGCGCAAGCGGGCGAGTATGCGGTGACGCTCGGCGGCGACGGGCTGGCGGGCGCGGTCGCGGACGCGTTGCGCGAGACGCCGGGCGCGGTGCTGGGGGTGCTGCCTGGCGGGCGCGGCAACGATCTGGCGCGCGTGCTGGGTATACCGCGCGACGCGCGAGCGGCGTGCGCGACGATCGCGCATGGCGCGGTGCGAGCGCTTGACCTCGGCGAGGTCGGCGGGCGGACGTTTGTGGGGATCGCCAGTGTGGGTTTCGACAGTGAGGCGAACCGGATCGCCAACGAAGCCCCGTCGCGGATCGGCAATCTCGTCTACGCCTATGGGGCGCTGCGCGCGATGTGGTCGTGGCGGCCGGTGCAGTTCCAGGTCGACCTCGAGCCTTCCGGCGAGCGCGTGAGCTTCACCGGTTACTCGGTCGCGACCGCCAACTCGCGCGCTTTTGGCGGCGGCATGTACCTCGCGCCGGACGCCCTGCTCGACGACGGGCTGCTCGATGTGGTGCTGATCGAACAGGTCGCTAAGGCCCGCTACCTGCGGGGACTGCCCAAGGTCTTTAGGGGCACGCACGTGCGGCTCCCGCAGGTGCGCGTGCTGCGCGCGGCGGAGGTCGCGATCTCGGCGGACCGCCCGTTCGCGGTGTACGCCGATGGCGATCCGATCGCGCCGCTGCCCGTGCGGGTGCGTGCGCTGCGCCACGCGCTGGGAGTGCTGGTCCCGACGGACACGCAGGCGGCGGCGTTTTCCGAGCAGCAGGCGCACGGTGGGGCCAAGGACGCAGCCGGCGACGCCGTCGAGGGCGCGGCCGGGCAGGCTGACGCGACCGGGCAGGCGGGAGACGCGAACGGACAGGCAGGCGACGCGGCCGACCAGGCGCAAGCATGAGCGGCCCGCCCGCCGCGAAGCTCGCGCTGGCGCGGGCGGTGGGCGCGTTGTCGCGGCTGCGCGGCGGCGGCGCGACGAGCGCGCCGGGTAAGGCGCTGCTGCGGTTGGAGCCGGGTGCGATCGCCGAGCTCGGCGGGAGGCTGGAGCGCGGCAGTGTGGTGGTGTCGGCGACTAATGGCAAGACGACGACGGCCGCGCTGGCGGCGGCGATCCTCACAGGGGACGGGACGCGGTTGGTCCACAATCGCGCGGGCGCGAATATGGCGGGAGGGATCGCCTCGACGCTGCTGCAGGCGGCGCGCCCAAGGGGTGGGATCGCGGGCGAGCTGGGGTTGTTCGAGGTGGACGAGTTCTGGCTGGGGCGGCTGGTGGAGGAGCTGCGCCCGCGCGCGATCGTGTTGGGGAATTTGTTTCGCGACCAGCTGGACCGTTATGGCGAGCTGGATGCGATCGCGGAGCGGTGGGAGCAGACGGTGCGCGCGGGCGCGGGCGCGGCGGCGCAGTTGGTGTGCAACGCAGACGACCCGGTGCTGGCGGACATCGGCCGCGAACGCGCTGGCGCGTCCCATGACACTGCCCCCCCGTCCGCTCCTGGCCCCGGCGCTAGCGCGTATGCCCTCCCCGACGCCCGCACGGATGCGCCGCCCGGCACTGGCAGTGGCCCCGACGTCCTCTACTTCGGCGTCGAGGACGACTCGCTCGCGCTGGGGGGCATGGCGCACGCGGCGGACGCCAAGCACTGCCGCAATTGTGGTGCGCCCTATGTGTTCGACGCCGTCTACCTGGGCCATTTGGGCCGTTACCACTGCGAGACGTGCGGACGCGCGCGGCCCGAGCCGGCTGTGAGCGCGCGGGATGTGCGTCTGGAGGGGGTGCGCGCAGCCCGGTTCACGCTGCATACCCCGGCGGGTAAAGCGGAGGTCGCGCTGGCGCTGCCGGGGCTGTACAACGTCTACAACGCGGTGGCGGCGGCGGCGCTGGCGACGGCATTGGCGGTGCCGCTGGAGCAGATCGTCGCGGGCTTGCAGAGCACGAAGGCGGCGTTCGGGCGCGCGGAGAGCGTGATGCTCGCGACCCCGCCGGCACGCCGGAGCGCCCGCCTCGCGCAAAGCGACTCACTCTGGCAGAGCGACCCCACGCAGCAAAACCACGCGCATCCAAGCACGGCGCTGCGCGAGCTGCGGATCCTGCTGATCAAGAACCCGGCGGGTGCGAATGAGGTGCTGCGCACGTTGGCGTTGGAGGAGGGCGAGCACGATGTGTTGGGGGTGCTCAACGATGGGGTCGCCGACGGCCGTGATGTGTCGTGGGTGTGGGATGCGGATTTCGAGCAGTTGGCGGGACGGGTGCGGCGCGCGACGTGCAGCGGAAGGCGCGCGGCGGAGCTGGCGGTGCGGTTGAAGTACGCGGGGGTCGAACGCGAGCGGATCAGGGTGCAGCCGGATCTGGCGGCCGCCCTAGACGAGGCGAACGCCGACCGGCCGGCCGCCACCAACGCCCCGGCCATTCCCATGGCCCTGGACACAGGACCCGAGCAGCGCGTTGCGCCGGCCGCCACCGACGCCGCGGGGAGCGCCGACGCGCCGCCGTCTCCCCCACCCACGCTGTACGCGCTGCCGACGTACACGGCGATGCTGGAGCTGCGCGAGCTGCTGGCGGCGCGTCGGGGCGGCGGCGGGCGGCGGCGACGACGGGGCGGGAGCGCGCTGAGATGAGGGGGACGTTGCGGGTGTGCGCGCTGTACGCGGACCTGATGAACATCTACGCGGACAGGGGCAACCTGCTTTTCCTGGAGCGCCGTTGCGAGTGGCGCGGGATCGGGTGGGAGCTGACCAGGTGCGGCCTGGGCGAGGCGCTCGACGGCGAGCGCGCCGACCTGTTCTATCTGGGCGGCGGCCAGGACCGCGACCAGCGGCTGTGCGCGGAGGACCTGATCGCGCACAAGCAGGAGGGGTTGCACGCCGCGGCGGCGAGGGGTGCGGTCGTGGTGGGGGTGTGCGGCGGCTACCAGCTGCTCGGGAGGAGCTACGAGCTGGGGCCGGGCGAGGAGCTGCCGGGGGTGGGGCTGCTCGACACGCGGACGGTACGGATCGAGAGCGACCCGCCGGCGCCGCGCCTGATCGGCAATGTGGCGATCGAGGTCGAGTGCGGGGACGGCACAGGAGGGGTGCTGGCGGGGTTTGAGAACCACGGCGGGCGCACAAAGCTCGCCCCAGTCCAGGAGCCGTTGGGGAGGGTGCTGAAGGGGTTCGGCAACGATGGGCAAAGCGGGTTCGAGGGGGCACGGACGGGGAACACGATCGGCACATACCTGCACGGCCCGCTGCTGCCGAAGAACGCGTGGTTCGCGGACTGGCTGACGGCTAGGGCGCTGGGGATCGAGGCGGGGGAACTGGCGCCGCTGGATGACGAGCTCGAGCAGGAGGCCCACCGGGAGGCCCTGCACGCGGCGGGGGTCTGAGTCGAGCGTACCGTCCCCGGCTTTGGGTACAATCGTCTGTGTGGCGGGTGAAGCGTCGAGGTCGGCGCAAGCGGTTGTCACCCGTGAGTCCGGGATCGCTCCCGGATGGGGTTCGAGTCCTCCGCCCGCCGCCGAAATGCTGAAGCCGGGTCGAGCAGAACGCGCTATGACATGTGTTCGTGGGGTGGCGCCCACCCAGTGCTTCGACCCGGCCTATTACGCTTGTCGAGGTCGATAGCCGACCGGCCGGGCTTCTGTCATCATTTGTCGTCCGGTTGACAATCGTTCGTCCGGTTGACAATCGTTCGGAGGTAGCCCCTCCTTCACCCAGGACTTGACCCGCCCCAACCGGCGGGTCAAGTCCTTGAAGCGAGCGCACCGAGCCCACTTGCTATGCTTGTGGCGGTGACAACTGCTTGGAGGTAGCTCCTCCTTCATCCGGTACCCGGCCCGCCTCTACGGCGGGTCGAGTCCTTTAAGCGAGCACATCGGGCCGCCTACTGCGCCTATCAGAGCCAGCTATTCTTTCGCTCGGGTATCAACTGCTTGGAGGTAGCTCCTCCTTCACCCAGTACTCGACCTGCCCCCACGGCGAGTCGAGTCGTTTAAGCCCGCGCCGCGTCGAGGCCCCGCAACGGCCGGCCCGGCACCCCCGTCCCGCAACCCCGCAACCAGCGGTGTTAGGGCACCCTAAGTTGTGATAGCGTGCGCGCCGTGAGGATACCCGAGCGCGTGGGTCGGATTTTACTCGCGGCGGCGGCGCTGCCGGCGCTCGCCGCTGCGCTGGTGCTGGCCGGCTGCAGCGCGACGGGCAGTGGGGGCGGCGACGCGCTGACCCTGTACAACGGCCAGCACGTGCAGACGACGGACGCGCTGGTCAAGGCGTTTGAAGAAGCGACGGGCATCAGGGTGGCGGTGCGGAGTAATGACGAGGACACGCTGGCGGACGAGATCGTGACGGAGGGCGGGAACTCGCCGGCGGATGTGATCTACACGGAGAACTCGCCGGCGTTGGAGTACCTGCAGGAAAGGGGTTTGCTCGCCCCGGTCGACCCGGCGACGCTGAACGAAGTGCCGGCCAAGTTCAGTTCACCAAGGGGGCAGTGGGTGGGTGTGTCGGCGAGGGTGAGCGTGATGATCTACAACCCGGCGCTGATATCCGCCGCCGAACTGCCTAGGTCGGTGCTGGAAATGGCAAACCCAAGGTACAGCGGCAAGCTGGCGATCGCCCCGGGCGAGACCGATTTCCAGCCAATCGTGACCTCGGTGGAGAAAGCTGTGGGCAAGGCAAGGACGCTGAAGTGGTTGGAAGGGCTGAAGGCAAATGCCGGCTCGCACGTGTACCCGGACAACGAGACGATCACCAGTCAGGTGAACAGCGGCGCGGTCGCGTTTGGCGTGATCAACCAGTACTACTGGTACAGACTGGGCGCGGAGATCGGCAAGGGCAGCATTCACTCGAAGCTGGCGTACTTCACGCCGCACGACCCGGGGTACGTGCTCGACGTGTCGGGCGCGGCGGTGCTGAAGTCCAGTGCCAACAAGAGCGAGGCAGAGCGGTTTCTCGCCTTTTTGGTGAGTGAGAAGGGGCAGGAGATAATCGCGCATTCGCTGAGTTTTGAGTACCCGATCGCCCATGGGATCGAACCGGCGGCCGCGGCCGAGACGCCGTTTGCACAGCTGCAGCCCTACCCGATCACGATCGCACAACTGGGCGATGGGTCGAACGCGATTGGGTTGATGCGCGAAGCGGGGCTGTTGTGAGTCGGGGTGCGTGATGAGCCGGGCGAGCGCCCCTGACGCGAGGGTCGCGCCGAGCAGCGTCGTCTCCCGCGGGGGGAGCGCGGCGGGGACCGAACTTGCACCCCCCCGCCGCGGCCAGCGGCCGCGGCTCCTCACCACATTGAGTACGCTCGTCGTGGTCGTGCTGCTGAGCCCAATGGCGTTCCTGCTGTACGAGGCCCACGGAACGGGTGTAACAACAATCGTAAACCTCATTTGGCGCCCGCTCACCGCAACGCTGTTGTGGAACACGGTGCGGCTGACCGCGGTGGTGACTGTGCTGTGTGCGGCGATCGGGACGGGCGCGGCGTGGCTGATCGAGCGCACGGATGTGCCGGGCCGCAAAGTGTGGGCGGTGCTGGTGGTGGTGCCGCTGGCGATTCCCGATTTTGTGGTCAGTTTCGGCTGGTCGTCGCTGAGCAGCGCGATGCAGGGATATTGGGGAGCGGTGGTGGTGATGACGCTGGCGGTGTACCCGCTGGTTTACCTGCCGGTCGCGGCGAGTTTGCGCGGCGCGGACCCGGCCCAGGAGGAGGTCGCGCGCAGCCTCGGCCTCGGGCCGTGGCGCACGTTCTGGCATGTCACACTGCGCCGCGCGCGCGTGGCGATTCTCGGCGGCAGCCTGCTGGTCGCGCTGGTGATTCTGGCCGAGTACGGCGCCTTTGAGATACTCGGGTACCAGACGTTCACCACGGAGATTTTCACCGAGTTCAGCGTGTCGTTCAACGTGCCGGCCGCGTCGGCACTGTCACTGGTGCTGGTGGGGTTGAGTTTGGTGGTTCTTTTCGGGGAGGGGCTCGCGCGCGGAGGCGCGCGAGTGGATGGGGGTCGCTACGCCCGCCGTCTGGCGCAGCGCCAGCGCCTCGGTGGCGCCCGACTGCCGGCGCTGGGTGCCCTCGGACTGCTGGTCGCGCTCGCGCTCGGGGTGCCGATCGGGTCGAGCGTGTACTGGATCGTGAAAGGCGGGAACGCGTTCTTGAGCGGTGTGTCGCTCGGGGGCGCGGTGTGGCACACCGCCCTGTACGGCGCGGTCGCAGCGGCGCTGTCGAGCGCGATGGCGCTGCCGGTGGCGCTGCTGGCGCTGCGTCACCCGACGCGCGCGCACCGCACGCTGGAACGGAGCACCTATCTGGTGCTGGCGATGCCGGGGCTCGTGATCGCGTTCGCGCTGTCCTATTTCAGCGAGCGTTACGCGGGCGGTTTTCTCTACCAGAGCGCCGCCTTGCTGGTGATCGCCTACGCGATCCTGTTCTTCCCGCTGGCGCTGGTCGGCGTGCGCGCATCGCTGGCGCAGGCGCCGCGGGGACTGGAGGAGGTCGGGCGCTCGCTGGGTGTCGGCCGGTTGACGGTGCTGGCGCGTGTCACGCTGCCACTCGTCGCACCGGGGTTGGCGGCGGCGTTTTCGCTCGTGTTCCTGTCGGTGGTGACCGAGCTGACGGCGACGCTGATCCTGATCCCAACGGGCGTGCAGACGCTGGCGACGCAGTTTTGGGCGTACGAGCAGAATCTCTCCTACAGCCAGGCGGCGCCGTTCGCGCTGGCGATGATCGCGGTGGCGGCGGTGCCAAGCTACGTGCTCGGGAGGTTCTTCGACAGGATGCCGACCGGCGGTACGGTGGCACGGTGAAAAAAGGCGCCCTCAAGCCCTACGGCGGCGCACAGCCTCCCGTGCTGCCCTCCGCGCCGCCCCCTGCGCCGCCGAACTCCGGCGGCGCACACCCTCCACCGCCATCCCCGGCCCCCTCGCCCCCCGCCGGCACCCGCTCCCGCTCGTCGGCCCAATCGCCCTCCCCCGCCGGCACCCCCTCCCCCGCCCCCGCGGCCCCGGGCGAACTGGCCGTGCACGACCTGCACAAGCGTTTCGGCAGCCAGCCGGTGCTGGCCGGCCTGCAGCTGAACGTGCCGGCGGGGTCGCTGACGGCGATTCTCGGCGAGTCGGGCAGCGGCAAGACGACGCTGCTGCGGGTGCTGGCCGGGTTTGAGCGCCCGGACCGCGGCAGCGTGCAAATCGGGGAGCGGACGGTCGACGACGCGCGCGCCCACGTGCACCCCGAGCAGCGTCGCGTCGGCTATGTGCCGCAGGAGGGAGCGCTGTTTCCCCACCTGACCGTCGCGGCGAACGTCGGCTTCGGCCTGGCACGCGCGCGGCGGCGAGCGCGCGTGCCAGAGCTGCTGGAGCTGGTGGGGTTGGCGCAGCTGGCAGAGCGCTACCCGCACCAGCTCTCCGGCGGCCAGCAGCAGCGGGTCGCACTCGCGCGCGCGCTGGCGATCGAGCCGGAGGTGGTACTGCTCGACGAGCCGTTCGCGGGGCTCGACGCGCACATGCGCGCGGCGATGCGCGAGGAGGTCGGTGCGATCCTGCGCGCGGCGGGGACGACGACGCTGCTGGTAACCCACGACCAGGAGGAGGCGCTGTCGCTGGCCGACCTGGTCGCGGTGCTGCGCGAGGGCCGGATCGTCCAGCACGCGGCGCCGCAGAGCCTTTACACCCAGCCGCTCGACGACGCGCTGGCGCGGTTCGTCGGCGAGGCGAACGTGCTGGCGGGGGTGTTGCACGGCGAGCTCGTGCAGACGCCGCTGGGGACGCTGCCGGCGCGCTGGCACGGCGAGCGCCCGCCGGACGCCGCGGCGGTCACGGTGCTGGTGCGCCCCGAGCAGCTGCGGCTGGCCCCGGCGGACGCCCCGGACGGGCTGGCGGGCAGGGTCGAGCGGGTGGGGTTCCACGGCCATGACGCGGTCGCGGTGGTGCGGGTGTCAGATGCCTCCCAAACGCAGCCATTCGCGGCGGCGCGCGCGCGCGCGCGCGAGGCGGCCCCAAAAAATACCACCGCCCCCCCACCCTCAGGCGCCGCCGACGCCGCCCCCCCACCGCTGCTCGTGCGCACGCTCGGCGCGCCGCCCTTCCCCCCGGACACCCCCGTCAAGGTCTTCGCGCAGGGTCCGGTGCTGGTGTGGCCGGCAGACGCACACCCGTGACGGCCCGACCCCGGCGCTCCCCTCCCTCAGAGGCCCCCAGAAGCCCACACGCGCCCCGAGGTACCCGGCAATGTGCGGGGCCCCCCGGCCCCCCGGGTCGCGTGGCCCTCAGGCCGGCGCCTGCGCCCCGCTGAGGCCCTCCAGGGTCAGCTCGCGCTCGATCGTCTCGCGCAGCGTCTCCAGCAGGCGTCCGCGCACGCGCTGCTTGGTGGCGGCGTAGGCGGCCATGTTCAGGGCAGCCAGGCGCTGCGCTTCGGCCAGGCCGGCCGCGTGCAGCTCCGGCGCCGCGACGACCCGATCGAGGAAACCGGCCGTGAGAGCCTCGGCCGGCGTGTAGATCGTCGCGTCGAGGGCGGATCGCACGAAGTGCGCGGGCGCGAGCCGGTGGCGCGCGAGCTCGACGACGAACAGCGGCACGGTGAGTCCGATGTTGACCTCGTTGAGGCCGAGTTGGAAGGGCCCGTTGACGCCGATGCGCGCGTCGGCGGCGAGCAGCATGAACGAGCCGGCGGCAACGGCGTGGCCGTTGGCGGCGATCACGACGGGGCGCGGCGAGGCGGCGATCCGCTCGGCGAGGGTCGCGCCGCCGCGCAGCATCGCGAGCACCTGCTCGACGTCGCCGCCCGCGAACACCTTCAGGTCGAAGCCCGCCGAGAAACGTCCGTCACGCCCGGTGAACAGCACCGCGGCCTCGTCCTCGCGCGCGCGGTCGAAGGCGGCGTGCACGGCGTCGAGCATCGCCACCGAGAACGCGTTGACCTTGCCGTCGTCCATCGCGATCGTCGCGATCGGCGCGGCACCCTCCTGCGCGGCGGGTTGCAGCTCGTAGCTGACAAGCTCGCTCATCGCGCTGGAGCCTACCTGGCCAAGCGCAGGCGCGTTAAGCTCCAAGCCGTGCTCGGCCGCCAACCCCGCCGCCGCCCCCACGGCCCGCTGCGTCACTACGCGGGCCTGCTCGGGCCGAGCGGCGCGACGGGGATCGGCCTGGCCGCAGAACGCGCCGCCGCGCAGCGTCTGGGGCGCCTGGCGGCCGCGGCGCGTGACGGCGCGGGACAGCGGCTGCGGCCAAGCCGCGCGACGATGCGCGCTCTTACGGCCGCGCCGGGCGGGCGGCTGCGCTTCGGAAGCGCGCCGGCGCCGCGCCTGCCGGGGCCGGGGGGAGCGATCGTGCACCCGATCGCAGCGTTGACGTGCGACTTGGACTGCCCGCTGGTGTTGGGCGCGACGCAGTTCCCGTTGCCGCTGCACCTGGGGCACGAATGCGTGGCGGAGGTGGTGGCGGTCGGCGAGCAGGTGGGGACGGTGCGCGTCGGCGACCGCGTGCTCGTCCCTTTTCAGATCAATTGCGGGCAGTGCGGGCCGTGCCGGCAGGGACGGACGGGCAACTGCGCGAGCGTGCCGCCGGTGTCGATGTACGGGTTCGGGCTCACGGGCGGCCATTGGGGCGGGGCGTTCTCCGACCAGCTGGCGGTGCCGTTCGCCGACGCGATGCTCGTGCCGCTGCCGGCGGCGCTGGACCCGGTGGCGGTGGCGAGCGTGGCGGACAACGTGTGCGACGCCTACCGCCATGTCGAGCCGCATCTGCCGGCGCTGCTGGAGCGCGACCCGGACGCGGAGGTGCTGATCTTCGCCGCGGCCAGCCCGAAGCTGCTGTTCGGCGCGAGCCTGCCGCTGTATACGGGCCTGATGGCGAGGGCGTTTGGCGCGCGCAACGTCACGCTGGCCGACAGCCGCCCGGCGGTGCGCGAGCACGCGCAGCGGCTCGGACTGCAGACGCTGCACCCGCGCGCGCTGCGCGGCCGCGACCCGGCGCCGCTGGTGGTCGACACCAGCGGCGACGCGCTGCACCGCGCGCTGGCGTGTACGGCGCCGGACGGGGTGTGCACGAGCGCGGGCAGCCTGCACCGCGCGGCACGGGTGCCGGTGCTGAGGATGTACGCGCGCAACGTCACGCTGCACCTCGGTCGCACGCACGCGCGGGCGTTGATGCCCAGCGTGCTGGAGCTGATCGCCGCGGGCCGCCTGCACCCCGAGGTCGTGACCACGTGCGTGGCCCCGCTGGACGACGCCCCGAGCGCGCTGCGCGAGCATGTCCTCGGCGGCGGCGTGAAGACGGTGCTGACAGCGGCTTGAGCATGGCCGAGCCGCTCACGCCGCACTGCCGCCGCCGGACCGCCGACGCCGCCGGGAGCCACCAGCGGGCAACGCCCCACGCCTCGGCCGCCCGTCGCTCGTGGCCGCGGTGACCGGCGCCCTGCGCGCCGTGTGGCCGGGCCCGGGCGACCGCCACGGCCCGCTGGTGCCGCTGCTGCTGACGTTGACGGTGCTGAGCGGGACGGTCGACGCGGCGAGCTACCTGGCGCTGGGGCACGTGTTCGTGGCGAACATGACGGGCAACATCATCTTTCTCGGGTTCGCGCTGGCGGGCGCGCACGGCGTCTCCAGCGTCTCCTCTCTGCTGGCGCTCAGCTCGTTTCTGGCTGGCGCGCTGGCCGGGGGGTGGCTGATCGCGCGCCACCGAGAGCACCGCGGGCGGCTGTTGCGCGCGGCGGGGGTCGCGCAGATCGTGCCGATGGCCGGCGCGGTGGTGCTGGCGGGGGTGGTGCGCGAACCGCCGGCGCAGCCGGCGCGCTACGCGCTGACGGTGCTGCTGGCGCTCGCGCTCGGCCTGCAGAACTCGGCCGCGCAGGGGTTGGCGGTGCCGGATCTGACGACGACGGTCGTGACGCGCACGCTCACGGGTCTGGCCTCGGAAACGAGCCTGGTGGGCGGTTCGGGCTCAAAGCTCGGCCGCCGGCTGGCCGCAGTCGGGGCGATCCTCCTCGGCGCGCTGATCGGCGCGCTGCTGGTGCTGGAAGTGTCGCTGCTGGCGCCGCTGCTGTTCGCGCTGGCACTGGTCGCCGCGACGACGCTCGCGGTGCACCGGCTGGCCTCCTCCAGCGAGTCCTGGACCCGCGGTGCCTGAGCCCAGCCGACCCGCTCGTCCTCGCCGCGAGAGCCACGTCACCCACACCCGCACTGCCGTCGTCGCCGCGAGGACCGCACCACACACACCCGCACTGCCGTCGTCGCCGCGAGGACCGCACCACACACACACCCGCGCTGCCGTCGTCGCCGCGAGGACCGCACCACACACACCCGCGCTGCCGTCGTCGCCGCGAGGACCGCACCACACACACAAACACCCGCACTGCCGTCATCGCCGCACGGGCCGAGCCGGCGCGATGACACGCCCTACCCCACCCGCTCGTCGTCGCGGCGGTAGCCGAGGCGCGCGGAGATGCGGTCGGCGGTGGAGATCAGGTGCGGCCCGAGGTACCCGACGAAGTCGTCGAGCCCGATCGTCGCGCTTTGCGCGGCCATGCTCACGGCGGCGACGGTTTCGCGACACTCGTTGCGCACGGGCGCGGCGATCGCGAGCAGGCCGGGCGCGAGCTCTTCGTGGCCGCTGGCGAGACCGTGCTCGCCGATCTGCTGCAGCTCGCTGCGCAACGCGCTGCGGTTGGTGATGGTGCGGGGGCCGTGGCGGGCGAGCTTCAGCTCGGTGAGGATCGCGCGCTGCGCGTCGGCGGGCAGGCCGGCGAGCAGCAGCTTGCCGGTCGCTGTGCAGTGAACGGGCAGCCGCGCGCCGGCGGCCACGCCGACATCGCCGGGCGAGCGACCGCGACGGCGGGCGCGGACGTGCTCGACATACTCGATTTCGCGGCCGTCGAGGACGGCGAGCGCGACGGCGAAACCCGAGCGCCGGTTGAGTTCCTCGATGTAGGGGCGGGCGTGCTCGCCCAGCGAGGTGGCGCTCATCGAGCTGAGCCCGAGCTTGGTGACGCGCAGCGCGAGGCTGTACTTGCGACGACGGCCCTGCACGAGGTAGCCGAGCGCGACGAGCGTGATCACGTAGCGGTGGGTGGTGCTGCGGCTCATGTCGAGCATTTCGGCGAGCTCGGCGATCCCGAGGACGGGGCGTTCGGGCGTAAAGCACGCGAGGATCGCCAGGCCGCGCTCCAGCGACTGCGAGTAGCGCGCTTCGCCGAGCATCGTCAGCGGCTCGTCCCAGTCCATGTCGAGCTCGATCGCGGGCGCGCGCCGGCGGCGCTTGCCGGCAGTGGCGGTCGGACGCGGCGGCGTCCGCGACGCCGCCGCCTGTGATTTGGTGCGTTTCTTGTCTGTGGGCATCGCGCGAATAAATAGCAGACAATTGTCTGCGGTGCGTCGTCGTGCCGCCTTTTTTGGACGAATGCGCAACCGCAGGGCAGATCGCGTGTTGCATCTCAGCGTGCGCACCCCTACGCCCCGCCTTGGCCTGCCCGCTCTGCGGGCACTGCTTGCCGTCGCAGTCGCCGCGGCAGCCGCGCTGGCGAGCGCCGGCCCGCTCGCCGCAGCGGCATCGGCGGCCCCGGCGCTGGGCTGGTCGGGCCCGGCGAACATCGACGGCGGCCAGGCGCTGAGCGCCGTGTCGTGCGCGTCGCTCGGACTGTGCGTGGCGGTTGACGGCGCGGGCGGAGCGTTGGCGAGCACCGACCCGACGGTCGGCGCGAGCTGGAGCGGGCGCCAGATCGACGGTGGTCATGCGCTGAAGGCGGTGTCGTGCCCGACGGCGGGGTTGTGCGTGGTGGTGGACGGCGAAGGGCGCGTGCTGGTCAGCGTGAACCCGGGCGCGGGCGCGTCGGCCAGCTGGCGGCAGAGCGAAATCGATACGGGTCACGCGCTCGAAGCGGTGTCGTGCGCGCCGGGCGGAGCGTGCGTGGCGGTGGACGACGCCGGGCGGGCGTTCGTCAGCGCCAACCCGAGCGCGGGCGCGTGGAACGGCCCGGAAGACATCGACGCCTCCAACCGGCTGACGGGCGTGTCGTGCACAGCGGGAGCGTTCTGTCTTGCGGTGGATGCCCAGGGACGAGCGCTGGTGAGCACCGAGCCGGCGGGCGGGCCGGGGGCGTGGCACGCGCGCACGATCGACCTGGGCGCGGGGTTGGCGGGCGTCTCCTGCGCGGGCGCGGGGACGTGCGTGGCGATCGACGGCGCGGGCGACGCGTACGCGAGCACGAACGCGGCGGCGTCGGTGAGCGGCCCGGCCGGGCCGGGCTCGGGCGCGACGTGGAGCACAACGGCGTTCGACGCGTTCGGCTCGCCGAACGCGCTGTCGTGCACGGCCGCGGGGCTGTGCGTGGCGGCCGACGGCGCGGGCCAGGTGTTCGCCAGCGACGCCCCGGCGGCGGCACCGCCGCTGTGGGTGCGCAGCGAAATCGACGCGCCGAGGGTGCTGAGCGGGGTGTCGTGCGTCGCCGAAGGGCTGTGCGCAGCGGTGGACGGCGCGGGCCGGCTGTTCACCGAGCTGGCGGGCGCGCCGGTCGTGAGCACGGCGGCGGCGCTGGAAGTGACGCAGACGACGGCGGTCGTGACGGGCTTTGTGAACTCGCAGGACGCAGCGCTGAGCGGGTGCCGCTTCGAATACGGCACGACCACGGCGTACGGGTCGAGCATGCCGTGCTCGACCCTGCCGAGTGGCAGCGCGGGGGCGCCGGTGAGCGCGGTCCTAACGGGGTTGGCGCCGGGCACCGTCTACGACTACAGGCTGGTGGCGAGCACGGCGCGCGCTGGCGCCGAAGGCGCCGGCGAGAGCTTCAGGACGGGCTCGCCGTTCGTCGTCGAACCGCACCCGTCGATCGCGGGCATCCCGGCGCCCGGCCAGCGACTGACGTGCAAGTCGGGAGTCGGCACCAGCGAAGGCGTGGCAGTGGCCTACCAGTGGCTGCGCAACACGCACGCGATCGGCGGGGCAGGCGAAGCGGGCTACACGGTGGGCAATGAAGACGTCTCACAGCACCTGCAGTGCCGGGTGACGGCCACGACGAGCGAAGGCAGCCGCAGCGCAACCAGCTCGTTCGTGACGGTGCCGGCGGGCGGGCTGGGCACGATCTCCGAGACGACCGTCGGCACGCCGCGCGTGCACGGGACGACGGTCAGCGTGCCGTTGCACTGCTCGGCGCAGGCGGCGGGCAGTTGCACGCTGCAGCTCGGCCTGACGGTGCAGGAGACGCTGAGCGGCAAGCGCGTCGTGGCGGTCGCGGCGCGCAGCGCGCCGGTGCGCACGCGCCGCACGACGGCGACGATCGGCTCGCGCACGGTGCGTCTGCGCCCGGGGCAGCAGTACACGGCGACGATCGCCCTGAACGCGGCCGGCCGCAGCCTGATCGCGAGCCGGCGCCAGCTGGCGGTGCGCTTGGCGGTGACCGGCACGGTGGTCGGCGCGATCAGCGCGTCGCTGCGCAGCGCCACGCTGACGTTGACCGCACCGCCCAAGCCGACCAGGACGCACGGCCGCAAGGCGTCGGCGCGGCGGGCGACGGCTGGGCGACCCGGGCGGCGATCCGGGCGCCGGCGCGGGTGAGGACCGGCCACGTGCGGCTACTCGCGCGTGGAGCGGCGCTCGCGGCGCTCGCGGCGACGCTCGCCGCCCAGCCGGCCGCGGCCCACACGAACCGCGCGGCCCATACGATCCCCAACGCCCGCGGGCGTCGCGTCGCCCACCGGGCGCAGACGGGCGGCGCTACGCCGGCGAGCGTGCTGGCGCCAACGCCGTATATGGGGTGGGATTCGTATTTCACGTTCGGTGGCCGCTTCGACGAGCCAACGGTGCTTGAGCAGGCGAGTGAGCTCGTCACGAGGGGGTTGGCTAAGGAGGGGTACCGCTATGTGTGGCTGGATGTGGGTTGGTGGCAGGGCGCGCGCACGCCGAGCGGCGAAATCGAGGTGAACCCGACGCAGTGGCCACATGGGATGCGGTGGCTGGCGCAAACGTTGCACCGGGCGGGCCTGAAGCTGGGCGTGTACACCGACGCGGGCCGCAACGGCTGCGGCGGCGCGGGGCAGGGCAGCGGCGGGCACTACCAGCAGGATGTGAACACGTTGGCGGCGTGGGGGGTCGACGCGATCAAGGTGGACTTCTGCGGCGGGATCCGTGAAGGTCTCGCGCCGGCAGCGGCGTACGCGGCGTTTCACGAAGCGATTGTGCACAACGCGAGTCACAGGCCGATGCTGCTGTCGATCTGCGACTACCTGCAGCCGGGTCAGTTCGCGGGCGGGGACCCGTCGTATGAAAACTCGGCGTTCAGTTCGTACACGTTTGGCCCGACGGCGGGCAACAGTTGGCGCACGGACACGGATGTGGGGGTGCCGGGGAGCGTAGAATTTCCGCAGGTGCTGCGCAACATGCAGGCCGACGCAGCGCAGCCGCAGGCGGCGGGCCCGGGCCACTGGAACGACCCGGACTACCTGGGGCCCGACCAGGGGATGACCGACGCGCAGTTCAGGACGCAGTTCAGCATGTGGGCGATGCTGGCGGCCCCGTTGATGATCAGCGCTGATCTGATTTCGCTGTCGCAGACCAGCCAGGCGACGGTGTCAAACGCGCAAGCGATCGCGATCGACCAGGACACGGCGGGCTTGCAGGCGAGGCTGCTGGCGGCACAGGGCGAAGGAGAGGTGTGGGTCAAGCCGCTGGCCAACGGCGACCGCGCGGTGGCGTTGCTGAATGTGGGCCCCAACACGCTGCATATCGCGACGAGCACGAGCGCGATCGGGATGGGGCCGGCGAGCGGCTACACGGTGCGCAACGTGTGGAGCGGGACCGTCAGCAATGTCGGTTCGGGCGCGACGCTGTCGGCGAGCGTGCCGAGCGACTCGACGGTGCTGCTGCGCGTGATTGCGCGCTGAGCGGGGCAGCGGAACGGGTTCGGTTTAGTTGTGCATGCCCGCCTTTGGCGGGCGCCTGTCGGTGGCTGAAATCGCCCGGCGGGCCGGGCCGTATTGCCCATCAGAGGATCGGAGCCCTCACCTCAGAACAGTTCGTCGAGCAGAACCGCACCGTCACCCCCGGTCAAGCCCGCGGATCGCGAGTCGCCGAGGTTGAATTCGCCCATCGCCGTATCATGTATCGAGACATGATACGATCGAGGAGTGCTCAGAGAAGTCAACATCGTGGTGCTGCTCGGAGCCGGGCCTCCAAGATTCCCGGGGCGGTTCAGCATCATCCGTAACGCCAGCATCGTTAACCATGCAAACGCGCTATCCCGATCACGCCTACCCATTGTCCCCAAAGACCGCAATCGCTCGCGTCGCCGCGTCTCGCACCTTATTCGCATCGAATACGGACTTCGTCTCCTCCATGCCCAGCTGCTCCCACTCACAGAGAAACACCATTTGTCCTGGTGGCGGTATCGGCCATACCCAAAAGCGCTCGCTCCACCGCTCATAGCTACCTCCACCCCCAGATACCCGCATGCCGCTGTCGCGGTTCCGGGCGCTCACCTCATCAAGGACACGCCCATCACTAAAACCGACTCCAAATCTCAGCCCACTACCGTCTTTGTCCGAGCTAGCCCGAGGGTTATCCAGCCATGGACCCTTAGGCTCTCCTTGCCTCACGACCATGAAATGAATCATGAACCCCACAGAGTAGGCTTCAATATGGCTTAGATATACAGCCGCCAGCTCGCTCGCATTCAACACCAGCCCTATCGGCACCACACATGGCAACACACCTTTGGGCTGCCTCCACCCCTTCACCGCCCGAGCATCATCGCCCTTCTCGTCATCATCAACCGCGTCGTCATCCTGATACTCGTATCCTTTGACCTCATCCGGCTGCAGTTGTCTCAACTCCACAGTCTCGGGACGCAGCGTTACATGCCCAGTCACATACAGAATCAGATCTTCGGTGAGGTGGTATACCGCCCAGATACCAGCGTACTCCCATTCCCGCGCGACCACGACCTCGCCGTCGATGATCATCTCTCGCGTCCTCCACGCACGCTCATCGCGCGCCACCTTGCGTGCCAGCGCGTTTAGCTCATCCACCCGCGCGTTGACGTCTACGCCGTCCTCGACTTCCCGCAGCGGGGTCATGACAACGATGTCCGCGATGGTCTCTGCGGCCAGCTCCGGTGGAATCGGAACCCTCGATCCGCCCTTTCCGCGCCCACCCGTAGCGCGCCTCACCACCCCAACGGACAACCCACCGGATCTACCGTCAAGAAGGTGCAGGATCGTGCAGATATCCCAGCCACTGCCTTGCTGTAAACGCTGACCCACGAACGATCCGCCCAGCCCGTACCGCGGAAGAGCGCGCTCGCCAACCATCATCATGTCACCAAAGCCACGGTAGTAAGGCGTTCAATGGGTGGCATGCCCAGTCCAGCTTCCCCACAGGTGTCCACACGAGCTAGACCACCCCCTCGCCTTGGACGGCGAAGAACACCGTTCTCAGCGTTTCCCTGTGACCCCCTACTCGAACCTCGAGTTCGAACGAAAACACATATCCCCACGGAATAATGATCTGACCAACAGCATAGGTAGGCGTAGAGCCGTAGTTTTTAACTGACTTCTCCTTCAGGTAAGGCTGCCAGCCCACGCCCGGTACGTACTCCTTGATCATAAACTGCATACTAGTTGACTGTTTCCCGGTGTCGGTGAGAGTCGCCTTGACGGAGAATTCGGCCGAGCAGTCGTATGTGTTGCATTTGATGTCTTCATAGAGCGTAAAGAGATGTCCGTACTCGCCGTGATCTTTCTTTTCTGGGTCCGGGAATTCTTCTTCCCGTTCTTCTCCTTCACTAGTAGGTGTCGTTCCTACCGGCATGGCCGCTTCTTCGCGTTCCTGGTTTTCTTGTTCGCGTCTGGCGATTTGGGCGCCGATGTCTTGTGCTCCGGCTTGGTCGGCGGAATTGTTGGGGTTGCTGACGTATGCTGCGTTGTGGTTTGTGGGTGTTGCGGGCGCGAGGTCTTCGGGTGGCTCGAGCATTGCGCCGGTTTGCGGTACGTATGTGATGCCGTCTTGGGCGATGCGGCCGGTGGAGCTTTCGCTGGTGATGCCGCTGGCGCCTTGGTAGGCGAATTTGGGTGGTTCGCCTTTGCTGTTTGGCGCGCCGAACTCTGTGCTGTTGTACGTGGTGGCTAGTTTGGTGGCGGTTTCGCTGTCTTCGACGGTCGCGACGATGTTGCCTTGCAGGTCGTGTAGCTGTAGTGTGACGTTGGCCTTCGTGGTGCCTGTTTGGATGGCGGCGAGTCCGCCTTCGATGCCGGGTATCCGTCGTTCCCATTTGCCAGGTTCGCTGGTCCATGCGATGCCGTTGCCCGGCGCGTCGTAGTGGTCTGTGACGGTGGAGGATGTTTTGCCGGTGTTGATGGTTTCTAGGACGCGGTCTTCGGGGTCGAGTTTGTATTCGCTGGTCTCGCCGCTCTGGGTTTGCTTGTATGTCTGGCTGTCGAGGTAGTATTCGCTGGTGATCGCTTGGCCGTCCGCGTCGCTGGCCGGCAGTGTTGTGGTGTCCCCGAACGCTTCGTAGGTGATGCCTGTGTCGGTCATCTGGTCGGCGGAATCGTAGGTGTGCGCTTCAACGACGGGGTTTTCGGTGGTACATTTCCCTTCACTGCCGGGTTTGCTCGTCGCGAGCTTAGTGCGGTCGCTGTCTTCGCTGTATGTGTACGCGCGTGTTGTGCAGCCTTCGCCTGAGGGTGTTTCCTGTACCTGTGTCAGCCGGCCCGCGTTGTCATAGGCGTATTCCTCGCCAGCGAGGGTACTGTTCTGCGAAAGCGCTTCGCCATGGATCGACGGTGTGACGCTGTCTTTGAACCACACACAGTTTTCGGTGCAGTGCGTCACCTTCTTGTATTCCAGCGTCGTGGCCCCACCAACAGGATTGTACGTGTAGGACGCGGTCATGCCGTTCGGATAGCCCACGCTGGTCATCTCGCCCTGCGCGTCGTAGCCTGCTGTAAAGGTGCCCGCGCCAGCATCAACAAGTTCGGCCAGCTCACCAGTTTCTTCGCTGTAGGTATAGGTCTGTTCGCCTTTGCCTTCATCAGAGCCGTCTTTGACTTTCGTGACCTGCCCGTCTTCGTTATAGGTGTACGTCGCGATATCGCCGGAGGCGTCGGTGTAGCTTTCCAGCCCGCCACGCCTATTGTACTTGCTAGTCACGGCCTGTGTTTTTTCACCGACGGTGGTGCTTTGTTCTTCGAGCATCCCGTTGCTGGTGTTGTATTTGTCGGTGATCTTCGGCATCGCCTTGTCGTTGCTTGAAGTCTCTTCGCTCGCGAGCGCCAGCCCACTCGCGCTGAATTCGGTCTTGGTCGTCCGTTCGGTCGTCCCAAAGGTTTCGACGATCTTTTCCGCCTTGTCCCACATGTTATAGCTGATCGTCTTGGTCGGCAGTTCTGGCATCCCGCTGACACCCGACTGCGCCACCGGGAGTGTCTGGCAGGGTAGGCCAACCCATTCGGGGTGGCTGCGGCACGCTGTCGTTTCGGCTTCTTCTTTAGCGGTGTAGTAGACCGTCTTGGCATCGTGCGCAGCCTGGTCGTCGGGCATCCAGACCTCCAGACGGTTGTTCTCTGCGTCGGCGACATAAATCTCGCCGGCCGCGTTGACCGCGATCTGCTCGGGGCTGTGCAGCTGGCCTTCTCCGGTGCCGTAGGAGCCATAGGAGCCCTCGAAGGCGCCGGTGGATGAGAACTCCTCGATACGGTTATTGGCGTTATCTGTGACGTAGAGGTTGCCGGCGGCATCGGCCGCGATCGCTTCGGGGCCCTTGAACTGGCCGCTTTCAGAGCCTTCCCTGCCGAACTGGCCGACATAGGCGCCGGTAGTGCTCAGCTCCTCGATCCGGTTGTTGCCATGGTCGGCGACGTAGATGTCGCTGCCGAGGAACGCGAGGTCCACGGGGTCTTCGAACTGGGCTTCCCCGGAGCCTTTTTTGCCGTACGCAGCGACGAATGTGCCGGTCGAGGAGTACTCCTCGATCCGGTCGTGTTCGCTGTCTGCCACCCAGACGTTGCCGGAACTATCGATCGTCGTCGCTTTCGGTTCTTTGAGCGCATGTCGTTGGGTGTCAGCCGCAGCACGTCGCGGATCGAGTGAGGTGTGGTTTTTGCTTTGGGATCATCCGCGTGTGTGCGCCTCGCCGTCGACGCGAACCGGCGCGGGACGTCCTGTCCCGCGTCTGAGGTTGCGCGCCGACCGTCAATTGAATCGGCACCAGATCACAGATGAATAGTGGCTCGAAGATGCTCGAGAATTTCCACCGGGACACGGAGGCCGCCACCCGCTTCTTCGACCACCAGCCACGCCCCAGGAACACGACGCGCTGCCCTCTCATTATCACACCCCGGCGCCTCAAAAATCCCCCGGCGTCCGGCCAGCGGCTTCATCCCGGGCAACGGTGGCGGTGTCTCGCCTGGGCGCGACGCGTTGAGCAGCACCGCCGCGGTGAACTGATCTTCTCCGTGGTGGACGTAGACGGTGTCCACACAAGACACGAGCGCCCGGCCTAGCCCGCGGTAGGGTCTGATCCGCGTCGTCACGGCCCCTTCATACGCCGTGAGGTCCCCAGGAAGTGTTGCCGCTATGAATTTGCACGCACCCGCTGGTGGGCGCACCGGCGCTTCCCATTCCCGCGCGCCCGGTAGTTTGAACGCCTGCGGCCTGCCCGGCTTGCCCCTCACGTCGATCGGCCTGCCGTACGCATCAAGCGGTGTTATGCGGGGACAGCCTCGCGAGATGTTGGGCCGCCCGTCGCGACGAAGCACTTCCACGGCCGCCGTCCGTAGCCCGTCAGGAAGCGTAGAGTTAGTCCTCGTCAGGACGGGTGCCCCACCAGCCACGGAGACCGCCGCTACTTTACTCGTGACGAGCGCGTATACATCAATCCTCATTTCGTCCTGCTCGCAACCTCCGTTTGCGAAGATCGGCCCCCTCGAAGTCCTCATCACTGCACCGCAAGTACCGCCGCTTCTGGTCCCGGCTCGATAGCTCGTCGCCAGGCACCACCCCGCCCAGCCACCCTGCAGCTCCGGCACCAGCAACACATGGCTGTTCGGCACAGGACGTGAAACATATGCGCTATCGCTAACGCCGCGCGCACACACCGCAACCGTGGCAATGCAGACAAGCGTCGCCGCCGCTCCGCTTTGCAAGATCATGATAGCTCCCCGAAGACCGCGATCGCCCGCGTCGCCGCATCTCGCACCTTAGCCGCGTCGAGTGCGGACTTCGTCTCCCTCATACCAAGCTGCTTCCATTCACAGCAAAACATTATTTGCCCCGGCGGCGGTATCGGCCATACCCAATAGCGCTTATTCCATCGCTCATAACTACCACCGCCCCCAGTCAACCTCATCCCCATGTCGCGACCCATGCTATACGCGTTACCTGCTCCACCAAGGACAAGTCCATCACTAAAACGAACGCTGAATCTCAGCCCATCACGGTCTTTGTCAGAGCTAGTTTGCGGATCATCCGACCACTGGCCCGCGGGCTCCCCCCGCCTGACCACCATCAAATGAATCATGAACCCCACAGAGTAGGCTTCGATATGACTGAGATATACGGCTGCTAGCTCGCCGGCGGTCAACACCAGCTCTACCGGAACCACACGGGGCAGCATACCTTTGGGTTGTCTCCACCCCTTCACCCCCCGCGAATCCTCGTCCGTCTCGCCATCATCAACCGCTTTGTCCTCTAGGTACTTGTATTCCTTTATCTCCTCAGGTCGAAGCGTCCTCAGCTCAACCGTGTCGAGACGCAACGCGGCCGGCGCCACTACATATACAATCAAGCCGGGCGTCAAGCAATACGCCAGCCACCTACCTCCAAACCCTCTTTCAAAGCCCACCACCGCCTTCCCATCGAGAACTACCTCTCGTTCCCTCCACGCGCTAGTCTCATTCCCCACCGCTTCCGTCGTTGCCAGCACACCCCCTCCCCCCGCCTCGGGGTTATCCAATACAAGTGCCAACGCCACGCTACGCCGTGCAAGCTCAGCAGAGATAGGCAATCTTGACCCATCTCTTCCGTGTTTCGCAGTCGTGCGTCGAATCACGCGCACACTCAACTCCCCCTCCGCACCGATAGGGCGATGAACTATCTCGCAGGTATCCCACCCCATATCCTTGCTTAACCGTTCACCAACAAACGCACCATCTAGGCCGTAGGGCGGAAGGGGCTCTTCTTTAGCGAACGCCATGAAATAACGATAGCATAGTCGCGTGATCGATAGGTCCAACTCTAAAAGACGACTTCGCCATAGATCGAGGTAAATTCCAATTTCAATGTTTCGTGATGTTGTCCGACCGTCACATACAGCACAAATGTAAATACCGTGCCAAACGGGATAAACAAGTCCTCCTGGTAATCCGGCGTGGAAGTACCGTTAACCTTGTGATAATGCTCGTATTGCTCGCTACTTTCCCACCCTGGATTATCGACCCTAATTTCCAGCTGCAACTCAGTTGACTGGCGTCCACTATCCGTAATGTTGCCTTTGGCGGTAAACTTGGCTTCGCAGCCTTCCCGGTCGCATTTGAGCACTTTAAAATTCACATGTAAGTGACCCCATTCACCATCGTCCGACGGATCTATTTCAGGTGTTGGCACTTCCCCTGGTGGGTGTGCCGCTTCTTCGCGTTCCTGGTTTTCTTGTTCGCGCTTGGCGATTTGGGCGCCGATGTCTTGTGCGCCGGCTTGGTCGGCAAGGTTGTTGGGGTTGCTGACGTATGCCGCGTTGTGGTTTGTGGGTGTTGCGGGCGCGAGGTCTTCGGGTGGCTCGAGCATTGCGCCGGTTTGCGGTACGTAGGTGATGCCGTCTTGGACGATCCGGCCGGTGGAGCTTTCGCTGGTGATGCCGCTGGCGCCTTGGTAGGCGAATTTGGGTGGTTCGCCTTTGCTGTTTGGCGCACCGAACTCTGTGCTGTTGTAGGTGGTGGCTAGTTTGGTGGCGGTTTCGCTGTCTTCGACGGTGGCGACGATGTTGCCTTGCAGGTCGTGTAGCTGTAGTGTGACGTTGGCCTTCGTGGTGCCTGTTTGGATGGCGGCGAGTCCGCCTTCGATGCCGGGTATCCGTCGTTCCCATTTGCCAGGTTCGCTGGTCCATGCGATGCCGTTGCCCGGCGCGTCGTAGTGGTTTGTGATCGTCGCGGACGCTTTCGTTTCCAGGATGCGGTCTTCGGGGTCGAGTTTGTATTCGCTGGTCTCGCCGCTCTGGGTTTGCTTGTATGTCTGGCTGTCGAGGTAGTATTCGCTGGTGATCGCTTGGCCGTCCGCGTCGCTGGCCGGCAGTGTTGTGGTGTCCCCGAACGCTTCGTAGGTGATGCCTGTGTCGGTCATCTGGTCGGCGGAATCGTAGGTGTGCGCTTCAACGACGGGGTTTTCGGTGGTACATTTCCCTTCACTGCCGGGTTTGCTCGTCGCGAGCTTAGTGCGGTCGCTGTCTTCGCTGTATGTGTACGCGCGTGTTGTGCAGCCTTCGCCTGAGGGTGTTTCCTGTACCTGTGTCAGCCGGCCCGCGTTGTCATAGGCGTATTCCTCGCCAGCGAGGGTACTGTTCTGCGAAAGCGCTTCGCCATGGATCGACGGTGTGACGCTGTCTTTGAACCACACACAGTTTTCGGTGCAGTGCGTCACCTTCTTGTATTCCAGCGTCGTGGCCCCACCAACAGGATTGTACGTGTAGGACGCGGTCATGCCGTTCGGATAGCCCACGCTGGTCATCTCGCCCTGCGCGTCGTAGCCTGCTGTAAAGGTGCCCGCGCCAGCATCAACAAGTTCGGCCAGCTCACCAGTTTCTTCGCTGTAGGTATAGGTCTGTTCGCCTTTGCCTTCATCAGAGCCGTCTTTGACTTTCGCGACCTGCCCGTCTTCGTTATAGGTGTACGTCGCGATATCGCCGGAGGCGTCGGTGTAGCTTTCCAGCCCGCCACGCCTATTGTACTTGCTAGTCACGGCCTGTGTTTTTTCACCGACGGTGGTGCTTTGTTCTTCGAGCATCCCGGTACTCGCGTTGTATTTGTCGGTGATCTTCGGCATCGCCTTATCGTTACTCGACGTCTCTTCGCTCGCGAGCGCCAGCCCACCCGCGCTGAATTCGGTCTTGGTCGTCCGTTCGGTCGTCCCAAAGGTTTCGACGATCTTTTCCGCCTTGTCCCACATGTTATAGCTGATTGTCTTGGTCGGTAGTTCTGGCATCCCGTTGCCAGGCTGCGCGACCGGGAGTGTTTGGCAGGGTAGGCCAACCCATTCGGGGTGGTTGCGGCACGCTGTCGTTTCGGCTTCTGTTTTGGCGGTGTAGTAGACGGTCTTGGCGTCGTGCGCGGCCTGGTCGTCGGGCATCCATGCCTCGATACGGTTGTTGTCTGCGTCGGCAACATAGATCTCGCCGGCCGCGTTGACCGCTATCTCCTCGGGGTCGTGCAACTGTCCTTCGCCGCTGCCGTAGGAGCCGTAGGTACCCTCGAACCCGCCCGTGGACGAGAACTCCTGGACGCGGTTGTTGGCGTTATCCACGACGTAGAGATTGCCAGCAGCGTCGGCCGCGATCGCTTCGGGGCCCTTGAACTGGCCGCTTTCAGAGCCTTCCCTGCCGAACTGGCCGACATAGGCGCCGGTAGTGCTCAGCTCCTCGATCCGGTTGTTGCCATGGTCGGCGACGTAGATGTCGCTGCCGAGGAACGCGAGGTCCACGGGGTCTTCGAACTGGGCTTCCCCGGAGCCTTTTTTACCGTACGCACCGATGAACGTGCCCGTTGAGGAGTACTCCTCGATCCGGTCGTGTTCGCTGTCTGCCACCCAGACGTTGCCGGAACTATCGATCGTCGTCGCTTTCGGTTCTTTGAGCGCATGTCGTTGGGTGTCAGCCGCAGCACGTCGCGGATCGAGTGAGGTGTGGTTTTTGCTTTGGGATCATCCGCGTGTGTGCGCCCGCCGTCAACGCGAACCGGCGCGGGACGTCCTGTCCCGCGTCTGAGGCTGGCCCCAGACCAACCAGGCCGAGCTAGCGAGTCGGGCCAGTATCGCTTACGGTATGAGATGGTTGATGTGATCGCCATCGGCGGCAAGCGAGTCATCGGGTTTGACTCGCCAAGCGTCGAGTTCGGGAGTGTCGAGGACGGCTTCGATCAGGTCGGTCGACCCTCCAACGAGTGTCGAGTCGAAGTCGATCTCACTGGCGACGCACCACGTGTGATCTGCAGGCCAGAATAGGTTGGGGGACTTCCGCGAAAAGCCTTCCAGGCCAAACAGATCGCCCAGTTGCTTCACCGCCGAAAGAGCACCTTCGAGCAATAGGTATTCGCGCCCAGGCAGCACCAGACGGGGCCGGGCCAGCTCGTCTGTCGAGAATGCCCCCTGCGCACGCTCTACTCTGATCTCTGGCCGAGCTTCTGAACTTGAGGCTCCCGCATTCTCAAGGCGCGAAAACACCCTTACACCGCCTCCATGAACCCACGCCCAACCGTCCCACACGGCAAAGAAACAGTGCTCTGCCTCGATCGTATGCCTCCGTAGATGCTCGGCGAGCACGTCAACCAGGTTCGGGGCGAGATCGCCGCGCTCTGGGTCGCCGCCAGGCCACAGCGACCCTTTGAAGTTATGAGGGTCGGACGACCCGACGAGTGCGTGCCATTGCATGAGTGGATGCGCCATGCGACCCGTAGCGTCAGCGACTTCGGACCACCTCACCAGGCGGCCCCGCGCGTCGCTCGCCGGGTGGCAAATCCGCGCATACGCCGGATAACCACTGGGGACCGTGAGCGACACAGCACCAAACTCGCCCCGCAGCCTTGGCGCAATCCACGCACCGGCGGAGACGTCATTCGTTACGGTGAGGTCACATTTCGGCATGCGGTTTATGAACCTCCCAAGGGTCGGCCACGAATAGTTGGCCGGAAATGCTTCAATATATTCATGGGTACCCCGATCCCAACAACGTCCCCTTCTTCCACAACAAGCCATACTCCTAGGCTTCGCCGCGCCACGATTTCCCCTCGCAGCCCGGACTCTCGAAAAGCTCGTTTTGATCGGGCACAGGGCTCATACCCGATAACGCTGGCAGCATCGTCCCGGGCCATTCCACATCGAGCAGCCTGGCTGCCGTGAAATAGTGCTACCTGCTAGCAGTTTATATATTTTGCCTGGCTCCACTCTTCAGCCCTGCCAAATGGCGGGTCCTCGCCAGGGGGAAACGTGAAATCAACATATGCCCAGCCCTGCCATAGACCGGGAACACACTCGACAGCTACGTTTTCCTCGGCATAGTTTGTGTCCCCCTTTGAAACATACCCGGTTTCCCCTACCAACACATGTTCATAGTAGAGGGCAATCCGAACTCGTACATTGTATACCGCGTTGGTACACGTTAAAGTCACAATAATATTTACCGTCGTCGGATCATGCTTGGATTGATGAGGCCACTGTAGGTTCACGTCGCAGGCCGTCGCATCATCCGCCGCGTGTGCCCCGTACCCCGCTGGCCAGCCCACGATCGCCATGTTTACGTCAACTTCTTCTCCTGACGGAGGCGGTACCGTTCCCTTTGGCTCACTTGCTTCTTCGCGTTCCCGGTTTTCTTGTTCGCGCTTGGCGATTTGGGCGCCGATGTCTTGTGCGCCGGCTTGGTCGGCGGGGTTGTTGGGGTTGCTGACGTATGCCGCGTTGTGGTTTGTCGGTGTTGCGGGCGCGAGGTCTTCGGGTGGCTCGAGCATTGCGCCGGTTTGCGGTACGTATGTGATGCCGTCTTGGACGATGCGGCCGGTGGAGCTTTCGCTGGTGATCCCGCTGGCGCCTTGGTAGGCGAACTTGGGTGGTTCGCCTTTGCTGTTTGGCGCACCGAACTCTGTGCTGTTGTAGGTGGTGGCTAGTTTGGTGGCGGTTTCGCTGTCTTCGACGGTCGCGACGATGTTGCCTTGCAGGTCGTGTAGCTGTAGTGTGACGTTGGCCTTCGTGGTGCCTGTTTGGATGGCCGCCAGCCCACCTTCGATGCCGGGTATCCGTCGTTCCCATTTGCCAGGTTCGCTCGTCCATGCGATGCTGTTTCCTGGCGCATCGTAGTGGTCTGTGACCGTCGCGGACGCTTTCGTTTCCAGGATGCGGTCTTCGGGGTCGAGCTTGTATTCGCTGGTCTGCCCGTTCTGGGTCTGCTTATACGCCTGGCCGTCTACGTAGTATTCGCTGGTGATCGCCTGGCCACCCGCGTCGCCGGCGGGTAGTTTTGTGGTGTTGCCGAATGCTTCGTAGGCCGTGCCTTCGTCGGTCATCTGGTCGGCGGAATCGTAGGTGTGCGCTTCGACGACGGGGTTTTCGCCCGAACATTTCCCTTCACTGCCGGGTTTGCTCGTCGCGAGCTTAGTGCGGTCGCTGTCTTCGCTGTATGTGTAGGCGCGTGTTGTGCAGCCTTCGCCTGAGGGTGTTTCCTGTACCTGTGTCAGCCGGCCCGCGTTGTCATAGGCGTATTCCTCGCCGGCGAGGGTACTGTTCTGCGAAAGCGCTTCGCCATGGATCGACGGTGTGACGCTGTCTTTGAACCACACACAGTTTTCGGTGCAGTGCGTCACCTTCTTGTATTCCAGCGTCGTGGCCCCACCAACAGGATTGTAGGTGTAGGACGCGGTCATGCCGTTCGGATAGCCCACGCTGGTCATCTCGCCCTGCGCGTCGTAGCCTGCTGTAAAGGTGCCCGCGCCAGCGTCAACAAGTTCGGCCAGCTCACCAGTTTCTTCGCTGTAGGTATAGGTCTGTTCGCCTTTGCCTTCATCAGAGCCGTCTTTGACTTTCGCGACCTGCCCGTCTTCGTTATAGGTGTACGTCGCGATATCGCCGGAGGCGTCGGTGTAGCTTTCCAGCCCGCCACGCCTATTGTACTTGCTAGTCACGGCCTGTGTTTTTTCGCCGACGGTGGTGCTTTGTTCTTCGAGCATCCCGGTACTCGCGTTGTATTTGTCGGTGATCTTCGGCATCGCCTTATCGTTACTCGACGTCTCTTCGCTCGCGAGCGCCAGCCCACCCGCGCTGAATTCGGTCTTGGTCGTCCGTTCGGTCGTCCCAAAGGTTTCGACGATCTTTTCCGCCTTGTCCCACATGTTATAGCTGATTGTCTTGGTCGGTAGTTCTGGCATCCCGTTGCCAGGCTGCGCGACCGGGAGTGTTTGGCAGGGTAGGCCAACCCATTCGGGGTGGTTGCGGCACGCTGTCGTTTCGGCTTCTTCTTTAGCGGTGTAGTAGACCGTCTTGGCATCGTGCGCGGCCTGGTCGTCTGGCATCCAGACCTCCAGACGGTTGTTCTCTGCGTCGGCGACATAAACCTCGCCGGCCGCGTTGACCGCTATCTGCTCGGGGCTGTGCAGCTGGCCTTCGCCGGTGCCGTAGGAGCCATAGGAGCCCTCGAAGGCGCCGGTGGATGAGAACTCCTCGATACGGTTATTGGCGTTATCTGTGACGTAGAGGTTGCCGGCGGCATCGGCCGTGATCGCTTCGGGACCCTTGAACTGGCCGCTTTCAGAGCCTTCCCTGCCGAACTGGCCGACATAGGCGCCGCCGGTGTCGCTCAGCTCCTCGATACGGTTGTTGCCATGGTCGGCGACGTAAATGTCGCTGCCGACGAACGCGAGGTTGACGGGGTCTTCGAACTGGGCTTCCCCGGAGCCTTTTTTACCGTACGCACCGACGAACGTGCCCGTTGAGGAGTACTCCTCGATCCGGTCGTGTTCGCTGTCTGCCACCCAAACGTTGCCGGAACTATCGATCTTGACGGCGGAGGGGCAGCCTAGCTCTCCGGGTTCTGATCCGGGGGAGCCGATCGACCGGACGTAGGTGCCGGTCGAGCTTAGCTCCTGGATGCGGTCGTTGTGGCAGTCGCCGATGTAGAGGTTGCCGGTGCTCTGGTTGACTGCGATGCCGGTCGGCCCTTCGAACTGGACCTGTCCTTTCCCGGCGGACCCGTATTCGTTGAGGAAGGTGCCCTTGCCGGTGAACTCCTCGATTCGGTTGTTGTTGTAGTCGGTGGCCCAGACGTTGCCCTGCCCGTCGATCGCGACACCGACCGGGAAGTTGAACTGGCCTTTACCGGAGCCGCCCGAGCCGAACTCTGCGGAGTACAGCAGCCGTTGCCCTCCGGTACCCGGCGCCAGCCACTCGTCGACCCTGGCGTTGTACTCGTCAGCGATGTACAGCTCGCCGCTGCTGTTGACCGTGATCCCGGTCGGGCCGTGGAACTCGTCTTCGCCTGTCCCGTAGTGTCCGAATTCCGTGAGGAACTTCCCCGCCGGGCTGACCTCCACAACCCGGTTATTTCCCGTGTCAGAGACATACAGGTCGCCGGTAGTCGCGTTCACCGCTATACCCAACGGTTCTTTGAACTGCCCTTCCCCGGAACCGGTGCTGCCGAACTCGCTGCGGTAGGTGCCGTTCGGGGAGAACTCGACGACACGGTTGTTGCCCGTGTCGCTGACGTACAGTTCGCCTTCGACGATCGCGACGCCGCTGGGCCCCGAGAGCTGGCCTTCCCCGGAGCCTTTGGTCCCGAACTGTCCGAGATACCCGCCAGCGGAGGAGAACTCCTGGATGCGGTTGTTGGCGTATTCCGCGACCCAGACATCACCGTTCGCGGCGACCGTGAGGCCAAGTGGTTCGTCGAGCTCACCGTTTTTTGAGCCGGCCAGGCCCGTTTTGCAGGCGGTGGTGCAGACCTCGAGTTCTTCTTTGCCGTCTTTGACGCCCCAACCGAACGCGTCAACGAATTCGCCGTTGGTCTTCAGCACCTCGACCCGGTTGTTGTTGGTATCGCTGACATATACTTCGTTGGTGGTCTGGTTGACCGCGATACCCCACGGCCCGGAGAACTGCAGGTCACCCGAACCGCTGGACCCGTACGCCGCGATAAACGACCCCGACGGCGAGAACTTCTCCACCCGGTTGTTGTTTTTATCCGCGACCCACACGTCGCCGCTGGCGTTGACCGCGACACCCTCGGGGTGGTTGAACTTGCCGCTGCCTGACCCTTCGCTACCGAACGAACCGGAGAACACCGGCGGATACACGGCCTGCGAGGTTCCCGCCGGTGTCTTGGTCTCGATCACGTCCCCTTCGGAGTTGTATTCGGTGGTGCTCGTCAGATCTAGGCCCGCCGGGTCGGTCGTCTGCGACGTAGCTTTGCGTAGTTTCCAACCCAGGTTACTCTGGCCGCTGTATGAGGTAGTCGCGACGCGCTTGTCGAATTCTTCGCCGTTGGTGGTTTCCGCACCGTCGATCTCCTTGGTAACCAGATCGTAGGTTTCGCCTTGCGGTGCGCCTTCGTCATAGTCGTAGTGTACGTGGTTTCGCGCGAGTACTTCTTCGCCTTTTTTGCCTTCTTTGCCGACCGCAAGCTTGACTGTGTGCTGTGGGCCGCGCGTATCGGTCAACTGGCCTTCTTCGTTATACGCATTTTTTGTTTCCAGTAGGTCAGCTATTTCGGCTGATTTGCATTCTTTTTCTGTTTTGCATTCTTCTTTTAGTGCTGTCGTGCGGTTATCGGGGCTCAGTGTGCGTGTCACCTGGTTTTCTTCGTTGTATTCCGTGGTTGATACGCCGCCTGCTGGGTTGGCTACATTCGTGGTCCGTGCCTGACCGTCAAAATAGTACGTCGTTGCACCCTTGTTGTTGCTGGCGGGCCAGCCCTCCGGGTTAGTGGGCGTGAAGATCGACGTCGCGTATTCCGGGTCGTCGTGCTGCCCCCACTTTTCCGGTTCGCGGCGTTTCGTCGTTTCGTTGACACCCATCTGCTGCGGCACGCCCGTGCCCTGCAGCGGTACGCCGTACTCGATCGTCGCACCTGGCTGTGGCGTGTGGTTTTCGCCTTCTGTGCCTTTTTCGCCAGCCGGGTTGAACGCAGTGACATCGCCAGACGTATCCACCGTCGCGCAGAGCGAACCCGAAGCACAGGCGACGCTGGTCAGTTTATCACCGAACGCATATTCCTTCGCCCAGGTAGCACCGCTGTTTTTAGATACGAACGCGTTGCCGGAGCTATCGACCGCGACGCACGTCGTGCTGCCGGTACACGTCACAGCGACCACACTTGTCGTGCCGTCGATATCATGTTTGGATACCGTCGCAGCGCCGCCGCTTTCGATTGTCAACTGCAAAGCGTTGCCCGAGCCATCGACGGCCACGCACGACGTGGTCGAGGTGCACGCGATGCCGTTGAGCTTACTGGCACCGTCCACGTCGGTCTCTTTCCACGACGTCGATTTGATCTGGCTCGCGCTTGTCGCCACATAAACTTTTCCGTTACCATCAACCGCCGTACAGAACGACGACGACACGCAAAACACGCCGGTTATGTTGACCGCTCCACCGATTTTCTCAGGCGTCCATTCGCTGGAAGCCGGCGCCGTCGAGTAGCGAATATACCCGTCCTTTTCGCCCTGAAAAGTTTCCCCTTGGCCATCCACGCAGAACGACGACGACGCGCACGAAATCGCATCCACCGGGTACGTCGGGCTGGTACCGTTAGTCCAAGACCCCCCCAACGCAGTCGCGTAGTACACATCACCATGGTCTGCGAGCAGGCACACCGACGTCGCCGGGCACGCCACCGCCTCGCTCGGCCGCGCTTCTTTTTCTTCGGGCCCCCGCCATTCTTTCCACGTCGCTGGGCCACTCGTACTGACGTTGGTCGCGTACCGCGCGCTGCCTTCGCTGTTACCGATCACACAGTCCGTCGTGCCCGATATACACGAAACCGCGCTCAGGCTGCCACTCAGCCCCTGCTCATAACTGCCCGCCTTCACAGACACCACCAAGCTCGCCGCGCTGGAGAGGACCACCGACCCATCGCCATTGATCGCGGTGACCTGCGCAACAAGCGTATGCCCAACATCGCTAGACACAGGCGTATAGTTTTGGTTCGTCGCGCCAAGTATCGGCGTACACGACTGGCCGATGATGTTGCAATCCTCCCACTGGTAGCCGTAGACCACCGGCGAACCGCTCCACACGCCATTCGAAACACTCATCCTCACACCCACCGCCGGCGTACCCGACAGTTTCGGCGCTTCGCTGTCTTTCACCGCTTCGCCCGCCCACAACGCCGCCGACACGGGCGCCTGCGTCGCCTTGATCAGCCGGCCACCGCTTCCATCGCTGGCGATCGTGCCGTACACAAACGCCCACGTCTCCCGTCCGGGCGGCGTGATCGCGCTCACATGCCCTTCGCTGTCATACCCATAGTACGTCTTCAATTCCGAGGGCAAACTCGGATTCCACTCCGCACGCAACCGGCCCTTCACATCGTATTCGTAACGCGCGACCGACGTCGAGACCATTTTGCTGGTCGTCGGATTCCACGCCACGAAGACCACTTCGACCAGACGATTCTTGTAGCTACCCCAGTCCGAGCGGGCTTCGCCTTCTTTAGCCGTCGTTTCTTTTGCATAAACGAATTCGAGGGCGCGACAGCCTTTTTCTAATTTACCTACTTCGCAAGTCGTATTTGGATGAGGGGCGACCTCCAGCGTCGGCTCGATGACCATCTTGCCTTTTTCGATTTCCACCGATCTGTATTCGTCGGTCATCGTATTGGTGGACGAAGGCCCTTTAGAAGTGGTCGGCATCCATGCGTTTGCGCCCGCGGGCAGAGTGAACTTCGTGCTTGTGCCAGCGGTCGCGTCTTCGAGATAGAACGCCACGATCTGTTTTTCGGTGTTTTCTTCTGGTTTCAGCGTGAGATTGGTGTCCCCCTTCGGCGCGACATAGGTGCTGCCGGACTTCGTGAAATGCGTCAGCCCTTCCGAGCCGACCACCATCACACTCTTATCGGGCAGCACTTCAAGACTCGCCAGGCTACCGAGGCCGATCGCCCACTGCGGCCCGAGCGGACCTTCTTCACCCTCCTTCAGGTTCCGCGAATCATAGTGGCGCGTCACCGCCAGCGCGCCCTCCCCGCCGCTGACCGAAACATCGGACGATTCAAGCGCAAAATCACCGGACTCGGGGTTGACCGATCCCGGACCCATCGCAACCGGACTCGCGTGGTATACCGTCAGCGTGAAAGGCTTGTCGGCATAGTTGTCTGCGTTATCGACCGCCTGCACCGTCAACGTGTGCACGCCGGCACCAAGTTCCGCACCGTTGATCGACCATTCTCCATGCGCAGTACACGGACCAGCTGGGCACGACCCCGATGGTTTGCCCACCGTCCTGCCATCGACCGCCAATTCCAGCGCTTTGATCCCCGAACTCGGGATACCTTCCTTGCCATCCGTCGCTTCCGCTTTGATCGTCGTCTCTACTTCCCCGAGTTCATATTCGCTGCCTTTGCCGACCAGCCCTGAGATCGCAATGTTGTATGGCGCTTCCGAATCTACTTTGATGACCGCTTCGCCTTCGCGGTGTTCGTCCGAGGACGTATGTTCCATCGCATCGTTCGCGGCGGCCCTAATTTTATCTTCACCATTAGGCAACGTTGTTTTTTCGTCGTACCCACGACGGTATTCCCCTACCAGCGAATAGGTAAAGAGTTCATTGAGCGCGGCGGGACACTGGATACCTTCACACAAAGGTTCATCCTGGATCTGTTCGTTTTTAGACTCTTCGGTCGTATAATTCTTGCCACGAATCAGTTCCCACCCGGCCGTTTTACTGTTATACACTTCCAATTCCGATTTGGCGATACCGACGCCTGTATCCTTGTATTCTGCCTCGAAAGCCCCTTCCGAAGACGGCCCAAACCATTGCGGAAACCCGTCATACAGCACGTTGGCAGTTTCCCTTTCTTCGCTCCCCATTTTATATTTGAGTTTAGCGTACGTGGTGTTCAAGGTCGCTTCGGAGTGTATTTCCTTGGGCTGGGAAATGTACGTAACGGTCGCGCTTTCGAGTTCTGCTCCAAAATCCCATTCGCTTGACGAGTAGTTCGAGCTTGGTTCGAGCGTCGTAACAGTAAACTCATAGGTATTTTCGTGAGAGCCGCCAGCCGGCGAGCATTCCTCGTTCGCGCATACCGAAGCCGAGTGTATATAGGGATTACCGGCGAATTGGACCAGGCTATATTCAGGTTCGTCAGTTTTGTTATAGATCGCCGCGTAAGCGGAAAGATAGGGTACCGTCCTTTCCCGACATTCACTTCCACAAACATTATACGCGTACCACAAGCTGTCATAGGTGGCGACGTAGTATATTTTCGAGCTGCCATTGCTGCGCTCCCACACCGTTTCCCACTCACCAGTGGGAAAACTCCCCGTATGTTTCATCGACAGATACCCACCGCCGCCTTCTTTCCCTTTTTCTCTAGAATGCGTAAAGCCGTTCGCCGTTTCATCGAAATGCCAATTCCAGGGACTTAGATATTCCCCGCGGGCGTTGAATTCCGGATCCACGTCCACTGGATACGTAACCCGTCCCGGTTCATCATCAACGCTCAACTTGATTACATCGCCCGTCACGCTCATAAGAACAGGAACATCAACCCCGGCAGCATCGTGCGCAGAAGGCGCCGGAATAGAAGCAAGCGTCGCCCCTTCCTTGACCACCCGCACCCCCCCAACACCCGGTTCGCTCACCAAACTCGCACCAGACGGCAGCCCAACCCGATACTCAAATTCATCAGGACTCGACGGCGAACGCAACAACGTGTCAACCTCAACACCGAGCGTCAACGGCTTCACAACAGTATCGCTGTCAGTCTGCGAGTTCGCATAGAACGCCGTCTTCTCAGCGACCACGCCTTCCGCCCCTCCAAGCGCCTGCGCCTGCCCATCGACCGGCGTCACCGACAACCCCTGCACCGGCAACTGCACGCCTTCATCCAGATGCTTCGGCAACCGCACTTCAACCAACGGATTCCCCGCCACGAACACACCCTGCGCTTCATGCAACCCAAGATCGATCGCCGACCACCCCCCACCCCCAGCGGGCAACGCCATCGGCTCCATCGACTGCACCAGGCCAGACTGCCCGCCGCCCAGTTCCGCCTGCGCCGCAAACTCACTCGCAAACCCCGTGATCCGCTGCCCAGCGGGCATCGCCGGCGGCCCGCCCGCCTGCACGCCCATCAACCCGGGAAACACTTTTTCGGCCGTGCTCTTTGCTTCGCCTGTCGAAAGACTACGGTACTTGGTTTCGCTTTCTTGGCGCGCCACGACTTCTTCGGGACTCGCCAACTGGGCTTCCTGCGCTTCCTTTTCCCCATCGCTGCCGGTCAACGACTGCTCTTCAGGCACGACCAACGGATTTGCAGGCAAAGATTCACCTGAAGCCGGTGTGGTAGTCGGCGCCGCCAACGCAGCCGACCCCGCGATCAAGCAAACAGCCAGCAAGCCGAGCCCGAGACAGACCACAAAACGCGGCAAGACACGACGAGAGATTAGCGCGAGCATGTGTTAGACGACCCCCGGAAGTGATTGATATCGGTGACTGCTGTGACTGCTGTTTGCTTTACTGGTTTGAGCGATAGCAGGGCATACGGCTCTCCTCCGGCGGACTTTCATTGCCGAAACCCACAGGTTCTTTGCTTTAGTCTGCTCATCAATAAATTGGCTGTGCTAGCTTGTCAGCTCGTCCTTGCGCCGGTACCCGAGCCGCGCCGATATCTGGTCGGCCGTGGCCCTCAGGTGCGGCGAAAGCTGGTCCACGAAGCTCTCCATCCGGATCGCCGAGCTGGGCGAGTCCATGCCCAACGCGGCGACTACCTCCTCGGAGCTGGAGCGCACTGGGGCGGCGATCGATTGCAGTTTGGGTGCCAGCTCCTCCTCGCAGGCCGCGAAGCCTTCCTCGCGGACATGCGCCAATTCCGCGCGTAGCAGAGGCTTGCGTGTGATCGTCCCGGGAGCACGCTTTGCGAGCCGGATATCCGCCAGCACTTTCGGCAGCTCGTACTCCGGCAGCGAAGCGAGCAACACCTTTCCCATCGCGGTGCAATACGCCGGCAGACGCGAGCCCACAGCGAGGCTGGGGCGCAGCCCGTTCGCCGCGCGCCTCATACCGCGAACATGCTCGACATAGACAATCTCCGTGCCATCGAGCACGGCAATGCTAACCGTCAACGAGCTGCGCCGGCTCAAGTCCTCCATGTACGAGTAAGCGTGATCGCGCAGTCCTATCGCATTCAGCACCGCCATGCCGAGATCGGTCACGCGCAACCCGAGGCGATACTTGCGGCGTTCGTCCTGCTCCAGATACCCGAGCGCGACAAGCGTGATCACGTAGCGATGCGTGGTGCTGCGGCTCATCCCCAGCTCGTCGGCCATGTCGGCTATACCGAGCGTGGGCTGCCCGACCGAGAAACATCCTAAGATCGCAAGACCCCGCTCCAGCGACTGCGAAAAACGCGGCTCACAAAGCCTCGGCACGCTATCGGGGGGGCGTGAGCTACGTCGTGGCACGGGCCGGAACCTCACCGACGAGTAGCGCCATGACGGGATGGTGATGCCGGAAGGACTCGAACTCGATGCTGCCAGACGGCAAGACCCAGTAGTCCAAACATGCTCGGCTCGCGGCGACGCGATGCGTGCAACGCCACCCCTGCGCCCGGTCATCACGACCCAACGGAACGAGGTGACCCTCGTCTATTCGGCGTTCCACCCAACACCCATCCAGGTCATCAACTTGTCCGCTGGCCACCATCGCGGATAACAACGCGACCTCGTCGAGATCGCACGCGTCCAAGGCGCTCAAAAAGCCAGCGCCAAACCCGTAACTCACGAGCGGCCGCTCACCCCAGTCGAACCGCTCCCGCAACGTTGCAGTCCAGCACGTTACGATCGAGTCACGCAACCGCTCGCCAAGCGCGTACTCTCCGTTCGGCGCTTCCAGTAGCACCAGCGGGCGCTCGCCGAGCGTGTAGCGCGTCGCCGGATCGGGCGTTGACACGGCTAACCGTTCCGCCTACTGCTCATGATCGTAGTGAAGATGGGCCGACACCCGGGTAGAAAGGGTAACCCGAGTGCCGGCCGCGGCCAGCGTCTTGTGGACCTTGACGCCGACGATCGAGGGATGCACGCTCTCCAGCCCCGGGCGCTAGTGAGTGCAGTCCGAATGTCTGAATGTCTGCCACGCCACCCTGGCACATTCGTCCGCCCGGCTGCGATGTGTCGAGCGCAGCGGGGATCACGATGAGACCGAGACGACGGGCCAAGCTACCTGGTCGCTCGTGCGGCCCGCTGGGCGCTCCGCTGTCCTTGTGCGACGGTCGCTCTACACTCATTGCGCGCGCATACTTGCACGGATTGCCGTGGTCGAATAGACGGACCCCGCCTATAGGCACGATAATCACGATCTATGGACCCGTAGCAGCTACCGCCTAGCACCATTCGAAGAGCTGCGCACGGCGCGCCTGATGGCGAGAATCTTCAATGCTGGTACGGCGGTCCAGTCGAGCGCTTCGATGATGCGCTGTCTGGCGAGCCGGGCGTGTGGCGCGGAAGCCGCCTCGGCGGAGAGGTAGAGGCAGCTCATGCCCGTGAACAGCAGGCGGTGCTGGCGGGCCTTTGGGAGCGTGTCGAGGCGTTCCAGCGCGTAGCCGCAGAGACATCGAAAGCCGGCTGCGAGGGCAGCCGGGTCGGGGTAGGAATCGACGGGGTTGGGCTGGCCGCGGGCGCGGTCCTCGCGGTGGTCGACGAGACCGTCGAGCATCGTGTGGGTCGCCCCGACCCACGGGGAGTAGGCGTGCGCCAGCGCGGCTGCTTCGGAGCGCGTGAGTGTGGGGTTCGCCGCGGCGGCGATCAGCGCGAGGATGTCGAGCGATGATCCTGCCGCCGCGTATACCTCCCATCCATGCAGGTGCCCCGCTGGCGGAGTGTGCTCGGTCGTCCAGTCCGCGAGCACGACGCGGTGGGCGTCGGTGTGGTTGATGCTTTGGTATTCGCTGACGTGCTGCGCGCCGCGGCGTAGGTGGCCCAGAACATGCGGATGGGATGGGAGGGCTCGCAGGGTGTGTTGTGTGGCGCTGACGAGCCGGCCGAGGTAACCGTTGTCGTGCCGGTGGTTGCTGTGCGTGTAGTAGGGCTGCGCAGGAGCGGTCGGGTCGAGCGCGACACGCAGCGCAAGGTGCAGCTGGCGGTTGTTGGCGTACCGGTCAAGCGCCGGCTGCTCGGCGACATTGTCGACGTAGTCAAACGCGAGCTGGAACGCTACTAGAGTGCGCACCGTTCGCGCGCGATGTGCCGGCGCGAGAAACGCCGCGAAGGCCCCGGCGCCCTCGATGTCGGCCCACTTCGCGTTGTGAGTGTCCAAGGCGAGATGGCGCAGGACGGGGTCGGGGATCACGGAGGCGGATCGTTGCCAGTGTTGCTGCTCGCGCACAATGCACCGGCGTGCGTTCGCCCAATAGACCCAGGCCGCGCGCGAGAACAGCGAGACCGTCGCCGCAAGGTCTTCGATGCGTCGCGGCGTCATGAGCGTGCCCCGGCCCGGCGCGCTAACCGCCGCCTACTCTTGGAACCCGACCCGCGGCGAGACCTGTGCAGCGCTGAAGCCTGGAATTGCTACCACCACCAGCGCTATGAGCGAGACGGTCGCGAGTGTGATCAGCATCTGAGGCACGTCAAGCGAGAACGACGCGGGAAAGCCTGTGGTCAGCCGCAGCCAGCGGCTTGCGACGGCGTGGCCGTAGACGCCGAGCACAAGCCCGTCGGCACACCCAACGGCGATTACGAGCGTACTTTCCAACAGGAGCGCGCGCCAGAGCTGCAGATCGTCGTAGCCTTGCGTCTTGAGCGACGCAAAACGCCGCCGGCGCTGCCAGAGCGCAGCACCGAGAGCCAACGCGATTGCGAGAGCCGCAGCAACGAGCAGAAGCGTGGCGATCTCGCCGAGACTTCGCAAACCCTGGTTCACGTTGGCCCTGAATTGTCTTTCGCGTGCGCTGCGACTTTGAACCCAGAGACCCGGACGGTCGCCGATTGCCGCCCTGACAATCCGCTCACCGGCCACCACGCTCACGCCCGGCTTGAGATTTATCTCCAACGCAGCCGGGTTGGATGTCTGCCAGTAACGACCGTAGTCCGCCGTCGAGAGCGTGATCGCACCCGCGGGCCACCCCGTATTGGTTGTGATCGCCGCCACGCGAAGCAGTGCGCTACCACCGGGTGTCGGCAGTGTGAAGAAGCCTCCGATATGCAGATGATGTTCGGCCGCGAACTCGCTTGAAATTGCAGCCCAACCGCCGCTGCGCATGAGGCGGCTGGCGTCTTCGAAGTTGCCTTCGACCATCTGACTGGGCTGCAAAACCTCGCTGTCGCCCGGCGGCCGCGCTCGAATCCAGAGGCGCCGGTCGCCATCGTCGAGCAAGCTTCCCTGGTAAACCCGAACAGATGTGATGCCAGACGCTTTTGTGAGCAAACGGATGGCTCGCGACGCCTTGAAACTGTCGGTTGTAAAGACGTTGTCACCCGTCGTCACCCAGATATCCGCTGTCTGCAAGAACTCGACGATGGATTTGTCGAGGCCCCTGTTGAGATCGTCGCGAGTCCCCTGGATCGCGACGCTGCCGTAGACCGCGAGCGCTGCGACGGCGGCGAGCGCGACCGAACGGGTGGCGCCGGCCCGCAGTTCGACGACGGCGAGTCCGAGCATACTCGGTAGGCGTTCGCTTATGGGTGTGATTGCTCGCAGTACGAGCACGAACGCGCAGGGCACCAGACAGACGACTGCGAGCGCAAGGATGATGCCACCGAGGACGGTGAGCTTGGGCAGAGCAAGCACGATTGCGGTGACGACGCCGAGCAGCACTGCACCGGTCGTGCCGAGCCAGAGCGTGGTGCGCCGGGTGATGTTTTGGCCTGGTTCGCCGGGTTCGTGCAGCACCGCGTCCAGGGCACGTCCGGAACGCAGGTCGAGCATCGGGAACAGCGACGCGAACAATGCTGCGAGGACGCCGCAAGCGACTGCCAGCAGGACGACCGTGGGGTGCACGGTCTGCTGGGAGCCGACGGGGAAGGCGAAGGTGATGTAGCTCGGTATCTGGTGGAAGATCGTGTGCGCGAGCACGTCACCGATCACGACGCCGAGCGCGGAGGCGAGCAGGCCGAGCGCGAGGGCTTGGGAGACGAGCACGAGGATTACCTGGGCGGGATCGAAGCCGGCGAGGCGCAGTTCGGCGACGAAGCGGCGTCGCTCGGGGACGCTCAGCAGCATCGCGTTGAGCGCGAGCAGGAACCCAACCATCGCGCTGATCGCGGCAAACAGTGTGGTGGACTGGTTGGTCGGGCCGGCGGCGACCGCGAGCAGCCGCAGCTCGTTATCGGCGGGCACCACGTCGAGGCGGCCGTGCGCGAGTTGAAACAGCTCGTGTTCGACCTGCCGCTGTGCGCCGGGTACCGGCTTAATAAGGACGTTGGTGACGCGTCCGGGTGTGCCCGATAGACGTTGCGCCACGGGGAGCAGCGCGATCGCGATTGGGCTGCCCGAGACGGCACCAACCGTCTGTGAGCCGAGCACGAGTCGCAGCAGTGCGTGATGCGCTTCGCCGTTTGCGAGCACGAGAACGTTTTCGCCGCCGTGCACGCCGGCGGCCTGGGCTGGTGCCTCGGCAAGACCGATTCCGCCGGTGAGCAGCGAGCTGCCCGCGCCGAGGTTTTGTGTGGCCTGTGCTTCCAGCGCGGCCAGGCTTGCGGTCACGCCGATCAGCTGCACCAGCTGGCGTCCGTGTGGACCGGCGATGACCGCGGAGGAGCGCAACAGTGGCGAGGCGACCTGCACGCCCGGCAGCCGTCCGGCCTCTTCGGCGAGGCGTTCGCTGAAGCCG
This sequence comes from uncultured Solirubrobacterales bacterium, assembly GCA_963804675.1. Lineage (GTDB taxonomy): Bacteria > Actinomycetota > Thermoleophilia > Solirubrobacterales > Solirubrobacteraceae > Palsa-744. The sequence goes on along the minus strand of CAWDRI010000002.1, from coordinate 389,144 downwards.
TCGGCGGACCGCGCGACGAGCTGGAGCTTGGCCGAACCGATCAGCTGGCGGTCCAGTTCGCTGGCTGACCCGTTGATCGCGGTGTTCGCGAGCAGCACACCGAACGTCAGCGCGACACCGATCGCGATCCCAAGGCCCGCCAGTAGCTCCTGGACACCGTGACGGCGCAACCGCCAAGCGTAGAAACCGGCGAGCACGCTGACGCGAAGCCCAAGGATACGGGGTTCCAATAGGGCACGTCTCATGCTGAGATTGGGTGCAGATCGACGTCGAGGCCATCGTGCAGCTCGCCGTCACGCAGCGTGTAGACGCGATCCACGACACCCGCGGCCTGGGGGTCGTGTGTGACGAGCAGCGCGGGGATCGAGCGCTCGTGGCAGATCTCACGCAGCAGGCCGAGGATCTCGCGGCTGCGCTTGGAGTCCAGGTTGCCCGTTGGCTCGTCGGTGAGCAGCAGCTGCGGTTCGTTGACAAGCGCCCGGGCGATAGCGACGCGCTGGCGCTCGCCCATCGAGAAGCTGCTCGCTGCGGTGCTCTGCGCGCGCGGCGAGCCCGACTCGCTGGAGCCACGGCCGCGCGCGCTTCTTGGCTTGCACGAGGCTGTATCCGTCGGCGAGCAGCTTCACGGCGGCGTTCTCAAGCGCGCTCGCACCTGGGATCAGGTGGAAGGACTGGAACACGAATCCGACCTCGCGGCGGCGAAAAAGCGAGCGCTCGACGCGCCCTAGCCGCGCGATGTCGCGGCCGGCGAACTGGACCCCGCCGCTGTCGGGCTCCAGCAGGCCCGCCGCGAGCAGCAGCAGCGTCGTCTTCCCGGAGCCGCTTGGCCCATACAGCGCCGCGAACTCGCGCTCGGCGACCGTTAGCGAAACGCCGTCCACGGCGCGGACGGTCTCCTCACCGGACTGGTAGTGCTTGACGATGCTGCGTAGCTCCAGGCTGCTCATGACGCGCGCCGGGCGTCGTCGGTCCGAGGGTCGCGGAACGGCAGCACTACGCCTGGCGAGTCGAGCACGCGCAGCGTGCCGCCATCCATGGTGCACATCCGCGACGCCGGTGCCACCGAGTCAAGTTCTTCGGAGACGATCACCAGCGCAAGGTCGCGACGGGCGCCGAGCGAACGCAGCAAACCCTTGAGTGCGGCCGACGCTCGCGGCGAGGAAAGCACCGCGGGCTCGTCGAAGAGCAGCACCCGGGGTTCGCGCACGAGTGCTCTGGCGAGCCTGACACGGACACGCTCCTCCGACGTCATACAGCCCACCTTCATATCCGCGAGTTCCCCGACACCAGCGTCGCGAAGCGCCCGCCGCGCGTGCGGTTCGGCTTGGCGCAAACTCAACCCATCGGGCAGTAGCGCGAGCGCGACATCCCGCACCGCGGTCTCGTTGGAAACCGGCCCTCCCAGCGATTTGACCAGCGCGACGCCGCCACGCCGCAGCAGCCTTGCACGACCGCTGCGGCGACGCCGCCACAGCAGCCATCGTGCAAGGCCGCGGGCCGGGAGGCCACCGAGTGCACAGCCGTCGAAGATGACGCTGCCTTCGTCGGGCTGCTCCACGCCGGCGAGAACGCGCAGCAGCGTCGACTTGCCCGATCGGCGCGCCCCGTACACGCCGACGAAATCCCCAGCGTCGATCTCGATCGAGACCCTGTCGAGCACCGCGACATCACGGCGCCCATCCGAGTAGATCTTGCTGACCTGCGAGAGCGAGAGCAACACCATCGACCCTGACGCGCCGGCTACAGAAACTCGCGCAGAGCACTGCGCGTCTTCATGATGCTCGCCAGCTCGGCCTGCAGATAGCCAAGCCGATTGCTGCGCCTCAGCTCCAGCCCCAACTCGGGCAGCGTCGTAAACAGCACCGCTGAAGGGACGAGCTTGATTTCGCGCCGGATCTCCTGTTCCAAGACATCGAGCGTATTCAGCAGCGCCGCGGTGTGTTCGGGCAGCGCCACCGCGAGCTTGGTGCGCAGTTCCGCGCGCACGATCGTAAGCGGCGAAGTCGCACGCATCCAATCCATCACCGCCCCCGGCATGGAATCGCTCGGATAGTAGAGCTTGTGCGCCCTGTCCAAACGACGACGGCTGCTACCGGCCCCCTCGTCTACCACGTAGGCCAGGCCATCGCGCACGAGCGCGCGCATCTTGGGGTACACGTCCTTACGATCGAAGAGGTGGACTTCGGGATCAAAGAAGTCGCGTCGCTCAGACCACGGCTCTAGAACTTCGTTGATCAGCTTCGTCATCTCGTAGCCGTGCACCGGGCCCTCCGCTAGGAGGAAGGTCGCCACGGCGCCCTTCACGGGCGAGCACCCCTCCATCCACGCCGGTTGAACACCCAACGAAACACCCCTTTCTGGATCGCAGGACGGTAACCATAGACCAAACTCAGCCGCGACGGTAAGCGAACAGAACGATTCCGGGGCTCCATACGCAGCCGACAGGCTTGACGGTGTTGCACAGCTCCAGGGTGCTCATGACGCGCGCCGGGCTTCGTCGGGTTGGGGCTCGCGCAAGGGCAGCAGTTGCGCGTCTGGCCGGTCCATCGCGCGCAGCGCACCGTCGGAGATTGTGAACATCCGCTGCGTCCCGTGCAAGGGGTCAAGCTCTTCGGAGGCGATCACTACTGCGACGTCGCGACGGGCGCCGAGCGAACGCAGCAGCCCGTTGAGCGCGATCGACTCGCGCAGCGAGGAAAGGACGGCCGGCTCGTCGACGAGCAGCACCCGGGGTTCGCGCACCAGCGCTCGTGCGAGCCCGACGCGCACGCGCTCGTCCAACGTCATGCGCTCCACGTTCATATCCGCGAGTTTCCCGACCCCAACATCGCGAAGCGCCTGCCGTGCGTGCGGTTCGGCTTGGCGCAAACTCAGGCCATCCGGGAGCAGCGCGAGCGCGACGTCGCGCACCGCGGTCTCGTTGGAAACTGGCCCTCCCAGCGACTCGACCAGCGCGACGCCGCCACGCCGCAACAGCCTTGCACGGCCGCGACGACGCCGGTGAAGCAGTAGCGGCAGCCACCTTGCACGGGCGCGAGGCGAGACCCCACCAAGGACATGACCGTCGAGGATGACGCTGCCCTCGTCGGGCTGCTCCACACCAGCGAGAACACGCAACAGCGTCGACTTCCCCGACCGGCGCGGCCCCCACACGCCGACGAAATCACCAGCGTCGATCTCGATCGAGACCCTGTCGAGTACCGCCACATCACGCCGCCCATCCGAGTAGACCTTGCTGACCTGCGAGAGCGAGAGCAACACCATCGACCCAGACATGCCCGCTACGGCAACTCGCGCAGGCGACAGCGCATCTTGACGATCCCCGCCAGCTCAGCCGGCACCGGCAAGCGCGCCTCCATCCACGGTTGAAGACCCATAGACCACCCTTTCTGGATCGCGGGATGGTAACCATAGAACAATTGAAAGGGATGGTAAAGCGAATTGGACGACGCCAGGCGTCTTCACGCACACCACCGGGCATGCGTTATCCCCTGCCCGGCTGGCAGCCGCTGCGCTACGTCGCCGACCCCGAGCGCTTCTTCTCCTCCGCCCAGCGACGCTACGGCAAGATCTTCCAGCTGCGGATGCTGGGCCAACGATGGGTCATCCTCGGCGACCATCGCGATACCGCGACCCTCTTCTCACAGCCTCACGACACGCTGGATACCGGCCAAGCAAGCCGCGCGTTTCGCCCAGTGATTGGCACGAGCAACATGCTGATGCTCGACGGCGAACAGTATCTGCGTCGCCGCCGACTCGTGCTCCCCGCCTTTGGCGTCGAACAGCAGCACTCCCAAGCGGTCGCGATCCGCCGCATGGCGAGCGAACACGTCGAGCGATGGCCCCGCGAATTGCCCATCGCGCTCTACGACTTGCTCTCGACGCTCGTCTTTCAAATCATTCTTCGGTGCGTTTTCGGTATTGACGACGACCAACATCCCCTGCCCCGCGCGCTGCTGCAAATGCTGCCCTGGATCACCGACACACGGCGCGTGCTGGCGTTCTTTGTGCTCGGCCCCGAGCAGCTCAAACGGATGCCGCGCTATCGCGCCATGCGCGAAACGCTTGACCGCCACACATACGCCGAGATCGAGCAACGCCGCGCCACCACCGACCTGCACCAGCGCCAAGACATCCTCTCGCTGCTGCTCGGAGCCCGCGACACAGACGGCCACAGCATGACCGATGGGGAGTTGCGCGACGAGCTGATCACGCTCCTTTTCGCAGGCCACGAGAACACCACCGCCCTACTCGCCTGGACCGCACACGAGCTGGCCAGAGCACCAGCGCACCAAGAGACCGCAGCACAGAGCGACGATTTCCTCGACGCCGTACTCGCCGAGACACTGCGCCTACGCCCACCCGTGCCGTTGCTCGCTCGACGCCTACGCGCACCGCTGACGCTGGGCGGACACCACCTGCCGGCGGGTACCGACGTCTGCCCCTGCACGCTGCTCGTACACCGCGACCCCGCGCTCTACCCCGACCCCTGGGCCTTCGACCCACACCGCTTTCTCGCAGACAAGCCCATCGCCAGCCAATGGTTCCCCTACGGCGCAGGCATCCGCCGCTGCATCGGCGCGAGCTTCGCGCAAACCGAGGCGCGAATCATCCTCCAGGAGATCACCCGCACCCTGCGCCTCACGCCCCTCAACCCGCAGCCCGAACCAGCCAAGGTCCGCGCTATCGTCCTCACGCCCGCCCACGGCACGCGCGTCACCCTCAGCCCCCGCCCAGGGTAAGAAACACCGGTTGCGCCGGGCTCGCACAGACAGTAAGGTGGTACGTGAGAAGTTTGATTGTTTCGGTCAATGGCGACAGCATTCCTGCCTCGATGAAGAGGCCCAGCCGCCAGACCATTTCCGCGGGTACCGCGCTGATCGCGCTCGTAGCGCTGCTCCTGAGCACCACGGCGTCCGGGCACGTCGCGTCCATCCCGCACGCACGCGCCGCGCACACGCTAAACGTCAACGACGAGGCGCACCTGCACCTCCTCAACGCCTCGGGCTCGACCTACATAGAGCAGGGACAAGCCACCGGCGCACTTCCCGCGACCATCACGGTCAACTTCAATATCGGCGCAACCATCTCAGGCACCTTCACGATCTACCCCCACAGCGGCGGCTCGATCAAGGGCCACGGCTCCGCTCAGCTTCGCTCCACCGGCCTCTACTCCAGCTTCGGCGGCACAATCGCCGTCAACGGCGGCACAGGCCGCTACACACACGCCAGCGGCCACGGCGACTTCTACGGCACCGTCAACCGCCGCAACAACGACATCGTCATCCAAACAACAGGCCAACTTAAATACTGATAGCTAGGACAACCACAACGACCAGTTGGTCGGGTACCCTCGACACCCACTAGGAACCGGAACCGCGCTATTGGTCGGCCCACTTGTCGGGTATCCAGGTCTTCGCGGACGTTGCCGCCTTCTTGGCGGGAGGTGGGTGCGTCGTCGATATCGCCAGCCGACTGGCGTACGAGCACTTCTCGCAGCAAATGCGCGCTCGGGGCTTCACCGAGGACTCCGCCGGCGGGGTGATCTGCCGCTGGCACCACACCCAAAATGGTCTACTGCTCGACGCCATGCCAGTGAACCCGGCGATCCTGACACTCCAGAGCCGCTGGCACGCCGCCGTGCTGCACGCAGACAACGCACCCTGCCCTCCGGTGCAACCATCCGCGCGGCAACACCACCCTTCCTACTCGCCACCAAGCTCGAAGCATTCCCGACCGCGGTCGCAGCGATCCAATCGCGAGCCGCGACCTCGAAGACATCGTCACCCTGATCGACACGCGCGCCGAAACCGTCGCCGCAACACGCACGGCGCCCGCCGACGTACGCGGGTACGTAGCCCACCAGCTCATCGAACTGCAAAGCTCCCAGACTTCCTCACACCGCTCTCCGGCATGGTGCGTCTCGACGCGAGCCAAGCCCGCGTCGAGACGATCATACTTCCACGACTCCACGCACTCACCAACACCGGCTAGCCCAGACGGGAGGGCCGCCACGCGACGCCACCGGAGTCGAGCGCCGATCGACCCCTCGCAGCAGTGACAAGGCCGCACACCAACGTCTGTTGGTCTTAGCAGACGGACTGTGTGGTTGTCAACACCAAAGGACGGGCAGCCCTAATCCGGCTGCGCTTCCACCGGCGCAGGCGACGCCAGCTGATGCGTCGCATACACCTTTAGGTCCTCGAACTGCTCGACGTTTTCGTAGTTGGTTAGGCCGCGACGCTGGGCGTCGCGCAGGCGCAGCGGCAGCGGCGCGCGCAGCTCGGCGGGGACGGCGGTGCCTTCGAGGGTGCTCCACAGTTCCTCTTCCAGCGCCGGGGACAGGCCGGCGCTGTTGGTCAGCTCGGCGGCGCCGGCGGGTTCGCTGTAGTCGTAGAGCTCGAATTCCTGGCCGGAGGGTTCAAGGGTGGTGGTTTCGGGGTGCCAGTTGGAGTACACGGCGAGCTTGCCGCGGGTGCTGCGCAGCGCGACGACGTGCCGGGGGGCTTCGGCGGCGTAGGGTTCGGTGGCGAACTCGGTGAGGTCCTCGTCGGTGGCGTGCAGGATCCAGTCGCGCCCGGCGGCGTGCGGGTGCGCGCAGATCGCCGCGAGGTCGAGGCGGGTCGCGAGGTGCGAGTAGTGCGCTTCTTCGCGCCAGGCGTTCGCGCCGGTCGCGAGTGTGAGCAGCAGGGGGACGACGTTGACCGAGGAGGTCAGCTGGCTGCGCGGCACGGCGGTCGCGCTCGGCAGCGCCTGCGGGCCGGGGCGGTAGTCGCGCACGACGAGCGGCACGCGCAGGGCCTCCTCGTACGCGGAGGCGCCCTTGCCGCGCATGCCGTGCGAGCCGCCGTACTCGCCGTGGTCGGAGGTGAAGAGCACGACCGTGTTGGCGCGCACGTCGGGCTGGGCGGCCAGCGCGCTCAGCACGGAGCCGATTTGCACGTCCACGTAGGACTGCAACAGCAGGTAGGTGTCCATCAAGCCGCTCCACATCGGCAGTGTTTCGGGACCGCTGAAGGGCACTTCGCCGAAGGAGCGGTTGGCGGTGTCCTGCAGCGAGCGTTGCAGGCGGGGCTTGCGCTGCGCTTCGAGCATTTCGGGGGTCTCGTAGTTGGGAGGGAGCGCGCTGGCGCGCGCTGGAGGGGCGTGCTCGGCCGGGTTGCTGGCGGTGAATCGATACCACCAGGCGATGTCGTGGGGGTTCACGAAGGAGACGGTCGTGCACCAGGGCTGTGAACGGCCGGCCTGGTCGAACCATTCCTCGAACTGGGTGGCGATGAAGGGGTCGATCGCGGTGCCCTGGCCGGGCGCGCCGTTGGGCGAGGGGCGGGTGCCGCCGGAGAAGCCGTAGGGCTCTAGGGAGGCGTTGGGGTCGGGGGTGAGGTGCCACTTGCCCCACCAGGTGGTTTGGTAGCCGTGTTCGCGCAGCAGCGATCCCCACGTTGGAAAGCCGGGGTCCAGGCGGCTGTTGCCGGTGATCATGCAGCCGGTCTGGTGGGAGTACAGGCCGGTGAGGAGGGTGCCGCGCGAAGGGGAGCAGTCGTTGGAGGCGGTGTAGTGGCGTTCGAAGTTGACCGCGCCGGCGCGCAGGGCGGCCAGGTTCGGCATCGTTTCGGCGGCGGTGCCGGGGGCGGGCATCCACATGGGCGTGCGCAGCTGGTTGACGACGATCACGAGGATGTTCGGCGGCCGCGCGGAGCCGTCGGCGCGGTGGGCGGAGGCACGACGGTGCGGGGAGCGGTGGGTGTGATGGTGGGGTCGGCTGTGCCGGCCGGCGGCGTCCCCGCCGGCGGGCAGCCCGCCCCCGATCAGCGCGGCGCCAGCGCTGAGCAGGCCGCGCTTGAGGAAGGTGCGGCGGTCGTGCGTGTTGTCGGCTGGCTGCTGGGACATGCCCCGCATAAGGACAACAAGGCTCCCACCGCAAAGGTGCGCCCGTCGAGGGCGTAAACGCAATCTTAACGCGGCGGCGAAACCCCGCTCCAAATCCAAATAACGGCCACCTCAGGACCGGGCCGCGGCGCGAGGGGAACGTTCAGCCGCTCAACTGGATGGCAACGAAGCCGGCGTAGAGCGCGAGCAGCAGCGCGCCGGTGCCGCGACCGGCGCCGCGAGTGCGCGAGAGCGCGAGCAGGCACACGAGCGTCATGCCCAGTAGCCAGGCCAGCTCGAGGTGGGCGGTGCTCGAGGTCGCGCTGACGGTGGTCAGCAGCGCGGGGATCATGATGCCGGCGGCGAGGTTGATCGTGTTGCTGTTTAAGGTCTCGCTGACCAGCGCCGCGCCGCGCCCGGCGAGCCCGAGCCGCACGCCGGTTACGGCGTTGGGGATGCTCGTCAGCGGCCCGAGCACGAGCACCCCGACGAGCGCGCCCGATACGGACAGCCGCCCCCCGAGACTGCTGGCGGCGAGCACCATGCCGAAGCTGCCGGCGACGATCAGCGCGACGTCGCCGGCCATCCACAGCGCGGTGCGCGCGTGGGAGTGCCCGCCCGCAAGGGCGGGGTTCGCAGGCGCCTCGCCGCTGAGGCCGGCGTCGGTTGCGTGCGCGCCGGTGAACTCGATGTTCGCTGCGTTCGCCGCGTGCGCGTCGGTGAGCTCAAAATCCGCAGCGCGAGCAGCGTGCGCGCCGGCGTGCCTGCTGCGACTGGCGGAGTCGAGCGCGCGGTCAAACTGCTCGTGGGAGGTGTGCGGGCGCGAGCGGACGAGGATCACCAGGTACGGAACGCCAACGCCGGCGAACAGCAGCGCGCCCAGCACGGGCGAGATCCATTCCAAGAGCACGCCTGCGGCCAGGAGCGTGGCGGCCACCCCCACCGACCCCTCGATCGCCAGCGCCGAGCGGCGCAGGGCCACCGCGCCGCTGAGCAGCGCGGACAGGCCGATCATCGCGGCGAGGTTGAACGCGTTGGAGCCGATCACGACGCCAATGCCGACGCCGCGCTCGCCTTTGGCAAGCGCTGCCAGCGCGGAGGAGATCTCGGGCCCGTCGGCGGCCAGGGCGGTGAGCAGCCCGAGCAGTGCCTCGGGCATCCCAAGCGCCACGCCGAGCGCGTCAAGTCGCCGCGCAAAGGTGCGCGCCGCAGCGAGCGTCACCGCGAGCGAGAAGGCCAGCAGCACGAGGGCCAGACCGGTGGGCATCGCGGGGCGACATTATCGACGTGGCCCCGCGACCGTCTCTACTGCTCTCGCGGCCCGCCCCTGCCCACGACGGCCGACCGCCGTGACCGCGAGCCCCACGATCCCCTCGCGGGCGCCGGCGACCGGCCCCTCAACCCCCGGCGCGTTCGTAGACGGCAAAGAAGTCACGGTCGTCGGGCGAGAGGTAGCGTTCGGCGGGCCGTTCGATTTCTGCCAGCAGCTTGTTCGGTTCGCGCCCGCCGGGGGCGCCGTAGCTGTTGAAGCTGATCCAGTAGGAGTTGATGTCGAGCTCCATCGCGCGCATCGCGCCGGCGTGGCGCAGGATGCGCGCAAGGCTTGCGACGGTTTGATCGTTGGCGGCGGCGTAAATCAGGTTGCCGTGGCGGTCGACGCCGACCCCGGAGCGCCATACCTGGACGGCATTGCCGAGCGTCGCCCCCCATTCGGGGCCTTCGCTGAGGTTCGGGTTCAGGCGGCCTTCGTTGACGATCGGCGGCAGGTTCTGGCGGGCGAAGACCACGTTCGGGCCAACCTGCGGCCCGCCGCGCCAGTCGATCACGTCGTAGGCGCCGTTGGCGTAGTGCACAAACGTCGCCTGCCCGTTCGCCATCGGCGCGTAGGCGTGCCCGTGCAGCGCCCAGCCGCCGTGCGAGTCCTCTAGCTTGAAGCCGCTGTTGAAAGTCGCCAGCAGTCGGCTGCGCGCGGTCGGCGGCACCTCCATCGGGCCGCGCGTGGGCAGTTCGACGGCGGGCTCTTCGCGGCCGGCGTACAGCGAGACCGTCGTGTTCGAAGTGTTGATCCACGCGACGCCCGCCACCAGGCGCGGGTATTCGGAGGGGTCGCTGCGAAACGTGCTGACGAGCACGGGCGGGTCGTTGCGGCTCTCGTTGCGGCGGATCGCCTGCCAGACACCCTCGCCGGGGAGCGCGGGGGTGCTCAGCGGCGCGATGCGCGGGGGACGGTCGACGACGACAGCCGCGGCGCCCGCAGCGGCCGCCCCGGCGACCCCGACCCGCGGCAACGCGCGCAGCGCCGCACCGCCCTTGGCGGGCGCCTGCAGCGTGTAGTAGAACGACTCGATTTTTGTGACGATCCCCGCGGCCCCGTGGTCGCGCACCCACTCGACGGCGCGGATGCCGAGGCTCGAGTTCGACGGTTTGAGCATCGTCGTGGCGAGCGAGATGGCGACGGGCATGAGCGCCACGAGGCAGGCGACGCCGAGCACGCGCCGCGCGCGGCCGAGCGGTCCCAGCGGTGCGCGAGGACCGAACCGCACGGCCGGCGCCCACGCGCCGGTGTGGGTGGCCGCATCGGCGTGGGTAGCCGCGTCGCCGTGGGTGGCCGCGTCGCCGTGGGCGTCCGCGTCGCCGACCGCTGCGCAGCTAGCTGTCGCACGCGACTGCATCGAGCGCCGATGCTAGGCGGGCGGTGCTGTGTGTTGGCTAAAGGTCGAGGCATGATGAGAACATTTTCACCCAATGCAAAGGTGGCAAAGAGTTAGATGCGGTGACCTCTCACCAGCGTCCGCTCGCCAAACGAGCGCGAGTGGGCGGGCCGGTACCCATGAGCATCGACGCCGTTCACAGCACTGCCGCAGCCGCCCGCAATACACCGGTGGGTGCGCTGGTGCGCGCATGCCGGCCGCGACAGTGGACGAAGAATTTACTGGTGCTGGCTGCGCCGGCCGCCGCGGGAGTGCTCGGTCGCCCGGATGTCGCCGGCAAGTTGGTGTTGGCGTTTGCGAGTTTTTGCGCGCTGTCGAGTGCGACGTACCTGTTCAACGATGTGCACGACCGCGACGAGGACCGCCGTAACCCGTTACGCGCGGCACGCCCGATCGCCAGCGGCGCCCTGTCGGTGCGCGCCGCACTGAGCACCGCGGTCGCACTCGCCCTCGGCGGCCTTGCGCTCGCGGCATTCGTGCGGCCGGCGCTCGCCGGGGTCGGCGCGGGCTACCTCGCGCTGACCGGCTCCTACACCCTGTGGCTGCGCAGCATCGCGGTCGCCGACATCGCGGCAATCGCCGGCGGCTTCGTGCTGCGCGCGCTGGCCGGCGGCGCGGCGGTGGACGTGCCGGTGTCGCGTTGGTTCATGCTCGTAACGTCGTTTGGCGCGCTGTTCGTCGTCGCCGGCAAGCGCTACGCGGAGCTGCGTGCAGGCGAGGGCACGACCGTGCGCGAGTCGCTGCAGACCTACTCGGCCTCCTATCTGCGAATGGTCGTCGGCCTGGCGGCGACGGTCACGACGACGGCGTACTGCCTGTGGGCCTTCCAGCGCGCCCACCACGCGCGCCTGTCGTGGTACGAGCTGACGGTGGTGCCGTTCGTGCTGTGGCTGCTGCGCTACGCGCTGCTGCTCGACCGCGGCGATGGTCATGCGCCTGAAGAGCTGATCCTCCGTGACGGCTTTCTGCTCGGGATGAGCGCGACATGGGTGGCGACGTTCGTGTGCGGTGTATATGTCGCAGGTTGAGCTTGCCCACGGGCCGCTCGCCGCACAGCCCGCCGGCGAAACGCTGCTTACCGGCTGGGGCCGCACCGCGCCGAGCTGCGCACACGTACTGCGCCCGCATACGGGGCAGGAGGCCGCTGCGCTGCTCGCCGACGCGGCGGAGGCGGGCCGGACGGTGATCGCAAGGGGCGCGGGGCGCAGCTACGGCGACGCCGCGCAGAACGGCGGAGGCACGGTGCTCGACGCGACGGGTTTGTGCTGGATCGCCGACCTCGACCCGGTGCGTCACACGGTGCGGGCCGGCGCGGGCACCCCGTTCGCAGAGCTGTTGCTGTACCTGGCCGAGGCCGGCCTGACGCTGCCAGTGGTGCCGGGCACGCGCCACCTGACGGTCGGCGGCGCAATCGCGGCGGATGTGCATGGCAAGAACCATCTGGCGGACGGCAGTTTCGCAAGACATGTGGAGTCGTTCACGCTGTGCACGCCGGCGCACGGCCCGGGGGTCGTCTCGCGCGAGAGTGACCGCGAGCTGTTTGACGCGACGTTGGGCGGGATGGGACTGACGGGCGTGGTGCTCGAGGCGACGCTGCGTCTCGCGCCGCTGCACGGTAGGAGCGCAGTGGCGGATGTCGACCGCACGGAAACGATCGAGGCGGCGTTGGCGCTGATGGGCGGGATCGCCACGCACCGGTATGCGATCGCGTGGGTCGACCTGCTGCACGAGTTTGGCCGGGCGGTGGTGACGCGCTCGGATGAAAGCCCCGCGCCGGCCCCCTGGCGCCGGCGCGGGGTCTCACAGGGCCACACGCGCCCCGCGGTGGGGCCCCGCGCAGACACGGCGCGCACTGCCGGCCCCGACGCACACACCCCGCTTGCCGCCAATCCCAACGCACGGGGGCCGTACGCCGCCGGCCCCGATGCAGACGCGCCGTTCGCCGACGCCCCGGGAGGCGCCAGGGGGCTCGTCGCGGCCACCGCCCGTCCCGGGACGCCGTTCGCGCTCGCCCCCCGCGTGTGCGTGCCGCGGCGCTGCCCGCCCGGCCTGTTGCGCCCGGCGGCGGTGCGCGCGTTCAACGAGCTGCGCTGGCGCACGACGCCACGGTGCGCGCGGGGGCGCACGCTGTCGATGAGCGCGCAGCTGTTCCCGCTGGATGTGGTGGGCGACTGGAACAGGCTGTATGGGCCGGCGGGTCTGGTGCAGTACCAGTTCGTCGTGCCGAGCGCCGCGCAGGGGACGCTGCTGCGCGTGCTGTACGGCCTGCGCGCACGTGGCATCCCGATGTACCTGGCGGTCGTCAAGCGCTTCGGCGCGGGCACGGGGGCGCCGCTGTCGTTCCCGATCGAGGGCTGGACGGTCGCGATCGACATGCCCGCGGGCGCGCCGGGTTTGGCTGCCGCACTCGACGAGGCCGACGAGCTGGTCGCGGGCGCCGGGGGGCGGGTGTATCTCGCCAAGGACGCGCGGATGCGCGCGGAGACGCTCGTCGCGATGTACCCCGACCTCGACCGTCTCGCCCAGGTGCGCGCCCGCGTGGACCCCGGCGAGCGGCTGCGTTCGGACCTCGCCCGCCGGCTGGGACTGTGCGCGTGAGTGGGGCTGGCGAGACCACAGCGCACGACGCCGACATGGGCGGTGCCAGCACGACGGGCGAAGCCGACACGGTGAGCGCCACGAGCAGCGCCACCGCCGAGACCGGGCCGCTACACGAGGGCATGACGCCGGCCGCGGCCGGCGCCGGCACCGTGGGCGGCGCCAGCATCGAGACCGGCCCGCTGCGCGAGCATATGACCCCGGCCGCGGCGCCGGACCCCGGCCCCGACGCCCCCGCGCGCGTGCTGGTGCTGGGCGGCACGTCGGAGATCGCGAGTGCGATCGTGCGCGAGGTCGCCAGGCGCGGCGGCGCGGAGGACGTGGTGCTTGTCGGCCGCAACCCGGTGTGGCTCGCCGCGGCGGCAGACACGCTGCGCAGCGCGGGCTGCGGGCAGGTGCGCGAGCTCACGTTGGGCGACGCCGGCCCCGAGCGGGCTTCCGACGGGGACGCTCACCCCGGCCACCAGACCGCCGCGCAGGCCTCAGCCGGCCACGCCGCGACGCTCGCACGCGCTACCGAAATGCTCGGCGCGATAGACGTGGCGGTGCTGGCAGTCGGCGCGCTTGGCGAACGCGGCGGCCTGCCGGAGGATGTTGGCGGGGCGGTCGAGGTGCTCGAGACGAACATCGTGTGCGCAGGCTCATTGCTGCTGCACACCGCGCAAGCAATACGCGCCCAGGGTTGCGGCACGCTCGTCGTGCTGTCCTCGGTCGCCGCCGAGCGCCCGAGGGCGTCCAACGCGGTGTACTGCGCGTCGAAGGCGGGGATCGACGCGCTCGCGCGGGGCGTCGACGACGCGCTGCAGGACAGCGGCGCGCGAGTGATGGTGGTGCGGCCGGGATTCGTGAGGACGCGGATGACGCGCGGCCTGGGAGCGCCACCGCTGGCATGCGATGCGCAGACGGTCGCACGTGCGACCGCGGAGGGCCTGCGGCGCGGCGCCGGGGTCGTGTGGGCGCCGGGGACGCTGCGCTGGGTGATGGCCGCACTACGGGTGCTGCCAGGGCCGGTGTGGCGGAGGCTGGCGCTGTGAGCCACCCCACCCCAGCACACCGGCCGCACCCCACGAAGCACCGGCCTCGCTTCCCAGCGCCCCAGCCCCACGACCAAGCGCCCCAGCCGCCGCCGCCCGACGCCCCCCGATGGCCCCCGATGGCCGCCTTAAGTCTTTAAAGAGGGAAAGCGTGGATACGGGCTCGCGCGCGCCCGCGGATGGCAAGCAAAAAGACAACCAACCCCCAAGCACCACCTCGCGCACAATCGCGCGCGTGCGCGGCACCCAAAAAAACAACCCGCCCCCCAACACCGCCCTATTCGCGCGCGCGAGCGGCAAGCAAAAAGACAACCAACGCCACGACCCGCCGGCAACCACCGCCCCAGACGCCGGGCGGCACACCGCCGCCCCCGCCGCCGCCGGCGACGACGCTCCCTCCACGGTCACCCTGCGCCGGAGGGTGGCTGCGGCCAAGGCGCGCCGGCAGAGGCTGCTACGGATCGACGTGGGGCTCGGCGTGCTGCTGGCGCTGCTGACGATCGTGATCGCACCGGGGCTGGCAATCGTCGCGCTTATCGCCCTGCTGGCGCTGCTGGCCGGCGCGGTGTCGCTGGCTGTCGAGCGGCTGGCCGCGCGGCCGCGCCGCCGGCGGGGCTGAACCCGGGCAGTTCCAGCTCGACGCGAGCGCCGCCGCCGGTGGCCGCCGCGCCGGCGGACACGCGCCCGCCGTGCGCGGTCGCGATCGCACGGACGATCGCCAGGCCCAGGCCGGTGCCGCCGGAGGCGCGGTCGCGGGCGGAGTCGGTGCGGTGGAAGCGGTCGAAGATGCGCTCGCGCTGGTCGTCCGGTATCCCCGGGCCGTCGTCCTGCACGGCGAAGCGCAGCCGGCCTGGCGCGGGCTGGTCGAGGTCCAGGCGCACGAGGCCGGACGGTGCGGCGGTGTGCGCGATCGCGTTGGTGAGCAGGTTGCGCAACGCCTGTGCGAGGCGGTCGGGGTCGGCGATCAACACGCCGGAGGGGAGCGGGCCTAACTCGAAGCGCCGCTGTGCGCCGAGCAGGCCGAGCGCATCCCAGAGCTGCTCCACAAACCCGCGCACGTCGACCGGCGCGGGCCGTAGGAACTGCGGCTGCTCGGCGCGGGCGAGCAAAAGCAGGTCGTCGACCAGGCGCGTGATACGGGCGATCTCTGCCTGCACAAGGCCCTCGACGCGGCGGACCTCGGCCTCGGCGGGGTGGCGCTGGGCGGCGAGCACCTCGAGCTGGCCGCGGATCACGGTCAGCGGGGTGCGCAGCTCGTGGGAGGCGTCGGCGACGAACGCGCGCTGGGCGGCGAAGGCGTCGGTCAGGCGGTCGAGCATGTGGTTGAAGGCGTCGGCCAGGATGCGGACCTCCTCGCCGCCGCGGTCGACGTCGTGGATGCGCGGGTACAGGTCGCCGCCGTCGACCTGGGCGGCGACCGTGGCCATGCGCCGCAGGGGCCGTGAGAGGCGGGTGCCGATCAACAGCGAGGCCAAAAGGCCGCCCGCGAGCGCGAGCAGGCCGGCGAGCACGAAGGCCTTGGCGACGCCGCGCTGCGCGCGCGCGACACTCGCCAGGGGCTCGCCGACGCCGACCGTCACGGGGATCGCGCGTGCGCCACGCACAGCGGGGTGTACGAACAGGCGGCGCTCGAGCAGGCGCAGATCGCCGATGTCGGGCAGGACGACGGTCGAGAAGCCCGCGCCGACCTGCCGCAGCCGCTGGGATTGGCGGTTCTCGAGGGCCTGTTCGGCGGCGGTCTCGCCTTCGTCGGGCTGCTCGGGGCCGAACAGCTCGGGCTGGTTGGTGCTGGCTGCGATGCCGGGCACGAGCGCGAACAGCAGGGTGGAGCTGGTGCTGAAGGGCTGGTTTTGGATGTAGGCGCGAGCGGCGGCGGCCACGCCGCGTGGGGTGCGCGCGCGGGAGGCCGTGACGGCGTGCGCGAGCTCGCCGGCGTCGCCTTTGATCTCGCTGTCGATCTCGCGGCGCAGTTGCGTGCCGGTGCCGCGGTAGACGACGGCGAAGGTGAGCGCGGTGATGAGCAGGAGCAGGACGGCGACCGACGCGGCTAGGCGCCAGCGCAGGCTGCGCGCGGCGCTGGCGATCGCGCGCAGCGGTTTAGCCGCCATGGCCGAGGCGGTAGCCGACGGCGCGGATGGTGTGGATCGGCGCGGGGCTGTCGCGGCGGCGCAGCTTGCGGCGCAGGTAGCCGATGTAGACGTTGACGATGTTGGTCGCGGGATCGTGCTCGTAACCCCAGACCGCGCTGAGGATCTGCTCGCGCGAGATGACGCGGCCGCGGTGGCGCAGGAGGTAGACCAAAAGCTCGAACTCGGTCGTGGAGAGCACGGCGGGCTCGCCGGCGCGGGTGACCTTGCGCGTGAGCAGGTTGACCTCGATGTCCGCACCGCGCAAAGTGGTGTTCGCGCCGGCGCTGGCCGTGCGCAGGTGCGCGCGCACGCGCGCGGCCAGCTCGGCGAGCGAGAAGGGCTTGACGAGGTAGTCGACGGCGCCGCCGTCGAGGCCGGCGACGCGATCCTCGACCTCGCCCCTGGCGGTGAGCACGACGATCGGCAGCCCGGGCTTGGCGGCGTGCAGCGCGGCGAGGATGTCCACGCCCGAGCGCGAGGGCAGCATCAGGTCGAGCACGACGGCGTCGAAGTGCTCGCGCAGCGCGCGCTCCTCGCCGGCGGCGCCGTCGTGCTCGGCCTCGACGTCAAAGCCCTGCGCCTTCAAGCCGCGGCGCACGAAGTTGACGATGCCGGGCTCGTCCTCGATCAGCAGCACGCGAGCAGCCATCCAGCCAAGGATAGGCGCGGCAGTGGAGGGGATTTGCGCGCGAGGCGCGCAGGGAGGGGTTTCGTCGCCCGTTTACAAGAGGGTTCTCATGAAAGGGTTATGCACCTCTTAGCGCGCGTGCCGACACTCGTTGTATGTCGGCGATCCCGAAGACCGAGGCCGCGCGCCTGGAGCGCACGCCGGTCGCGCCCGGGCCGGCGCAGGAGCCGAGTCGTTCGTGGCGTGGCCGTTTGACGGCGGGTGGCACGGACGGTAATGAGCTGCTGACGACGTATGCGGGGGTCGTGCTGTTCGTGATGCTGGCGGTGCTGGGGGTGACGATTCTGCGGATCGGCCAGCTGCTGTGGCTGCACCTGTTCCTGGGCCTGTTGCTGCTCGGCCCGGTCGCGCTGAAGCTGGCGAGCACGGGATACCGGTTCGTGCGCTACTACACAAACAACCCGGTCTACCGGGGGAAGGGCCCGCCGGTGGTGTACCTGCGGCTGCTGGCGCCGCTGGTCGTGCTGAGCACGGTGGTGGTGTTCGCCAGTGGTGTGGCGCTGTTGCTGCTTGGCCCGAGCTCGCGTGGCTCGCTGCTGCTGGTGCACAAGGCTAGTTTTTTCGTGTGGCTGGCCGCGACGGCGCTGCACGTGCTCGGACATGCGCCTGGTTTGCAGCGGACGCTTGGGGAGAACCGTGCGCTGCGTAGGGCGGTGCTCGCGGTTGGCGGCGCCGACGGGCAGGCGATCGAGGGCGCGGGCGCGGCGCACGATCGCGCCGCGGGGGGCGCGGGGCGCGCGCTGTCGCTGACGGTCGCGGTGGCAGCCGGGTTGGCGCTCGCGTTGGCGCTGCTACCGCAATTTGGGCCGTGGTTGCACTACCACCGCCACGTGCTGTTGATCCATTGAGGAGCGTTGGACGGCGCGCACGTCGTCATGCAGGAGACCCCCGAGCGCTCGCAAAGCTGGACTGTGCACAGCCTCATGGCCCGCAAGCGCTCCTATGGAACTTCTCACAGATCCTTTAAGGCGCGCTTGAAGTCGGATTCCACACTGGTTGTCAGACCGTAGCTCCCCCTAAGGCAATGTCACCCAAGAACACCCACACGAGCCGCACCCGCGACGCGGCGCTGCGCAGGCTGGGCCAGGCCAACCGTTGGCTGCTGGCGGGTAGCGCGGCGCTGACGGGGATCTTCACGGGGGTCGCCGCCCAGGCGTTCCCGGGACGCAAGACGACGAGCAGCGCCGACCGGGTGCTGCGCCGCGCACACAAGCCCAGGGCACAGGGGGACACGACGAGCACAGGCGGCAGTGCGTTGACGCTGAAAGCGCCGGCCCAGACCCCGACAACGCCGAGCGAATCGTCGTCGAGCGAATCCGGGACGGGCACACCGAGCAGCGAATCGTCGGGCTCAGCGTCGTCGGGCACGCCGGAAACGGGCAGCTCCGCCGCGGGCCGGGAAGCCGGCTCGTCGGGCAGCGAAGCGAGCGGCAGGCCGGACGGCGGGTCGGCGACCGGCTCGGGCAGCCAGGAAAGCAGGGCCAGCGAATCCAGCGAAGCCGGGTCGGGCTCGGCGGGCACGGGCGCCGCGACGCCCGAATCGAGCGCCACGGGCAGCGGCGCGGCCGAAACCGGCTCGGCCGGCTCGTCCTCGTCGGGCGCCAGCGGCGCGGCCGAAACCGGCTCGTCGTCGTCGAGCTCGGGCAGCGCGGAAACCGGCACAGCAACCGAATCGGGCGCGGTCGTGTCGGGAGGGTCGTGATGAGGGGCGCCGAGCGCGCGCGGGCCCGTGGCGCACAGCCGAGCGCCGGTTCGCCTGAGCCGCTCGACACCCCGGGGAAGCTGGCGGCACCCGATGCTCAGCGCGTGGCCGGTTCGCCCAGCCACGCCTCTCTCGCGACCCCGCTCCCCACAGCACGGTGGCGGGCACTCGGCACGGGCGTCGTGGTGAGGGTGGCGGGCACGACGGCCGACCTGTGGGCCGCTGAGGCGCTGGTCGCCGAGCAGCTCGACGCGATCGACCGCGCGTGTAGCCGTTTTCGCGAGGACTCGGAGCTCTCGCGGGTGAACGCCACGGCGGGCGGCCCGCCGCAGGCGGTCTCGGGGCTGTTTGTCGGGGCGCTGGAGGTCGCGCTGCGCGCGGCGGAGCTCACCGACGGCGACGTTGACCCGACGGTCGGCGCCGCGCTGGTGCTGGCCGGCTACGACCGTGACTGGGAGCTGATGCAGGCCGGCCCCGAAGCGCGCGCCACACGCGCCGCGCCGCCGTCCGCCCCGGGGCGCTACCAGGCTGGCTCGTCGGCAGCTCGCGCCACAGCGGGCGCGCCGCCGTCTGCCTCAGGGCCCGGCGTCGCGTCGGGCACGCCCTCGCACGTCCGGGGCGGCGTGAGCCGCCCCCATCCCCATCTGCGCCCGCTGCCCACCCTGCGCGCCGAGATCCGTAGCGGCTGGCGCACGGTCGAGCTGGACCCGAGGCGCGGCACGGTGCGGATCGCGCGCGGCATCGCGCTCGACCTCGGCGCGACCGCCAAAGCGTGGGCCGCCGACCAGGCCGCGCAGGCTGTCCACGCGGCGTGCGGCTGCGGCGTGCTCGTCGGTCTCGGCGGCGACATCGCCAGCGCGGGGCCGGCGCCGGCGGGCGGTTGGCTGGTGCACGTCACCGACGACCACCGTTCGGGTCCGCACGCGCCGGGGCAGACGGTCGCGATCGCGGGCGGCGGGCTGGCCACGTCGAGCACAGCGGTGCGCCGGTGGCGCCAGCGCGGCGTGCAGGCGCACCACATCATCGACCCCGCGCGCGGAGCACCGGCGCGCGGCCCATGGCGCACGGTCAGCGTCGCCGCCGCCGACTGCGTTGACGCGAACATCGCCACGACCGCCGCGCTCGTGCGGGGTGCCGCGGCGCCGGGCTGGCTCGACCGGCAGGGACTGCCCGCGCGGCTCGTCGCCTACGACGGGCTGGTCGTGCACCTCGGTGGTTGGCCGCTCGGCGGCGAGCGCCGGGGCGGGCCGTACCGGGCAGACACAACCGCATCGAGCGAGGACCATCCCCTCGCCGCCGCATGAACACACACGCGCACCACCCCACCCCCGCACCAGCACGCACCCACCGACGACCCCCACCCCAACCGTAGTCGCCGCCACATGAACATGCACGCGCACCACCCCACCCGCACCAGCACGCACCCGCCGACGACCCCCACCCCAACCGTAGTCGCCGCCACATGAACACGGACGCGCACCACCCCACCCGCACCAGCACGCACCCGCCGGCAGCCCCCACCCCAACCGTGCCCGACGCCGCATGAACATGTCCCTCTCCACCCCGCTGGCCGCCGCGTCGGGCTCGCAGCTCGACTGGTACCTGACGCGCTCTACGGGCGCGGTCGCATTGCTGCTGCTCACGCTGGCGCTCGCGCTTGGCGTCGCCGACGTGCAGCGCTGGAGCAGCCCGTCGTGGCCGCGGTTCGTCGTCGATGGCCTGCACCGCAATGTGTCGCTGCTGGCGTTGGCGTTCCTGGTGGCGCACATCCTGACGGCGGTGCTCGACAGCTTCGCGCCGATCTCGCTGACGGCGGCGTTCGTCCCGTTCATCAGCCCATACCGCCCGTTCTGGCTGGGACTCGGCGCCGTCGCCGGCGACCTGTTGATCGCGGTGATCGTCACGAGCGTGCTGCGCCAGCGTCTGGGCCACCGCGCGTGGCGTGCCACGCACTGGCTCGTCTATGCGTGCTGGCCGGTCGCACTGCTGCATTCGCTCGGCACGGGCAGCGACGTCCAAAGCCCGTGGCTGCTCGCGCTCGCCGCTGGCTGCTTGGCGCTTGTGGCCGCTGCGCTCGCCGCGCGCGCGCTGGTCGCGTGGTCGCCGCTCAGCGCACGGCCCCGTCTGGCCGCGCTCGGCGGGCTCGCCGCGTTCGCGGTCGGCCTGCTTGTGTGGCTGCCGGGCGGCCCGCTGGGCTCCGAATGGGCACGACGCTCGGGCACGCCCGCCTCGCTGCTGGGCCACCACACAGCCGCCGGCGCCACCGGGAGCACGCGGTGAGCGCCCGCACGACCCCCGAGGGCCTGCCGCCCGCGCCCGCCGCGCCCGCCGGCTTGCCGCGGCTGCTCGCGGGCATCGAGCCGGACGGCGCGCCGCTGGGGTTGGCGGCGCACCTCGATGTTTACGGCGAGCTGCCATTCGCGCGTACGCGCGCGCGCACACACACACGGCCGCGAATGGCTCGCAAAAGAGACACCACCACCCGCCCCTTCCAACACTGGCACGACCCGGCTGACCTGGTCAACCTGGTCACCCGCTCGGGGCTGCGCGGCCGCGGCGGAGGCGCCTTCCCAACGGGCGAGAAGCTGCGCGCCGTCGCCAGCGCACGTGCTCGCGCGCACACGCCCGCGGTCGTGCTCGTCAACGGCGCCGAGGGCGAGCCCGCTAGCGCCAAGGACCGCACGCTGCTGGAAACCCTCCCCCACCTCGTGCTCGACGGCGCTGTGCTCGCCGCGCAGGCGGTCGGCGCCGAGGAAATCGTGCTCGCGGTTTGCGAGTCCGCCGACGCCGCGTTCAACGCCGCCGCGGTCGCGCTCGCCGAACGCGGGCATGACGCCCGTGCGGTCGCGCTCGCCGAACGCGGACGGACCGGCGTGCCCCCCGAACGCACAGGAAAGGTTAATCCACGGGGCGGCGGTCGGGCGCCCGACCGGCTCGCCGCAGGCGCCATGGCGCGGGGGCGCGGCGGCGAGCCGCCCGTCAGGTTGCTGCCGGTGCCCGCCCGCTACGTCGCCGGCCAGGAGTCCGCGCTGGTGAACCTCGCCAACGGTGGCCCGGCGCTGCCGACGTTCACGCCGCCCTACCCCTTCGAACGCGGCGTGCGCCGGCGCCCGACGCTCGTCGCCAATGTCGAGACGCTCGCCCACCTGGCGCTGATCGCGCGGCACGGCGCCGACTGGTTTCGCGAGCTCGGGAGCGCGTCGCAGCCGGGCTCGGCGCTCCTCACCGTTGCGGGTGTCCAGCTCGCCGACCCGGGCGTCTACGAGGTCGAGGTCGGCTCGCCGCTGAGCGCGCTGCTGGACGCTGCCGGCGGCGTACGCGAGCGCCCGCGCGCGGTGCTGTTCGGCGGCTATGCGGGCACCTGGATCGACGGTGCTCACCTGCATGGTGTCGCGTTCGGCGACGAGCAGCTCGCGCCCTACGGCGCGACGCTCGGCGCGGGCGTGGTCGCGCTGCTCTCCCCGAACGCCTGCCCGGTCGCCGAGCTGGCACGCGTCACGCGCTGGCTGGCCGCGCAGAGCGCCCGCCAGTGCGGGCCATGCACGTTCGGCCTGCCGACGCTCGCGGACACCGTCGAGCAGGTCGCGCTCGGCCGCGCTCCGCGCCATCCCGAGCGACGCCTGGAGCAGCTGGCCTCGCTGGTGTACCGCCGCGGCGCGTGCAGCCACCCCGATGGCGCCGCGCGGCTCCTCTCAAGCGCCCTGCACGTGTTCGCCGAGGAGCTCGCAGACCACGCCCAGCACGGGCCGTGCGCCGCCTGCGAGCGACCCTCAGAGCTGCCGCGTCCGCGGGCGGTGTCGAACGTGGACGACCACCCGAGCGGCCGTCGGGCGGGCGCCCGCGCAGCGGCGGCGGTAGCGGCGGCGGCGGGCAGCGGGTGGCGCACCGCGCACGCCGACCACGAGCTGGCGGGTGTGCGATGAGCGACGGCCGTCACACCCAACGCCCCGGGCCCAGGCCGGGCCGGAAAAGTGTGCGATGAGCCAGCACCTCCGCGTCAACCCGATCGCGTGCTCCGCGCATGGCATGTGCGCAGAGCTGCTGCCCGAGCGGGTGGCGCTCGACGAGTGGGGCTACCCGATCGTCGCCGGCGGACCGCTGCCGGGCGACCTGTTCGCGCACGCACAACGAGCCGCCCAGGCGTGCCCCACCTTCGCGCTGCTCGTCGAACGCCGCCGCGATTGAGGGCCGCCGCGACGGGCAGGACAACCGCGACGGGGCATATGCCGCGACGGCGTATGGCACACGGACAGAACACAGCGACGGGCACCACTCAGCGGCTGACTCCACGCAGTACGAGCCAGGGCACAACCGCCACGGGGTCGCCCGGGTTGCCGCTCGCACCCCACGCCACGTTGGGGCGGTCGCTGTCCGCTCACCCGCCACGTGCAGGGCCCCGGGCCGGCGCGGCGCGGCCGTTGCTCAGTTGACGACGACCTTCCCGCGCATGCCTTCGGCGGCGTGGATCGTGCAGCGGTAGTCGAACGTCCCGCGGTGGGTGAAGCGTACGGTGAACGAGCCGCCGGACTGGGTGCGCGAGTGGAAGGTGGCGCCCGTGACGTTGTGTTCGATGCCGCCGTCGCGCCACTCCCACGTGATGCTTTCACCTGTGTGGATCGCGAGTGTGGCGGGGTGAAAGCGGATGTCCCTGAGCACCACGATGTGCGTCCCCGCAGCGTGCGCCGCGCCGTGGCCGGCGAGCGCGATCGCCGGCAGCCCGACCGCCGCGCACGCGCTGGCGAGGATCGCAATGTTGGTTGCTCTCAGACGCATCGGTATCGCTCCTCGCCGGCGGAGGTCGCCGGCTGGCGTATCGGTCGGGTCGTCTGCCGGTCGGTCATGAATTGCCGATTTCGTGCTCTTGCCGATTTCGTGCTCTTGCCGATTTCGTGCTCTTGCCGATTTCGTGCTCTAGGCGATTTCGTGCTCTAGGCGATTTCGTGCTCTAGGCGATTTCGTGCTCTAGGCGATTTCGTGCTCTAGGCGATTTCGTGCTCTAGGGCTTTTCGACCCCCGCGCCCTGCGCGTTCAGTACATACCACGCCGCGCCAAAGCTCGTGATGCCCTGGCCGGTCGTTTCGCCGGCGGCCTGGTCGGTGACGTAGTAGTAGAGCGGGTGCCCGTTGTAGGTGACCTGCTCGCTGCCGTCGGCGCGTTTGGTCGTCCCCAGTGCGCTCGCCTGCGCGCCGCCTTCGGCGTGCGGCGTGCCGCTCGTCGTTACCGGCGGCCACGCCTGCGCGCAGGCGCCGTTGCAGTTCGAGGTCGTGCCCTTGTCAGCTTCGAAGAGGTACACCGTCAGGTGCTTGGGGCCAGCGACGAGGATCGTGCCAAGGCTCGTGTGAGCGGTGCCGACCGCGGTGGCGCCGGAGCTCGAGCCCGTCGCGCCGCTTGTCGTGGTCGTGTTGCTGCCCGTGCCGGCGCCGTATTCGCCGCCGGTGGCCGCCGCGGAAGTCGACGGTTGGCTACTCGCGCTGGAATTGGAGCTGGAGCTGGAGCCGCCGCAGCCGGCGACGGCGCCCGCGACGCACAGCAGCACGACGCTCGCGATGGCTGAGGGATGTCGCACGGTGGGTCTCCTTGGAGTCGGGGTCCGGATGTTCGTCTACAACACCCTAGACACCAGCGCCACGGAGAAAATTTCACGGCGCTCGCCCGCCGTCCCGCGGCGTCTCTGCGCCCTTTCCTGCGCCGCGGTCTTTTGCCGTCTTCTCACTGCGGCCGGTCGCGCGTCGCCCCGCGCGCGCTACAGTCGTCGCTCAAGATGTCCCGGCTCGACCCGCAGTCGTTGCCAAAGCACCTGGACCGTCTCTACCGGGCCGCGTGGGCGCTGTGCGGCTCGCCACACGACGCCGAGGACCTCGTGCAGGAGACGTGTGCACGCGTGCTGGCGCGCCCGCGGCAGCTGCACGGACAGGACGAGCTGGCCTACCTGATGCGGGCGCTGCGCAACACCTTCCTCACCCAGCGGCGCACCGCCTCGCGCCGCCCGCGGGCAAGCGTGAGCACACTCGAGGACCTCGAACCGGTTAACCCCCGCACCGGCAGCCGCCCGCAGGAGGCGCTGCAAGCGCGCGAGGTGCTGGCGACGATCGCGCAGCTTGGCGATAACCACCGTCTCGCGCTGGTCGCGGTTGACGTCGTCGGGCTGTCATACCGCGAAGCGGCCGAGGCGCTCGGCACGCGCGAGGCGACGATCGCCACGCGCGTCTTTCGCGCCCGCGCGCAGGTGGCCGAGGCACTCCGCGAACACAGCGGGCGCAGCGGGCGCCCGGCGCGGACTTCACAGCCGCCCACCCAACCACGGGGGGTCCCGCAACCGCAGGCCGAGGAGCGCGCACAGCCAGCGGCGGGGCAGGTCCCGCGGTTGGAGACCAAGAAGCTTGCAGAGCCACCGGCTGGGAAGGTCCCGCTGCCGGGGACCAAGAGGCTCACAGGGCCGCCGGCAGGGAAGGTCCCGCTACCGGGGACCAAAAGGCTCGCAGAGCCGCCGGCAGGGAAGGTCCCGCTACCGGGGACCAAAAGGCTCACAGGGCCGCCGGCAGGGAAGGTCCCGCTACCGGGGACCAAGAGGCTCGCAGAGCCACCGGCAGGGAAGGTCCCGCTACCGGGGACCAAGAGGCTCGCAGAGCCACCGGCAGGGAAGGTCCCGCTACCGGGGACCAAGAGGCTCGCAGAGCCACCGGCAGGGAAGGTCCCGCTACCGGGGACCAAGAGGCTCGCAGAGCCACCGGCAGGGAAGGTCCCGCTGCCGGATGGAGTCTTGTCCAGTGAGGTCGCCCATGAGTCGTGAACCGTCCACAGACCCAACCCGCTCGCAGCCGCCCGCGGGCTTCGCCGCACTGGAGTCGATCGAGGCGCCGCCGGCGCTGCGCAGCGCCGTGCAGCAGCTGGCCGACGAGGCGAGCGCGGGACGCCGCCCCGCCGCCGTACACCGGTCGCGCTGGGATGCCCTGCGGCGGTTGCGGCCGGGCGAGTCGCCGGGCCGGCGCTGGGCCGGCGCGGGTGCGCTGGCCGCGATGGCGGCCGCCGTGGTTGTGCTCGCCGCCGTCCTGCTGAGCGGGAACACGCAGCGCGCCGGGACGCCGACAGTGCTGCAGACCTCGCGGGTCGCGCTCGCCGCGGCTACACTGCCGGCGCCTGGCGAGGACCCGCGGCGCCCGAGCCGCCTGGCGCTCGCCGTCGGCGGGGTGTCGTTCCCCTATTGGGGTGGGCGCACCGGCTGGGAGACCGCCGGGGCGCGCGTGGACTCGCTGGCTGGCCGCCGCGTCACGACCGTCTTCTACGCCGGCGCGCACGGCGGCGCGCGCATCGGCTACGCGATCGTCGCCGGCCCGGCACTGCCGGTCCCCGCGGGTGGCAGGACGGTGTGGCGCGGCGGGGTGCGCTTCACGGTGCTGAGCGCCGGCGGGCACGGCGTGGCGGACGCCAGCGGCGTGGCAGGTACGAACGGCGCCGCAGGCACGAGCCACACCGCAGGCACGAGCGGCGCCGCAGGCACGAGCGGCGCCGCAAGCACGAGCCACACCGCAGGCACAAGCGGCGCCGCAAGCACGAGCCACACCGCAGGCACAAGCCACGCCGCAGGCACAAGCTCCACCCCGAACACGAGCGGCGCCCCGAGCACAAGCGCGACCGCGGGCGCAACCGTCGTGACGTGGCGCGAGGGCGGACACACATGCGTGCTCGCCGCCCGCGCGGTGCCGGCGAACACGCTGATTGGGTTGGTGAGCTGAGCGGCCAGTCGGCGAGGACGCGGATCGTCTACGGGCATTCCCAGCGCTCAAGCGCAGACCCCGAAAAGTCGATGCGCTCGCGATGCCCGAGCTAACTGTCAAGCCGCCGGCCACGCGTACGAACGCCGGACACGCGGCGGGCACGCGCGAGCGCGAACGCCGCGCGGAGGCGGTGCGCCGCCAGCACGCCGACGAGCGCGCCCAGCGGATGGCCAGCGCAGGCGAGCTGGCCTACCTGCGCGCACAGCTGCGCGTGGCGGGGCAGTTGACCGCGCGTTTGGCCGCCACACACGAGATCGAGGAGATGGCGCGGCTCGTCGTGGAGGAGCTGCACACGACATTCGCGTTCTACCTGGCGGCGATCCAGCGCCTGGACGGAGACGGGATGCTGCGACTGGTCGCGGGCGCGGGGCCGCTGGCGGAGGTGATGCGAGAGTTCCTGCTGGTCGAGCAGTCTGTGCAGGAAGGCGTCAACGGGCGCGTGGCGCGCTCGGGCAGCACGGCGCTCGTGCACGACACGAGCACCGACCGCGACTATGTCGCGCGCGACCCGCAGACCGACCCGCGCTCGGAGTTGAGCGCGCCGATCTTCGTCGATGGCTCGGTGTGGGGCGTGCTGAACCTTGAGGCGGTGCAGCCGAGCGCGTTCGGCGAGGCCGACGCGGTGCTCGTGGAGACGATCGCGGCGAGCCTCGGCACGGCGGTGCACCGGGCTGGTCTCCTCGCAGAGATGGAGCGGACGTTCACGACGACGCTGGCGGTGTTGACGAGCACTGTCGAGGCCAAGGACGACTACACCGCCACCCACGGCGAGGACGTCGCCGGCCTCGCCGAGCGCGTGGCGCGGCGGATGGGGCTGGTCGCCGCCCAGGCGCGCGACGTGCGCTACGCCGCGATGCTGCACGACGTCGGCAAGGTCGCGGTACCCAGTGAGATCCTGCTTAGCGGGGCCCGCTGACCGACACGGAGTGGACGACGATGCGCAGCCACGCGGCGGTTGGCGGCGACCTGGTCGCACGGATCGAGGCGTTCGCGCATCTCGCGCCGGCGGTGCGCGCAAGCCACGAGCGCTGGGACGGGGGCGGTTACCCGGATGGCCTGGCGGGCGAGGCGATCCCGCTGGCGGCGCGGATCATCGCTGCGTGCGACACCTACGACGCGATCGTCACCGACCGCCCCTACCGGCCGGCGCGCACGCCGGCTGAGGCTCGTGCCGAGCTCGCGCGCGTGGCGGGCACGCAGCTGGACGCGCGTGTGGTCAACGCGCTGCTCTCCGAGCTGGGCGCGCAGACTTAGCCAGGGAAACGGCCAGGGGAAACGGGCCTCAAAGGACCAAGGGAAATGGGTCTCAAAATACGGGAAAATCCGTGCGCTTCCGTACGGTTCGCGCCCATCTCGCAGCCCAACCTAAACCGCTTTGGGCCCAAAAACAAAGACACCACCCACCCCAACCTCCGCAAAACCCACCCCACCTCCGCAAAACAGCGGCGGCGAACCGCCGGCTCTACCGCAGCGCGCCGCGCCAAAGGCGCCCAAACCTTCGATTGTCCATAGCGCAGCCCGCCAATTCCGACTGTGGGCCATGGAGGCATAGCGCGAGGTTGACGACGCTGTCGGGGTGCACTGTCCGATCCCCCAGATCGTCGCGCTCGGCGGCGGCGGCTTTTCGATGGAGCGCGAGAACCGGCTGCTCGACGACTACATCCTGTCGCTGACCGGCCGCGAGCGACCGCGGGTGTGTTTCCTGCCGACCGCCTCGGGCGACGCCGACCACTACGTGGTGCGCTTCTACAGGCGCTTCTCCGGGGAGTGCGAGGCCAGCCACGTGTCGCTGTTTCGCCGCGACCAGGGAACGGGCGGCGTCGAGGACAACCTCGCGCAGCACCTGCTGGCACAGGACGCGATCTACGTCGGCGGCGGTAACGTGGTGAGTATGCTCGGAGCGTGGCGGGCACACGGCCTGGACGCCGTGCTGACGCGGGCGTGGCGGCAGGGGATCGTGCTGTGCGGACCCTCCGCGGGCTCGCTGTGCTGGTTTGAGGAGTCGCTGAGCGCCTTCCACGGCGGCTCGCGGCGGGTGCGCGGGCTCGGGCTGCTGCCGTACTCGAACTGCGTGCACTACGACGCTGAGCCCGAGCGGCGCGCCGAGTACCAGCGCTTCATCGGCGACGGCATGCGACCGGGCTTCGCCGCCGAGGACGGGGTGGCGCTGTATTTCCGCGGCACGCGACTGAACAGGGTGGTCAGCTCGCGGCGCGGTGGGCGCGCCTACCGCGTGACGGCCGCCGCAGACGGAAGCGTCGCCGAGGCAGAGCTGCAGGGGGACTACCTCGGCGGGGAAGAACCACACATGGCGCAGCTGGCGGGGTGCGCGGCAGCATGAGCGCAGGGGGGAGCGCTGACGAGCAGAGCACCGACGAGGAGACCACAGACGAACAGAGCGCGGGCGGGGCAACCGCGGGCGGGGCAACCGCGGGCGGGGCAACCGCGGGCGGGGCAACCGCGGGCGGGGCAACCGCGGGCGGGGCAACCGCGGGCGGGGCAACCGCGGGCGGGGCAACCGCGGGCGGGGCAACCGCGGGCGGGGCAACCGCGGGCGGGGCGAGCGCCGGCGGGGCAAGCGCAGGCGAGGAGAGCGCCGCGCCGGTCCCGCACGCCGAGCGGCGCATCTTCGCGATGGGTGGCGGTGGCTTCACGATGGAGCCGACGAACCCGCTGCTCGACGACTTCGTGCTGTCGCTGGCGCGGGCGGCGCGGCCACGGGTGCTGTTCCTGCCAACCGCGGCCGGCGACACGACGGGGCCGATCAACGCGTTCTACGCGCGTTTCGCGGGGCGTGGCTGCCGGCCCGAACACCTGTCGCTGTTTCGTCTCGCGGACGCGCGGCGCGGGCTGACCGAGACGATCGCCGACGCCGACATCGTCTACGCGGGCGGCGGTTCGATGCGTAACCTGCTGGCGATCTGGCGCGCGCACGGCGTCGATCGCCTGCTGACCGAGGCGTGGCGGCGGGGAACGGTGCTGGCGGGGCTGAGCGCGGGCGCGATGTGCTGGTTCGAGGGGGGCATCACGCGCTCGGACGGCGCGCCCGCGCCGCTGGCGGGGCTCGGGCTGCTGTGCGGCTCGCTGAGCGTGCACGCCGACGGCGAGCCCGAGCGGCTGCCGGCGTGGCTGCAGGCGGTGGGCGACGGCACGCTGCCGGGCGGGTGGGCGCTCGACGACGGGGTCGGACTGCTGTTCGAGGGCGAGCGCATGGTGCGCGCGGTCAGCTCACGCCCGGGCGCCGGCGCGGTGCGCGTCGACGCGATCGCGGGCGAGCTGGTGCGCGCGCGCCTGGACGTGGAGCTGCTCGGCGGCGACGCGCGCGCACAGACGGGCACGCTCGACGCCGACGTGCAGGAGCTGCGCCGCGTGCAGCGCCTGCGCGCGCGGATGTCGCGTTAGCGCTTCGCTGAGCCCCCCGCGCGCGCGCCGGCGAGTGGGAAACACGTGTCGGCAGACGCACCGCTGTGCTGTATCTTCGAACACAGGGTGAGGAGTACCGCGTGGAGAGGATGGCGGGGGGTGGCGACGACCGCCCGTGCACTGGTGTTCCTGGTGCTGGCTTGCGCAGGTGCCCAAATGGCGACCTCGACGGTCGCGGCCGCGGCGCCACGAGCGACGCTGAGGGCATCGATGACGCCTGAGCGGTTGGGGGGCGGGACAACGCTTCACTTCGGCTTTACGATCGCGTTCGCGCCCGGCGAAGCGGCGTTGCCGTTGCAGAGGATCGACCTGCTTTACCCGGAAGATCTCGGGATCGCGACGAGCGGTTTGGGACTGGACACGTGCAACATCGCGCTGCTGGAAGCGGACGGCCCGCCGGGTTGCCCGACCGACTCGCTGCTGGGCTATGGCACGGCCCTGGTCGAGGTGCCGTTCGGGCCGGAAATACTGCACGAGACGGCGCGCACGACGACGTTCATGGCGCCGCTGCGAGAAGGTCACCTCGGGCTGTTGTTCTACGTCGAGGGCAACACCCCGGTGTTTGCCGAACTGGTGTTCCCGGGCGAGGTGCTGCCGGCGGGCGCCCCGTACGGCGGCGATTTGGACACCACGCTGCCGCTCGTGGAAAGCCTGCCGGAAGGCCCCGACGCGGCGCTGGTGACTTTGACGACGACGTTCGGGCCGAGCCGCATCACCTACTTCGAATACCGCAAGGGGGCGCGGGTTCCCTACCACCCGCGCGGGATCAGGCTGCCGCGAACCTGCCCTAAAGGCGGTTTCGCGTTCGGCGCGCGCTTCTCGTTCTATGGCGGCGCCGACGTAAACGCCGCCACCACGGTGCCCTGCCCGCCCGACCGGCGTTCGGCGCAGCGGACGGCCCAGCGGCGCAAGCGCTAGACACGGGCCCACCCCGCTCGCTCGAACCGGCGTTCTGCACGGTGGCAGGTGGATACTGCCCGCCCGCCCGGCGTTCGGCGCAGCGGACGGCCCAGCGGCGCAAGCGCTAGACACGGGCCCACCCCGCTCGCTCGAACCGGCGTTCTGCACGGTGGCAGGTGGATACTGCCCGCCCGCCCGGCGTTCGGCGCGGCGGCCGACCCGGCGGCGCAAGCGGTAGGCGCGCGGCCCGCCCTGCCCGACCCGCCGCGTCGCGCGGCGCTCAGCCGGCGGGTTGCACGTCGAGCACGATCTTGCCTCGCGCGCGGCGCTCGTCGATCGCTGCGAGCGCCTGGGCGGCCTGCTCCAGCGGGTAGCGCCCCCCCACAACGGGGCGCACAGCGCCCCGTTCAATCATCTCCAAGAGCGCGGCGCCGATGTCCCTGCACAGCGCGGGCTTGACCAACGCGTAGGCACCCCAGCCGGCGCCGATCACCTCGGTGTTGCCCAGCAGCAGCCGGTTGACTCTCACCTCGGGGATCGCGCCGCCGGTGAAGCCCACGACCACGAGACGGCCACCCTCGGCGAGCGCGCGCAGGCTGTCTGTGAAGCGCTCGCCGCCCACCGGGTCGAGCACCAGCTCGATGCCCCGGCCGCCCGTCAGCTCGCGCGCCTGGTCCTTCCAGGGTCCGGTGCTGCGCAGCACCTCCTCGGCGCCGGCCGCGCGCGCGAGCTCGGCCTTGGCGTCGTCGGAGACGACCGCCACCGTGCGCGCGCCGAGGCCGCGTGCGACCTGCAGCGCTGCTGTGCCGACGCCGCCGGCCGCGCCGTGCACGAGCACGGTCTCCCCCTCGCGCAGCCGTCCGCGCAGCCGCAGCGCGAAATAGGCGGTGTGGTAGTTGAGGATCAGCGCCGCCCCCTGCGCGAAGTCGAGCGCGTCGGGCAGCGCGAAGGTCAGGAACGGCGGGGCGAGTACCCGTTCGGCGAAACCGCCGAGCGCGCAGAAGGCCGCCACCCGCTCGCCGACCGCCACCCCGGCGTTCGGCGAGGCGGCGAGCACGACGCCGGCGACCTCGCTGCCGGGAATGAACGGCAGCGGCGGTTTGAGCTGGTATTGCCCGCGGCTCTGCAGCACCTCGGGGAACGAGACCCCCGCGGCGTGCACCTCGACGAGCACTCCCTCCCCGGGCGTGAGCGGGTGCTCTGGGACCACGGGTGGCTCGCACGGCGCGGGCACGTCAACGAGCGCCAGCGCATTGGCCGGTCCGCTCAGCTCGACGATCTGGATCGCGCGCATCTGCAGCGCACATTCAACACGGTTCGCCGCGGGGCTGCGCTCAGAGGATCAGCCGGTCGGGCTGGGCGAGCCGCAGGAGGCTGACGGTGCGCGCGGTGCAATGTTGGGGGCAGTAGACCCCGCGCACGCGCCCGTCGCGCAGGCCGTAGGCGAGCCACACGCGCTCGTTCCAGGCGAAGAAGAAGAACCCCTCGGCCGTGCTGTAGTCCTCGCGCTCGCGCCGCCACGCGGACACGACCGCCGCGCTCGGGATGCAGGCGCGGCAGTCGCGTGTGTAGTCGGGATGCCCGCTCCACACGCACCGCAGCAGCTCGCCGCCGGCGCCAACCACCTGCGAGGCCCCAACCGCGTGGGACCCTTCCTGCGCGTGCGTCTCGACCAACACGTCACACCTCGCTTCTGCCGCGGACGCCGCTTGACCGCCGCGCCGCCCACTGACTGTCTATTGACTGGCTGCCTCACTCGCTGAGACCCGCGCCCGCCGATACGCTCACACGGGTTTGGACGAACGTTCGGAACTGGCACGGGGACGCGTGCGGTCAGACGTGGGCGGCAAGTTCGGGCACTTCCGCTCGCCGGCGCGGCCGGCGACCCGTGGCGGGGGTGAAATTGGACTGTGCTGCGCGCCCATGGTAACTGTCGATAGGAAGATCATACCGAGTAGGGAGGATGCTCCAGCAGCTTATTAGCTCTGGCTGCAAAACTGACAACAATGCATCTCCCTCAGTTCCCGTGCCCGCGCCGCCGGCCCGCACGGGCTGATGAAAATGCCACAGTTTGCGGGAATCCGGAGCTATTTCCCCTCAGATCGGCGAAGCACAGGCATTCCACACCCCAAGCCGGGCACCGCTGCACCCTCAGTGGCGTACCGCGGCACCCGGGACCCGTCCACCGCTCACTGGGACCCGGCCCGCCGCTCACCGAGCGCCGGCGGCAGGCACGCAGTCGTAGACGCCGAGCAGCACGCGCGGCGACTGGCGGACGGTGGTCAGTTGGGAGCAGTGGGTGCGGACCCATTCGATGCGGGGGTCTGTGGAGGGGGGTTCGACGGGGATCAGGAAGGCGCGGACCTGCCCAGATGCGATGTCGTGGCGCACGGTGGCGAGCGTCGGGGAGGGCACGCCGCCTAGGTAGCCGCCAATCGGCAGGATCTCGGCGCCGGTGTAGAAGGCGTAGGTGGAGGCGAGCGTGGAGGTGTCGGTGGCCAGCGCGATCGGCGCGGGGTACGCCGAGGAGAGCTGTTCGACGGCCTGCTGGGCGGCTTGCCCGGCGGTTGCTGGCGAGCGCGCGGCGCCCGCCCGCGCAAAGGGCGCTTCGAAGGGCCCGATGCCGCGGGCGACGACGAGCGCGCAGGCCGCGGCAGGCAGCGCGAGCAGGGCGGCGGCGGCGAGCAGCGAGGCGATCGTCCGCGGGAGCGCGGCCTTTCGCGGACGCGTGCCGGCAGCGCCGCGGGGGCTCAAATCGGCGTTTTGCCCACCGGTCGAGCCACTGCCGGTCGCGCGCGCCCCGGCGCGCGCGCGCAACACGGGCTCGGCCAGCAAAGCCAGCACAGCGGCCGCGCCGAGGCAGAGCGCGAGCGGCAGCACCCAGCCGGGTACTGCCACGCCGCCGTGCAGCAGGTACGCGCCGTAGGCGAGCGTGGCAAGCAGCAGCGCGACCAGGGCAGCCCGCACCCGCGGCGACTCGCGGCGGGGCCAGACCAGCGCGACGCCGGCGCCGCAGAGCCCGGCCAGGGCGGGCATGAGGGCGGCGGCGTAGTAGAGGTTGAGGTAGTAGCCCTCGCTGAAGGCGATGCCGAACAGCAACAGCTGGGTGCCCCAGAGCAGTACGCAGGCGCGCAGCGGGTCGCACCGGGGGGCGCGGCGGCGCGCGATCAACACGGCGAGGCCGGCGGCGAGCGCGACGATCAGCAGCCAGGCGTCCTGGCGGCCGAAGAGCCCGGAGAGCAGACGGTGCCAGCTCGGGGGGAGCGTGAACGCTTCGCCGGCGAAAGTGCTGCCTTCGTGGTAGAGGTCCACGAGGAACGGGGCGGGCGGACCAGCGGAGGGCAGCGAGTTGCCGTGCCCGAGGCGAGCCGTGCCGTTGTAGTCGAAGACGGCGCTGAACAGCGAGTCGTTGGTCGAGCCATCGACGTAGGGGCGGGAGTGCGCGGGGACCAGCGAGACGACGCTGATCCAGCTGAGCGAGACGACGACCGCCACGACGCCGGAGAGCGCGACGTGGGCAAGGCGGGTGCGCAGTGCCGCTGCCGGCGCGGCGAGCAGGTAGGCGAGCGCGAGCGCGGGGAAGACGAGCCAGGCCTCGAGCATCTTCGCTTGGAAGGCGAGCCCGATCCAGACACCGGCAAGCAGCAGGTGGCGCAGCCCGCCGCCCCGGTCGATCGCGCTGCGAGTCCGGGGCCGGCCGGCATCCGGTTCAGCGTCTGGCCGATCGTGGCCCGGTCGCCCGTCGCGCAGGGCGGCGGAGGTGGAGCAGGCGGCGAGCACGGCCAGCAGGACGAAGAGCGAGTCGGCGACATTGCCGCGGTTCAGCGCGGCGGTCGCGGGGCTGGCGGCGAGCACCAGGGCGGCGGCGATCGCCGCGTGCGGCCCGGCGAGCAGGCGCACAGCCCGGTAGAGCACGAGGATCGTGGCGACGCCCTCGAGGATCTGCGGCAGCACGAGCGCCCAGATGTGAAAGCCGAAGATGCGCAGGGACAGCGCTTGGGGCCAGAGCGCGCCGGGGAGCTTGTCGACGGTGATCGTGCCGGCGGGGTCGAACGCGCCGAAGAGGAAGTCGTGCCAGGAGGTTGAACATGCTGCGCGCGGCCGCGCCGTAGAAGGGCTCGAGGCTGGCAGAGTCGGCGCCCCACGCGTAGGAGAGCCCGGCGAGCGCGGCCAGCGCGAGCAGCGCGGGCCGTGCCCAGCGGGGCTGGTCGGGCGGCGAGCGCCACACGCGCCAGCGGGCACGGGCCAGCTGCTGCACCGGCCGCCAGGCGCCGATCGCCGTTCCAAGCATCCCCATTGTCCCGGATGAACACTACACGTCCGGGCCGCGCGCGCGTACACGCACTCGCGCGCGTTTGGGGCGCTAAAAGTCATGCACAACCCCGCGGCTGGGCCGGGCCGCGCCCCGCTGCGTCAGGCCACGATGCCCTGGATGCGAAGCAGCTT
Organism: uncultured Solirubrobacterales bacterium; assembly: GCA_963804675.1. Classification (GTDB taxonomy): domain Bacteria; phylum Actinomycetota; class Thermoleophilia; order Solirubrobacterales; family Solirubrobacteraceae; genus Palsa-744. Next base: position 353,869 of record CAWDRI010000002.1, on the reverse strand, counting down.
GCGGACGGTGTCGGAGGGTTGCGCACCGCGGGCGAGCCAGCTGCGGGCGCGGTCCTCGTCGATCGCGATGGTGGAGGGGTTGGTTTGGGCGTTGTACTGGCCGATCGTCTCGATCACGCGCCCGTCGCGCGGGGAGCGTTGGTCGGCGACGACGACGCGCCAGATCGGGTTCTTCTTGGCGCCCACCCGCGTGAGCCTGAGTCTTACCGACAAGTGTTGTTCACCTCATGATGTACTGGACGTTGACTGGCAGAGCTTAGCTGCAATCCACCGATCCCGCGGTCGTCTGGACCCGCTATCGGTGGATTCGGGCTCGCCGGTTCAGCGCGCTTGGCGTAGGAGCGCGCCGACGTCGGGCATTTTGCCGGAGCCGACCTGGCGCATGACCTTGCGCATTTGGCCGAATTGCTTGACGAGGGCGGAGACCTGTTGGACGGTGGTGCCGGAGCCGCGCGCGATGCGCAGGCGGCGGGAGCCCTTGATCAGCTCGGGACGGCGACGCTCGGCGGGGGTCATCGCGAGGATGATCGCCTGCAGGCGGTCGAGCTCGCGCTCGTCGACTTTCATGCCCCGTAGCTGCGTGCCGTTGAAGCCGGGGATCATGCCGAGGAGGTTGCTGAGGGGGCCCATTTTGCGGACGGTTTGCAGTTGGGAGAGGAAGTCGTCGAGGCCGAACTCGTTGCGGCGCAGCTTGCGCTGGAGGTCGAGCGCCTCGTTCTCGTCGAACTCGCGCTCGGCGTGCTCGATCAGGCTGAGCACGTCGCCCATGCCGAGGATCCGCTGGGCCATGCGGTCGGGGTGGAAGCGCTCGAACTGGTCGAGGTGCTCGCCGGTGGAGGCGAACAGGATTGGGCAGCCGGTGACGGCCTTGACCGAGAGGGCGGCGCCACCGCGGGCGTCGCCGTCGAGCTTGCTCATGAGGACGCCGTCGAGCGCGACGGCGGCGGCGAACTGGGAGGCGACGTTGACGGCGTCCTGGCCGGTCATGGCGTCAACGACGAGCAGGGTGTTCTCGGGGGTGACGGCCTCTGCGATGCGCACAAGCTCAGCCATCAGCTCGGCATCTACGTGCAGGCGTCCGGACGTGTTGACGATCAGGACGTCCTTGCCGTCCTCGCGCGCGCGCCCCAGCGCCCAGGCGGCGATCTCGACGGGGTCGGGGTCGGTGCCGCGCTCGTAGACGGTGGCGCCGGCGCGGGCGCCCATCTTGACGAGCTGCTCGACGGCGGCGGGCCGGTAGGTGTCGCAGGCGGCGAGGGCGACGGAGGAGTTGTGCTGCTCGTGCAGGTGGCGTGCGAGCTTGGCGGCGGCGGTGGTCTTGCCGGAGCCCTGCAGGCCGGCCATCAGGATGACGGTCGGCGGGCTGGAGGCGAAGCGCAGGTCGGCGGACTCGCCGCCCATCAGCTCGGTGAGCTGGGCGGCGACGATCTTGACGACCTGTTGGCCGGCGTTCAGGCGCCCGACGATCTCGGCGCCCAGACAGCGCTCCTTGACGTCGGCGGTGAACTGCTTGACGACCTTGAAGTTGACGTCGGCCTCGAGCAGCGCGAGGCGGATCTCGCGCAGGGCGGCATCGATGTCCTGTTCGGTCAGCGTGCCGCGCTGGCGGACGTCGGAGAGGGTTTGCTGGAGGCGCTCGGAGAGGGAGTCGAACACGCGCGGGGAGCTCCTGGTCAGCGCTCGCCGGAGGGACTGTCCCCGGCGGGCGGCCCGCCGCCGCGCGCCGGCCCGCTGCCCGGTGCCCCCCCGCTGCCGCCCGCCGCGGGCAGCTCGCCGGCACTGGCATTGGCACTGGCGCCGGCACCTGGCGCGCGCCGCTCCCCGTCGTGCCCCCCGGTGCCGGCTCCGCCGGCACCCTGCCCCCCGGCGCTCTGCCCGGTGTCCGCGCCGCCGGCGGCCTGTCCCCCGACGCCCCGCGCGAGCGCCTCGCCGATGCCGCCGAAGGCGGAGGCGAACTCGGAGGGGACGACGAACACCTTGTTGGAGTCGCCTTCGGCGAGTTGGGGCAGCATTTGGAGGTATTCGTAGCTGAGCAGGTCGCGCGTGGGACGGCCCTCGTGGATCGCTTTGAAGACGGTGTCGATCGCCTTGGCTTCGCCCTCGGAGCGCAGGATCGCGGCCTGGCGCTCGCCCTCGGCGGTCAGCACGGCGGCCTGCTTGGCGCCCTCGGCGGTGAGGATCTGGGACTGCTTCTCGCCTTCGGCGGTGAGGATCGCGGCGCGGCGGTCGCGCTCGGCGCGCATTTGCTTCTCCATCGCGGTGCGGATGTCGGCGGGCGGGTTGACGGACTTGATCTCGACGCGGTTGATGCGGATGCCCCACTTGCCGGTGGCCTTGTCGAGCACGGTGCGCAGCTCGGTGTTGACGTTCTCGCGTGCGGTGAGGGTCGCCTCGAGGGTGAGGCCGCCGATCACGTTGCGCAGGGTGGTGACGGTGAGCTGCTCGATCGCCTGGAGGGGGTTGGCGATTTCGTAGGTCGCGGAGCGGGGGTCGGTGATCGTGAAGTAGAGGACGGTCTCGATTCCGACGACTACGTTGTCGTCGGTGATGACCGATTGGGGGGAGAAGTTGACGACCTGCTCGCGCAGGTCCACGAGCGGACGGACGCGGTCGATGAAGGGCGTGACGATCGCGAGGCCCGGCTCCAGGGTGCGGCTGTAGCGGCCGAGCCGCTCGACGACGCCGGCGCGCGCCTGGGGGATCACGCGGATCGTGCGCGCGGCGAGCACGAGGGCGAAGATGACGACGACGGCGATGACGATGATGGCGACCATGGGTTCCTTTATTGGGTGCTCACTTGTAAGAGCCTAACTGCATCGGGGTGGGCGTCTGCGATGGTCGTGGGCCGGGCGGGGCGGGCGGGCAAGAAGCGTGGTGTGCCCGCCGATCGCCGAGCGACGATCGACTGGCGACGGGGTCGTCGGGCGGCCGGCAATACCGGCGACCGACGACTGGGCATCCGCGAAGGCCTGCGGCCGTCTCAGTGCATCACAAGCGCGGTGGCTCCCCGTATCTCGACGACCTGCACGCGCTCGCCGGGGTCGAAGGTTTCGTCGTCGTCGAAGGAGCGGGCGGTCCAGACCTCGCCGTCGATGCGCACGCAGCCGGCGTCGTCGCGGTTGGCGATGCGCTCCATCACGGTCGCGTCGCGGCCAACTAGGGCGGCGGCGCCGGTGCGAATCGCGGGCGGCAGGCGACGGTGACGGCGCGCGAGGGGGCGCAGCAGGAGCAACACGAGCAGCGAGACGACGACGAACGCGACGAGCGCAAGCGGTGTGCCGGCGCCGAGCACGCTGGCAACCGCGGCGACGCCGGCACCGAGCGCGAAGGGCGCAAGAAAGAACCCGCCGGTGTGCATCTCGCCGACGCCGAGGGCACACATCGCGACGAGCCAGACAATCCACGCGTCCATATCCCGATTATCGCAGCAGACGGGGATGGTTCTCGCGCGCGGGGGGCATCAATTTTCGAGGACCATTCGCGGCGGCGCGCGCGCACGCGCGAATCGCGCGCGCGAATGGCACCCAAAAAACAACACCAACACCAACCCGCACCAACCACCCCAACCCCTACACCTCGACGAGCGCCCGCGCGAAGTCCGAGGCGTCGAAGGGGCGGAGGTCCTCGAGCGACTCGCCGATGCCGATCAGCTTGACGGGGAGTTGCAGCTCGCGGGCGATCGCGAGGGCGATGCCGCCGCGGGCGGTGCCGTCGAGCTTGGTGAGGACGATGCCGGTGACGGCCGCGGTGGCGGCGAACATCTGCGCCTGGCGTAGGCCGTTTTGGCCGGTGGTGGCGTTGACGGTCAGGAGGGTCTCGTGCGGGGCGCCGTCGAGCTGGCGGGAGATGACGCGGCGGACCTTGGCGAGCTCGCCCATCAGGTCCTCCTGGGTGTGTAGGCGTCCGGCGGTGTTGACGATCACGACGTCGAAGCCCTCGGAGCGCGCGCGCGCGATCGCCTCGAACGCGACGGAGCCGGGGTCGGCGCGTTCGGGGCCGGTGACGATCGCACAGCCGGCGCGCGCGGCCCAGCCTTCGAGCTGCTCGGTGGCGGCAGCGCGGAAGGTGTCGGCGGCAGCTAGGAGCACGCTGCGACCGAGCTCGCGTTGCAGGTGCCAGGCGAGCTTGCCGGCGGTGGTCGTCTTGCCGGTGCCGTTGACGCCGACGGTCATGATCACGGTCGGCGCGGGGCGGATGTCGATGTGCTGGTCGCCGACGCGCGCGGTGCCGGCGAGCAGCTCGACCAGGCGCGCGGAGAGCGCCTCGCCGCCGCTGAGCGAGCCGTCGGTTCGACTCGGCCTCGAGTGTTTGCACGATCGAGGCGGTGGTGGCGGCGCCGACGTCGGCCATGATCAGCGCCTCCTCGAGGCGTTCCCAGGTGTGCTCGTCGAGGGTCTGAAACAGCGTGGCCTGGATCTCGCCGCCTAGGGCAGTGCGGGTCTTGGCGAGGTTTTCGCGTAGCCGCCGGAAGATGCCACGGCGCCGCTCAGAACGGGCGGAGGACGCCTCGCCGTCGGCGCGGTGCTCGTCGTTGACGACGATGAACAGGTCGGTCCACTCGCGCGGCACGGGAGCGGCGACGATACCAGCGCAGCGGATGGCGGGCTATGCCACCTCAGCCATCGCGACGGGCTCCGAAGCGTGGGCGGCACGGGGAGACTCGCCGCTGTCGTCTTGCTCCACGGGACCCCCCAGCTCGCCGCCGTGACCTACCTCCACAGCACCCCCCGCATCGGCGCCGCCGCGCGCCGCCTCACCGCCATCACGCATCCCCACAGCACCCCCCGCATCGGCGCCGCCGCGCGCCGCCTCACCGCCATCACGCATCCCTGCGGCACCCCCCGGCTGGCCACGATCCCGCGCCTCACCCGGCCCGTCCAGCTCGGCGCCGTCGGGAGCCGTGTCCTCCTCCCCATCGCCGTCCCCTTCCGCCGGCGGCAACCGCCGGGAGATGACCTTGGAGACGCCGTTGCCGGCCATCGAGACGCCGTAGAGCCAGTCGGCGGCGTCCATGGTGCGCTTTTGGTGGGTGATGACGATGAATTGGGCGCGGTCGGCGTAGCGACGCAGGAGCGTGAGGAAGCGGTCGAGGTTGAGGTCGTCCAAGGCGGCCTCGACCTCGTCGAGGATGTAGAAGGGGCAGGGGCGGGCGAGGAAGACGGCGAACAGGAAGGCGAGGGCAGTCATCGACTTCTCGCCGCCGGAGAGCAGTGTGAGGCGCTTGGCGGACTTGCCGGCGGGCGTGATCTCGATCTCGACGCCGAGCAGCTCCTCGCCGTCCTGCTCGCGCCGCTGCACCTCGGCAGCCTCCTCGGCCTCGGCAGCCTCTTCGGCGACCTGCTGGGAATCTATTTCGCCGGCCCTATTCGCGCGCGCGTGCGCACGCGCGCGCGGCGGCCCCGCTTTTTCATCCACCCCATCCCCCCCATCGCCCCCATCCCCCCCATCGCCCGCCACAGCACCCCCCGCCCCCGCACCGGCGACGGCTGCTGCTGCTGCTACAGCTGCACCTTCGCCGGCGGGCGGACCCCCAGCCGACACGGGCTGCCCGCCGAGGACGGGCCGGGGAGCGTGCTCTTCCTTGACGAGCCGCAGGCGGCCGGCGCCGCCGGGAAAGACGTCGCGGGCGAGCTCTTCGAAGTTGCGGGCGGCCGCGTCGAAGGTCGCACGGAAGGTCTCGTGGATCTGGCGGTCGGTGTCGCGGATCAGGGTGCGCAGCTCGCGTAGGGCGGTCTCGAGGTCGGTGCGGCGACCCTCGAGCTCCTCGACGTGGGCGAGGGCCTGCGCGTACTCCTCCTGGGCGAGGGGGTTGACGGGGCCGAGCTGCTCGCGACGGCGGTGCAGGCGCTCGACGCGGGCATCGAGCGCCTGGCGCTCGTCGTCCTGCAGCGGTGCCTGCACGGCAAGGTCGGGTTCGGGCAGCTGCAGACGCTCGCAGACCTCGCGCAGCTCGGTGGCGGCGTCGGCGGCCTGGTCGCGCAGACGCTGGGCGGCGACCTCGGCGGCGGTCACCTGCTCGCCGGCGGCTCGCAGGCGGGCCTGCAGGTCGGCCTCGGCGGCGGCGCACTCGCGCAGCTCGCCCGCCATCTCCTCGCCGGCGGCGCTGTGGCGGTGCAGTTCGGCGTCGAGGTCGCCCACGCGTCCGGCGACCGCCGCGGCGGCGCCCTCGAGCGCGGCAGCCAGGCGCGTGGCCTGCGGCAGCAGCTCGCCGTCGGCGGCGTCGCGGGCGCGCAGTTGCTCGGCGCGGCGTTGACGTTCGGCGTGTTCGCGTTGGTGGCGCTCGAGCTGGCGGCGCTCGGCGGCTAGCTCACCCTGCAGCTGGGCGCGGCGCACAGCGAGGGCACCCTGCTCGGGAGCGGCACGGCGCTGCTCGACCAGCCAGGCGGCGTGGCGCGCGCCCTCCAGGGCCCGGGCGTGGGCGCGCTCCGCCTCGCGCAGCGCCTCCTCGGCGTGTTCGCGCGTCTCACCGACCGCGCCCAGGGCGGCCTGCACGTGCTCGACGCCAGCGTGCGCGGCCTGCTCGGCGGCGGCGGCCTGCTCGGTGGCGGCGAGCAGTTGCTCGCGTTCGTTGCGCCGTGCGAGCACGCGCTCGGACCCGCCGGCGGCGAGCTGACGGACTTCGCCGGTGGCGGCGCGCCAGACGCGCCCGGCGGCGGTGACCGCGACGCCGGCGAAGTCGGGCGCCAGCACGGCGAGGTCGTTGACCAGCCAGGTGTCGGCGAGTAGCCGCGCGGCGAGGGAGAGCACGGCGGGCGGCCCGTTGACGAGCTCCAGCAGCGTGCGCGCGCCGGGCGCGGGCGGCTCGCCGGCCGACGCCCGGCCACCGGATGTCCCACTGGCCGCAGCCGCACCGGCCGAAGCCTCAGCGATCTTGTCGCCCGCGCCAGCCGCCCCGAGCCCGTCAAGCACCTCGCCCGCACCGGCCGCGCCGAGCCCGTCAAGCACCTCGCCCGCACCGGCCGCGCCGATGCCGCTAAGCGTCTCGCCCGCGACCAGCGCGGCGCCGCCGTCGGGACCGGCCTGGTCGAGCAGCGCGCCGGCGGTGGTGAGGTCGGCAACGAGCGCGGCGTCCAGGCGCGGTCCGAGGACGGCGGCGAGCGCGAGCTCCAGGCCGGAGGGGACGTCGAGCAGCTCGCTGAGCGCGCGCGGCGCGTCGTCGGCGCCCGTCTGCGCCCGCGGGCCGGCAGCGCGCGAATCGGCGGCGCCGCGAGCGCTGAGCAGCGAGCGGCGGTGGCTTTGCAGGAATTGGTTGACAGCGGCGAGGTCGGCGCCGACGCGGGCAGCCTCACGGCGGGCGTCGTGGACGGCGCGCTCGGCCTCGCGCAGCGCGGCGCGAGCGTCGTTGGCGGCGTCTTGCGCCTGGAGGCGCTCGTCGCGAGCATCCTGGAGGGCCTGCTCGCAGCGGGCTACGTCGGCCTGGGCCTGCTGCTCGCCGCCGGCCAGCTCGGTCAGCTCGCGCTCGAGCTCGCGCTCTCGTTCACCGTCGAGCTCGGCGAGCTGCTGCTCGAGTTCGCGCACGCGAGTGCCGCCCAGCTCGGCCTCGGCAGAGGGAGCGGTCGCGAGTAGGTCGGCGAGCTGGCTCAGCTCGTGCTGGACGCGAGCGCGGCGCTCGTTCAGGCTGGCGACGGCGGCCGCAGTGTGCTCGTGGCGCAGCTGCAGACGCTCGTGGGCGGCGCGGGCACGAAAGACGCGGGCGGCGAGGGCGTCGTGGTGGGCGGAGCGCTCCGCCAGGGCGCGCTCGGCGGCCCCACGGCGCTCGACGATCGCAGCGAGGTCGCTTTCGACGGTGGTGCGCGCGGTGCGGGCAGCGGCGACGGCGCCCTCGGCGCCCTCCAGCTCGGCGTGAGCGGCGCGCAGCGCGTCGGTGGCGAGGGTCAGGCGAGCTTCGAGCAGCTGGTGTTGCAGGCGCTCGTGCAGCTCGGCCGCTTCGGCCTGGCGCTTGAGCGGACGCAGGCGCGAGCGCGCCTCACGCTCGACGTCGAGCGCGCGGTCGAGGTTCTCCTGGGTGCGCTCGAGCTTGAGTTGGGCGCGGCGGCGGCGCTTGCGATGCTTGCCGAGGCCGGCGGCCTCCTCGATCAAGAGACGGCGGTCGCGGGGCTTGGAGGTGACGATCGACTCGACGCGCCCCTGGGAGATAACGGAGTGGGTCTCCTTGCCGAGACCGGTGTCGGAGAGCACCTCGATCACGTCGGCGAGGCGGCAGCGGGCGCCGTTGAGGCGGTATTCGCCCTCGCCGGAGCGCTCGAGGCGGCGCAGGATCGAGATCTCCGACAGCGGCAGGGCAATAGTGCCGTCGGAGTTGTCGAGCACGAGCTCGACGGAGGCCGAAGAGCGCGCTTGCACGCCACGACCGCCCCCGAAGATGACGTCCTGCATGGATTGCCCGCGGATGGCGAGCGGGGACTGCTCGCCCATCGCCCAGAGGATCGCGTCGGTGATGTTGGACTTGCCGGAGCCGTTGGGGCCGACGACGACGGAGACGCCGGGACCGAAGTCCAGGCGGGTGCGATCGGGGAAGGACTTGAAACCCTTGAGCGTGAGCGACTTCAGATGCATGTGGGGGCGCCTGTGAGGGTGGTGGTGGGTTGGTGCGCATCCGCGCAGGCAGGACCGCGCAGAGGTGGCGCGACGGGGCGGGGCGTCCTGCCCCGCCGAGGTGCGTGGTAGTGGCTGTGCGCGGCGAGGGTCATGCCTGCAGCCTCTCGACGGCGCGCCGCGCGGCCTCCTGCTCGGCGTGCTTCTTGCTGCGTCCGGAGCCGGTGCCAAGCGCGTGGCCGTCGACGCGGGCCTCGACCGCGAAGGTGCGCTCGTGCGGCGGACCGAGCTCGGCGGTGACCTCGTAGCTGACCGTTTCGCCGCGTTGCGCGAGCAGCTCCTGCAGCGCCGACTTGAAGTCGACGGGGTGCTCGAGCGCGCTCTCGATCTCGGGCGCGAAGGCTTCGATCACGGCTGGCGCGGTGCGGTCGTAGCCGTAATGCAGGTAGCAGGCGCCGATCACCGCCTCGACGACGGAGGCGAGCACCCGCTCGGTCTCGCCGAGCGCAAGCGCGCTGTCGCGCACGTCGGTCGGCGCGGCAGCGTGCAGCCGCGCCGGCACGCCCAACCGTTCGGCGACTGCGCGGCAGGAGGGACCGGAGACCGCCTGGGCGCGAATCTTCGTCAGACGACCGGCGCCGAAGCGCTCGGCCTCCAGGCGCGGGTAGAGGTGGGTGGTGACGGCGAGCCCGAGCACGGAGTCCCCCAGGAAGGCCAGGCGCGCGTAGGAGTCGCTGCGGCGCTCGCTCCAGGAGGCATGCGTGAAGACCTGACGGGCGAGCTCGTCGGGGAGTTCCTGTAGCAGCCGGTCGAGCGATGTCATCGACCACCATCAGGCCGGGCCGGGGGCCTGGACGTGGGCGACCACGAAGTCCACGGCCTGCCCGATGGTGAGGATGTCGCGCGCCTGCTCGTCGGAGATGCGCACGCCGTAGGAGTCCTCGAGCTCTTGCACGAGCGTGTAGAGATCGAGCGAGTCGGCGGCGAGGTCCTCCTTGAAGCGGGTCGCCGGCGCGATCGCGGCGGGGTCGATGTCGAGCTCGTCGGCGAGATGGTCACGGATCAGCTCGAATACCTGCTCAGGAGTCACTGCCGGGCAGGCTAGCGGGATCGGCGGATGGCGCCGTGGGGACCGACTCCCCAACGCCGGCCGCGGGTGTGGCGCGCAGCGCGCCGGCACGCCGCAGCGCGTCGTGGGTGCGGCCGACGACGTCTTCGCGCGCGCCGAGGTGGGCGCGAAGGATCGCCTGGGCGAAGCCCTCGCGGCTGAAGCGGCCGTGGGGGACGACCCCCAGGCGGCGCAGCCCGAGCAGGTAGGCGCCACCCTGACGCTCGGGGTCGATCTCGTCGCGAAACGCACGCAGGGAGGGCCGCAGCAGCAGGCCGCCGAGGCGGGCGCGCAAGGACGATTCGGCGCGCGCGCGGATCGCGCCAAGCACGGTCTGCGAGACGCCCTCGGTGAGCTTCAGCGCGACGTTGCCGGTCAGGCCGTCGGTGACGATCACGTCGGCGAGACCGCTGGTGAGCTCGCCGCCCTCGACGTTGCCGACGAACTCAAATGGCATCGCTGTGTCGGTGGCAGCCAGGCGCGCGCGCAACTGCGTGGCGGCCTCGACGACCAGCGGGCCGCCGCGCGCGGCCTCCTCGCCGTTGGAGAGCAGCCCGACGCGCGGGTGGGCAACGCCGAGCACCGCGTGCGCGAGCGCGGCGCCCATGAAGGCGAACTGCACGAGGTGCTCGGGGCGCGCCTGGGCGTTGGCGCCGACGTCGAGCAGCGTGACGGTGTGGGCAGCCCCGCCCCGGCCGGCGGACACGGCGGGCACGGGCAGCGGCAGCGCCAGCGCGGGCCGGTGGACGCCGGGCGCGCGCTTGATGTTGAAGAGACCGGCGGCGAGCGCTGCGCCGGTGCCGCCGGCGCAGACGAGCGCGTGCGCGCGCCCGTCGGCGACGGCGCGCGCGGCCTGCACGATCGAGGCGTCGGGCGTGGCGCGCGCGGCCTGCGCGGGGTCGGCGCTCTTGGCGATCGAGACGGGCGCGTCGACGACTTGCAGCCCGTCGAGCGCCGCCTGCTGCGGCAGGGCCAGTTCGGCGGCGGGCCCGAACAGCAGCACCCGCACGCCGTGGCGATGGACGGCCAGCGCTGCGCCGGCGGCGACCTCGGCGGGACCCCGGTCGGCGCCGTTGGCGTCGACGGCCACAACGATCTCTGTCTCGCCTGGTTGCGGACTGCGGCTGCCCGCGCGGTGCTCCCCAGCGGACACCCGCGCGAGGCGGCTACTCGTCGTGGTGGTGCTGCTCGATGGAGACGATCTCACGCCCGGCGTAGGTGCCGCACACCGGACAGACCCGGTGCGGCCGGCGCGGGCTGTGGCAGCGCGGACAGACGCTGATCGTCGGTGTGGCGATCTTGTGTTGGGCCCGGCGCTTGGCGGTGCGGCTGTGGGATTGCTTTTGCTTGGGGACGGCCACGTCGTGCGGGAGGGTAGCAGGAGCGCGCCGCCGCGAACGGCCCGTGCCGCGCGCCGACCCGGGATTGCGTACCACCGGAACCGCTCGCTCAGGCCACAGGCCGGACAGCGAACCTCACACCGGACAGCGAACCTCCCCGCCGCGGCGGCTCACTCCAGGCGCAGCTCGCGCAGCTGGGCCCAGCGCGGGTCGGGCGCGCGCTCGTGCTGGTGGTCGGGGCCGGCATCGTTGAGGTTGACGGCGCAGACGGGACACAGCCCGGCGCAGTCGGGGCGGCAGAGGACCTGGGTGGGCGCGTTCAGCGCGAAGGCGTCGTGCGCCCAGGCTGAGAGGTCGAGGATCTGCTCGGCGACGTAGGGGCTCGACAACTCCTCCCCCCCGCCGGGCCGGTCGACCTCGCGCACGTCGACGTGGACGGTCGGAGCGGCGTCGTGCAGGCAGCGCATGCACGGTCCGCCGAGCGCGGCGCTGAAGGTAAGGCGCAGGGCGTAGCCGTGCCCGACCATGCGCGAGACTTCAAGACGTGCGGGCACGCGAGCGGGCACGCACGTGTAGCGCTCGCCGCCGAGCGCCAGCGGGTCGACCGCGACCTCGAGGTCCACCCGACGGCCCTCCCCGGGCACGAGCCGCAGGGTCGCGAGATCGAGAGAGTCGGTCATCGCGGGCATGGGCTTTTTAGGACCGGGTACAAAACGAAACTCCGTCGGAAAATATAGGTCTATACGGAACGTTTACGTCGCAGCATTATTCTCAGTATGTAATCGTGCTTAGGCTTTTTTGTTAACGTACAAAGTGCCGCCAGCTCAGGCTAGCGCCCCGCGAGGCACCGGTCGGACAGCCATGTCAGGCCGCCCTGGGGTCGCACAGCGTGGGCGTTACAGCGTGGGCCAGACAGCCTGAGCCACGCCCAGACAGCGTGGGCCGCACAGCGTGGCCAGACAGCGTGGGCCTCACAGCCTGAGCACACATAGTGGGCCAGACAGCGTGGGCCGCACAGCGTGGCCAGACAACGTGGGCCTCACAGCCTGAGCCGCGACCAGCTAACCCGGTTTCCCCGTTCCGCCACCCGCCCGTTCCGCGCGGCGCGAACGGCACGAGCAGCCGCCGCCAGGCGGTCGCGCGCTCAGGCGACCTCTGCGGGCTCGTCCTTGCCGGCGAGCCGCTCGCGTCCGCGGCCGATGGCGGCGATGATCTTGGAGAGGTTGCCTTCGAGGGTGCCAAGGATCTCGTCGGCGTAGTCCTCGGCGCCGAGGCGGATCTCGCGCTCGCGGGTGCGCGCGTCCTCGATGATGTCCTCGGCGGCGCGCTCGGCCTGCTTGGTGACCTCCTCCTCGCCCAGCAGCCGCTCCTGGCGCTCGCGGGCCTCCTTGACGATGCGCTCGGCCTCGCGCTTGGCCTCGGCGAGCATCTCTTGGCGCTCCTTGACGATCCAGCGCGCCTGCTTGATCTCCTCTGGGATCGTGGCGCGCATCTGGTCGAGGATGTCGTAGATCTCCTCCTTGTCGACGCGCACCTGGTCGGTCATCGGCACCGACTTGGCGTTGTGGACGAGATCGTCGAGTTTGTCGATTAGAACTAGGACATCCATCGTGCTACCCCCCGCGCGGCCACGCGTCGCGCGGGCCGCGGTGCATCAAAGTTGGACATTACGCCTCGCATTCGGAATTCGTCAGCGCGCAAGCTCTTCCTGCAACCGTCGGGCCACGTCGGCGGGGACGAGATCCTCGATGCGCCCCCCGAAGGTCGCTAGCTCCTTTACGCCGCTCGATGAAAGAAAACTGTACTGCGGGCTGGCCATCAGGTAAACCGACTCGACGTCGGGCGCCTGGCGGCTGTTGAGCTGGTGCATCTCCAGCTCGTACTCGAAGTCGGAGATCGCGCGCAGACCCTTGACGATCGATTTGGCGCCGACGCGCTGTGCGAGGTTGACGACGAGCGTGTTGAACGGCTCGACGCGCACCCCGGGCAGCTCGGCGGTGGCCCGCTCGATGAAGCCGATCCGCTCCTCGATGCCGAACAGCGTGGGGCTCTTGCGCACGGAGCGGTTGACGACGGCGACGATGACTTCGTCGTAGAGCGCGGCGGCGCGCCGGATCACGTCGAGGTGCCCGTTGGTGATCGGGTCGTAGGACCCTGGACAGACGGCGATCGACCTGCCGTCGTGGCCGCTCATGCCGTGGAAGCGCCGCTGCTGGCGGTCACGGGGGTCGGGCCGACGACGAACGGCCTACGGGCACGAGCGCTGGTGCGGGAGCGGGTGGCAGGAGCAGGTTTCATGAGTGTCGGTGAATTGTGACGACGGTGTCGCCGTAGCGCCGCTCACGCTCGATCGCGAGCCCGATCTGCGGCGGAGCCGAGCGCCGATCGCGCTCGACGACCACGCGCGCTTGGGGGGCGAGCAGCGGCGGCAGCGCTGCGGCCAGCTCGGCTCCGAACGCGTTGACGTGGCGGTAGGGCGGATCGACGAAGACCAGATCGTATGTCTCCGCGCGTGCGCGTGCTGTGCGCAGCAAGCGCAGCGCCTCGCCACGGCGCACCTCGGCATACCCCCGCTCGATGCCGAGCGCGGCCAGATTCGCCCGCAGCGCGGCCAGCGCCTGGGGGTCGCGCTCAACCAGCACGGCGCGAGCGGCGCCACGCGAGAGCGCCTCGATCGCAAGCGCGCCGGTGCCGGCGAACAGGTCGAGGACGACCTCGCCATGCAGCGGGCCGAGCGCGGCGAACAGCGCCTCGCGCACGCGCTCGGAGGTGGGCCGCGTGGCGCGCCCGCGGGGGGCCTGCAGGATCCGCCCGCGGTAGGTGCCGGCGATGACGCGCATCAACGGATCATCGCGCGCACACGCATACGCGCGCACGCGAATGGCAGCCAACCGAACAACACCGACGTCCCTCGACGCCCCCCCTGGCACCCCCCCTGGCACCCCGCCACGCGCACGGCTCACGCCGCGATCGGCTCGCGTACGTCCGCGCCGAGGGCGCGTTCTAGCGCGTCGCCCAACAGCGCGTGCTCGGGCGCGCAGAGGTCGGGGTCGGCTGCGAGCAGCTGAGCGGCCCAGTGGCGAGCACGTTCGAGCAGCGGGAGATCGTCGGGTAGGCGCGCGACGCGCGACGCGGCGCGCCCGTGCTGGCGCACACCGACGAGGTCGCCCTCGCCGCGCAGGCGTAGGTCGATCTCGGCGAGCGCGAAGCCGTCGCTGTGCCGCGCGAGGGCGCGAAGGCGTTGGGAGTTGCGGGGGCCGAAGAGCAGGCACAGCGAGGGGTGCTCGCCGCGGCCGATGCGCCCGCGCAGCTGGTGTAGCTGGGAGATGCCGTAGCGCTCGGCGTTCTCGACGAGCATGACGGTGGCGTTGGGGACGTCGATGCCGACCTCGATGACGGTCGTGGCGACGAGCACGTCGGCGGCGCCCGCGGCGAAGCGGGCCATCGCCCGCTGCTTGGCGCGCGCGGGCAGCTGGCCGTGCAGCAGCTCGACGCGGAAGTCGCGCAGCTCGCCGGCGCGCAGGCGCTCGAACTCGGCGGCTGCGGCGCGCGCCTGGAGCTGGCCGAAACGGGGATGCTCGCCGGAGGCGAGCGTCTCCCGGCTTCGGTCGGACTCCTGTACGAGCGGACAGACGACGTACGCCTGGCGTCCGGCGCAGAGCTCTTCGCGCAGGCGCTCGTACGCGCGCGCGCGCTCGGCGTCGGCGCAGGCGATGTGCGTGGCGATCGGCTGGCGCCCGCGCGGCAGCTCGCGCAGGTGGGTGATGTCGAGGTCGCCGTACTCGGTCAGCGCGAGCGTGCGCGGGATCGGCGTGGCGGTCATGTGCAGCACGTGGGGGGCTAGTCCCGCGGGCCCCTTGCGGTCCAGGGCGACGCGCTGGCGCACGCCGAAGCGGTGCTGCTCGTCGACCACCGCAATCGCCAGGCGCGCGAAGGCGACGTCGTGCTCGATCAGCGCGTGGGTGCCGACGACGAGGGCAAGCTCGCCGGAGGCGAGCTTGCCGAGCAGGTCTGCTCGGCGGCGCGGCGGCGTGGAGGACGTCAGCAGCGCGCTGGGCAGCAGCGCCTCGGGAACGAGCACCTGGAGGGTCGCGAAGTGCTGTTCGGCGAGCGTCTCGGTGGGCGCCATCAGCGCGCCCTGCATGCCGTGCTCGACGGCGCGCAGCAGTGCGTAGAGCGCGACCACCGTCTTGCCGGAGCCGACCTCGCCCATCAGGAGGCGCTGCATCGGGTGTGGCCGTGCGAGGTCGGCGTCGATCTCGGCGAGCGCGGCGGACTGGCTGTCGGTGAGCGCGAAGGGCAGCAGTTGCGAGAGCCAGCGGGCGCTCAGCTCGCGCGGTGCGGTGAGCGGCGCGGCAGCCCCGGAGCCGCGCAGCGCCCGGCGGCGCAAAACCGCCAGCTGCGCCAGCAGCAACTCCTCAAAAGCCAGACGTCGGCGGCCCGCCTCGGCATCCTCGTCGTCGCGGGGAAAGTGCATCGCGCTCAGCGCAGCCGCGCGGTGGGGCAGTCGCTCGGCGCCGAGCAGCGCACCGGGTAGTGGCTCGGTGACGTCGGCGAGAGCGGCGCGGTGTTCGCGCACGAGCGCGGCGATCTGCGTCGAGCTGACGCCGTCGCTGGCGGGGTAGTGAGCGACGCCGGCGGGCGCGTCGGCAGCGGTGCCGGCTGCGGTGTCGCCACCGGCCTGCGCGTCGCCTGCGGGGGCGTGGTGGGCGACCGCGAAGTCGCCGCGGCGGCCGGCCTTGCCATGCAGCAGCAGGCGCGTGCCCGGCCGGTAGCGCTCGACGAGCCAGGGCTGGTTGAAGAAGGTGGCGTTCAGCGTGCCGGTGGCGTCGAACACGGTGGCCTGCACGAGCGGACGCATCCCGCGGCGGCGTACCGGGCGGCGGGCGATCGTGCGCACCTCGACGGCGATCGTGGCCTGCTCGCCGGGCGCCAGTTCGACGATCGCGCACGCGGCGCGGCGCTCGCGCGGCAGGTGCTCGAGCAGGTCCCCGACGGTGTGCAGCTCGAGCGTGGCCAGCCCGTCGGCGAGCCGCCCGGGCCGCAACGCGAGCGGCCGTGTGAGGCGTGTCGGGCGCGGCCAGCGCAGGGCCGCGTCGCGCAGGGTCTCGTCGTCGGGAGCGGTGCTGGACGCAAACGCGCGCATTTCACCGACAATGATGAACGCCGCGCCAGTCGCCTGCCAGTCGCCCGCTACTCGGCGGCGAGCAGCCACCAGTAGGCGGACTGGCCGCCGTAGCGCAGCTCCAGCTCGGCGTCGCCCAGCTCGCCGTCGAGCAGGGTGACGATCTCCTGGTCGTCGAGCGGCGCGTCGGCGCCGGCGAGCACGCTGAGCAACTCGGCGCCGTCGGCGAGCGCGGTCAGCACGCGGTGCAGCGTCGGCGCGGGTGCACCCCAGGCGATCACCTGCTCGCCGAGGAACCCGACGGCGTCGCCGGGCACGAAGCGTCCGTGCGGGTCGGGGCGCGCGGCCGGTGCGACGGCGCCGGTGCGCAGCCTGGTGAGCGCGTCGTGCACGGCGCCCGCGTTCTGCTCGAGCGGACGCTGCGGGGAGAGCGCGAGCGCGGCGGCCAGGCCCGCCTGCTGGCTGGTGGTCGGCGCGACGTGGACCTGCTTGTCGGATAGCTCGGCGGCGCGCTCGGCGGCCATGATGACGTTGGCGCTGTTGGGCAGCACGACGACCTCCTCGACGGGGACGTCGTGGATCGCGGCGAGCAGTTCGTAGGTGGACGGGTTGAGCGTGGGGCCGCCGTCGAGCGTCTGTACGCCCAGCTCGGCGAACAGCGCCGCGATGCCGGCGCCGCTGACGACGGCGAGCGCGCCGGTGCGCGCCGCCGCGACGCTGGGGCCCGCCGGCGCGCGGTCCGCGCCGTCCACGCCAATGGACTCCCCGGCGCTGGCGCTCGCGGCGAGGCGTCCCTCGCGCGAGGCGACCTGGGCGCGCATGTCGGCGACGTCGAGGTGGGAGACCTCGCCGGCGCCGGCGAACACGGCGGTGGCGCGCTCGGGGTCGTCGGTGTGGAGGTGGACCTTGAGCGTGGCTGGGTCGCCGACGACGAGCACCGAGTCGCCGAGCGACTCGAGCGCCGGGGCGAACCGCTCGGGCCGCAGGTCTTCGCCGGTGACGGCGAAGTTGGTGCAGTAGCGGTAGGTCGAGGAGTGGTGCTCGGGGTGGTGGATGCGCGCGGGCTCGTAGTGGGCGAGCGGCGGCGGGGCATCGCCGCGCAGGGCCGCGATCACGCCGGCGAACAGGATCGTCAGACCGTGGCCGCCGGCGTCGACGACGCCGGCGTCGCGCAGCGCGGCGAGCAGTTCGGGACCGCGCTCGACGGAGACCTGCCCGGCTGCGACGGCGCGCTCCAGGGCGGCGGCGATCGCGCGGTCCTGCGCCTCGGGCGGGGTGTCGGGAGCGAGCTGGGCGGCGTCGGGGTCGCGGCGCACCTCGGCGGCGACGCCGTGGGCCATCTCGCGGGCGACGGTCAGGATCGTGCCCTCGGCGGGGCTGCGCACCGAGTCGTAGGCGCGTGTGGCGGCGTGCTCGAGCGCAGCGGCGATGACCTGCGCGTCGACGAGCTCGCCGGGACTTGCGACGAGCGCCTCGGCCGCACCGCGGATCAGCTGCGAGAGGATCACGCCGGAGTTGCCGCGCGCGCCGAGCAGCGCGGCGCGCGCGACGGACTGCACGATCTCCTCGCGCCCGATCTCATCGATCGTGCGGTTCGAGTCGGCGCCCTGCAGGCGGTCGAGCTCGGCGAGCACCGCGCGCAGCGTGAGCACCATGTTGTCTCCGGTGTCGCCGTCGGCGACGGGGAACACGTTGAGGTCGTTGACCTCCTGGCGGCGGGACTCCAGGTGAGCGAGCGCGCCGGCGACGGCGGCGCGGAAGCGCAGCAGGTTGGTGTCGGTCACGGCGGTTTGCGTCATCCCTGTTGAGCGCGAGCGCCGGCGGCACGGCGGCGGCGTGGGCGCGTCGGCGTTGTGCTGTGGCTTACGCGAAGCGCACGCGAAGGTTACGCGATGCACCAGCGGATGCCCGGATATTCGACGGCCGTGCAGCCTTTGCGGGCTGTCCGCCGGCGCACGGCCCGCGCCGACCGCGCGTCAGAGCGCCTTTTGGACCTTGCCGGCTTTCAGGCAGCGCGTGCAGACGTAGACGCGTCTGGGTGCGGCGCCAACGAGGATCCGCACTCGCTGGAGGTTGGGCTCGAAGCGACGCTTGGTGGCGACCATCGAGTGGCTGCGACTCTGCCCGAAGGCGGGCCGCTTGCCGCAGCTGTGACATACCTTGGCCATTGCAGGGAGGCAGTGTAGGGGATTTGGTCGAACTTGTCTCGCCATTCGCGGGCGCACACACGCGCGGCCGCGGATGGCAGCCCAAAAGAACGTCTCCCCACCCCTCTCCCCACCCCTCTGCCCAACGCCCTCTCAGCCCCTCCCCGACCTCCCCAGTCCAACACCCCCTCAGCCCCTCCCCGACCTCCCCAGTCCAACACCCCCTCAGCCCCTCCCCGACCTCCCCAGTCCAACACCCCCTCAGCCCCTCCCCGACCTCCCCAGTCCAACACCCCCTCAGCCCCTCCCCAGCCTCCCGGGCTCAGCCCCTCCCCGACCTCCCCAGTCCAACACCCCCTCCGCCCCTCCCCAGAGCCCCCCAGCCCCCCGGGCTCAGCCCCTCCCCGGCCTCCCTCCCAACACCCCGCTCGACCCCCGTGGACCTCCCCTGCCCAACACCCTCCCAATAAACCCGCAGAGCCCCCCTCTCAACCCCTCACGCAACGCCTCTCCGACGCACCCTGCAGCCGCTACGGGCCGCGCTCGAGCTCGCGTCGCAGCGAGGCCATGCGCAGGACGGCCTCGGCGGCGTGACGCCCCTGGTCGCGCTTGCCGCCCCCCGAGCGCGCGAGGGCCTGCTCGAGCGTCGCGCAGGTGAGCACGCCAAAGGCAGCGGGCACACCGGTGTCGAGCTGGACGCGCATGATGCCGCGGGCGCTCTCGGCGCAGACGAAGTCGTAGTGGTCGGTCTCGCCGCGGATCACGGCGCCGAGGCAGGCGACGCCGGCGTAGCGCCCGCAGCGGGCGGCGTAGGCGGCGGCGAGCGGCAGCTCGAAGGCGCCGGGGACGTCGAAGACGTTGACCTCCAGCTCGCCGGCGTCGGCGAAGGCGGCCTGGGCGCCCTGCAGGAGGCGCTCGGCGAGCTCCTCGTAGAAGCGGGCGATGACGATCGCGTAGCGGGGGGCGCTTGTCGATCCGAGCGCGTTAGACATGCTGCTCGAGTTCGGCGGAGGGCTCATAGGTCCTGAGGATGAAGCGTCCTAGCAGCGGCACGGCGAACGAGTACCTGCCCAGCCGGTTCTTGTAGATCATGCCGCGCCCGGCGAGGGTGGCGAGCATCTGGTTGGCGTGGCTGGGCGAGAAGGTCTTGGCGAGGAGCTTCCTGCCCTGCTCGACGAGTTCCTGGATCGTGAATTCCTCGTCGGGGCGCTCGAGGTTGGCGATCGCCCAGAGCAGGTCGCGTTGGCGGTCGGTGATCTTCGCCCAGCGTCCGGCAAAGAAGTCGCTGTCGAGCTTGCGCTGGATGGCGTTGACGGGCACGCCGATCGTCGGGTCGCCGTTCGCGTGTTGCTGGATGAAGACGTCGAACACCTCGCGACATATGAACTGGATGAAGTAGGGATAGCCGGCGGACTCGTGGCAGATCGTCTCGACGGAGTCCGGCGAGAACTTGATCGGGCAGTCGGCGAGGTCGATCGGCTTGAGAATCGCCTCGCGGCTCTCGTCGTCGTTGAGCTTGGTCAGGGTCACAACGCGGAACATGCGCTCCGAGTAGGTCCGTGCGTCGACGAGCTTGGAAAAGAGCGTCGGCAGGCCGGCGAGGACCAGCATGAACGGGATGCCCTTCTTTTGAATCGACTGGAAGACGTCGAGCAGCACCGACAGCGGGAACTGCTCCTTCTCGGCATGATCGGAGAGGTTCTGAGCCTCGTCGTAGGCGAAGATCACCTTGTGCGGACCTTGCTGGCGAAGGTGGCGCCAGGCGAACTCGAGCGTCGCCTTGATCTTGTCGGAGGTCAGTCCGGGCGTGCCGCTGTAGATGGAGGCGAGGACCTCGTGCGACAGCGGCACCCGACGCGGCTCGCCGGGCATCGCGAAGCCGGTTGGGCTACGCGGCTGGCGCTCGGGCACCGTGATGGAGGTGGTGAGCAGCGCGAGGTCAGCCAGGATGCGCTGTGCGAGCGCGGTCTCGCTGATGCTCGCGGACTCGGATAGATCAGCGGTGGTCCACAGCCATCCGTGCTGCATTGCGCGCGGCTTGAAGGTCTCCAGGAGCACGGTCTTGCCGACGCCGCGGAGTCCCGTCAGGACCATGTTCTCCAAGATCTCCTCCTGCTCGAGGAGCCGATCGAACTCGGCGTACTCGCGCCGGCGGCCCGCGAGATGCGGCGGCATATGTCCTGCGCCGGGCCGGTAGGGATTCTTGAATTCGAGCGGACTCATAGACCGTTAGCTCATTGACTAAATTAAGCCTGTCCCCTTAATTTAGCACATAGCCTAAGTCGATGTTTGGCCTAGCTCCACCTCGCAACTGAGCCCGTCGACCTTCGGCCAGTCGCCGTCGGCGCAGAGGACCGTCTCGATCTCCGGCTGGAGATCGGCCGTGGCAAGGATCAGCGCGTCTCTCGGGCGCTCATGAGTCGCCGTGCTCCCGCTGGCGCTCTTGCTCCCCCGCGCGATCCTGGCCCTGTTTGCGATCCTGCCTGTGCTCCCCCTGCAGCATCTCGGCGTCGAGGTTGAGCCCCTGGTGGTGCAGGGTGTGGCCCATGCGGTGGGCCTTGGTACGCATGTAGGCCTCGTTGTGGGGGTTGGGGGCGTGCTCGATCGGGATTTGGGCGGTGACGGAGAGGCCGTAGCCCTCGAGGCCGCGGATCTTCTTGGGGTTGTTCGTCAAGATCCGGATCGAGGAGAGCCCGAGGTTGACGAGGATTTGGGCGCCGATGCCGTAGTCGCGCAGGTCGGCGGGCAGGCCCAGCTGCAGGTTGGCCTCGACGGTGTCAAGGCCCTCCTCCTGCAGGCGGTAGGCCTTGAGCTTGTTGAGCAGCCCGATGCCGCGGCCCTCCTGGGCGAGGTAGAGCAGCACACCCTGCCCCTCGGCCTCGATCATCGCCAGGGCGGACTCCAGCTGCTCGCCGCAGTCGCAACGCAGGGAGTGGAAGACGTCGCCGGTGAGGCACTCGGAGTGCACGCGCACGAGCACGTCCTCCATGCCCTCGACCTCGCCCTTGACGAGCGCGACGTGGTGCTTGTCGTCGACGAGGGAGCGGTAGCCGACGACCTCGAACTCGCCGAAGGCGGTGGGCAGGCGCGCGGCGGTGACGCGTTCGACGAGCTTGTCGTGGCGGCGGCGGTAGGCGATCAGGTCGGCGATCGTGATCATCTTCAGGTTGTGCCGGGCGCAGTAGCCGGCGAGGTCGCCGACGCGCGCCATCGTGCCGTCGTCGTTCATCACCTCGCAGATCACCCCGGCGGGGTTCAGGCCGGCCAGGCGCGCAAGGTTGACTGCCGCCTCGGTCTGCCCGGTGCGCTCCAGCACGCCGCCGGCGCGGGCCTTCAGCGGGAAGATGTGCCCGGGCTGGACGAGGTCGCGAGGGTGCGCGCCGGGGTCGACGGCGACCTGGATGGTGCGCGCGCGGTCGTGCGCGGAGATCCCGGTGGTGACGCCCTCGCGCGCCTCGATCGAGACGGTGAACGGGGTCTCGAACGAGGATTCGTTCTTGGCGGCCATCAGCTCCAGGCCGAGCTCGTCGCAGCGCTCGGGCGTCAGGGCGAGGCAGATCAGGCCGCGCCCCTCCTTGGCCATGAAGTTGATCGCCTCGGGGGTCGCAAACTGGGCGGCGAGCGTCAGGTCGCCCTCGTTCTCGCGGTGCTCGTCGTCGCAGACGACGACCATGCGCCCGGCGCGGATCTCCTCGAGCGCCTCCTCGATCGTCGCGAAGGGGGTGGCTGTGGGGGTCTGCGGGGAGGAGAGCGGAGTGGGGTTGGTGGGCGCCATTGTCCTCCTAGGGTACTTCGTGCGGGACGACGCCTTCTGTACTTCATGCGGGACGGCACCTTCTCAGGCGTGCTCTACATGGCGCGCCGATAAGGCACCGGGCGAGCGGGCGGCGATGCGCGAGTGTCGCCTGCGGGGCTTGCGAGCTGGCGCTCAAGATCCGCGAAGGCCTCGATGATCTCTGGCGCTTCGTAGGCGCGATTGCGGCGGCCGATGGTGATCTGACAGAGGACACCGGCCTGGACGAGGCGCTGGATGGCGGCGTCGGCGGGCTTGAACGTGCGCCCGAGCAGGCTCGCCGCGCTCTCTGCGGTGAGTACCGGCGCTCCGGGGAGGCGGCGAAGCAACAGGTCGGTCGCCGAGTTGGCGCGTACCCGGCCGACGCGCTCGCGCCACCGAGTCTGCAGGCTGGCGGCACGCGACTCGAATGCTGTGGCGTCGGCGACCGAGCGAGTACAGGCGCCGGCGAAGCTCGCAATCCAGCTGTTGATGCCTTCGGTCGCCTGGGCGGAGCCCGGCGACCCGACATAGCGGTACCCGGTGAGCCCGTTGACGTAGTCCCGCGCGGAGGTGGCGAGCACGAGCGACACCGGTGGCAGGATGCGGGGCGCGAGCCCTCTGCGACGCAGCACGAGGTGGATGAGCGCGCGACCGGCGCGACCGTTGCCGTTGACGAAGGGATGGATGGTCTCGAACTGCGCGTGGGCAATCGCGGCCTGCGCTACCGCGGGCAGATCGTCGGTGTTGCAGAAGGCGCATAGATCGTCCATGAGGTCGGCGACGCGCTCGGGCGGCGGTGGAACATATGCGGCGGCACACGGGTTGTAGTCGCTGCCGCCGATCCAGTTCTGAACCCCTCTGAAGCTGCCGGCGTGCGGCTCGAGGCGGGTGCCGGTGAGTAGGTGCCGGTGGATCTCCAAGAGCAGATCGACTCGGATTTCGTCTCCGTACCCGATGCGCTCGACGCCGTGGAGCATCGCGTCGATATTGCCCAGCACCTCCGTCGCCGTCAGGTCGGGCGAGGGCCCCGGTATCGAACGGACGGCCTCGGCGCGCAGGAGCCGCCGCGGGCCGATCTCCAGGCCCTCGATGCGAGAGGAGGCCACGGACTCGGCGCGCAGCAGAATCCGCGCGAGCGCCTCGGTATCGACGAGCGCCGTGGCTTGCGCATTGAGCCGGAGGATCGCGGCTTCGGCGTCGGCGACATCGGCGGCGACGTCACCGGCGAGCACGACTGCACGGCCGGTCAGGGGATCGGGCAGGTAGGCGGCGTAATCGCAGGAGCGACCGTCTCGACGCGACAATCCGGTGCCCGCGGCGCTTCGCCAGTGGCGCTTCAAAAGCTTCGACATGGAATGTCCTTATTGGATGTTACACCATAAGCTCCAATTAGATTTCTGGGTGGGATGGGGGTTCATCGATCGCCTCGGGACAGCTGACGGGCAAACCACCACGTCGAGCCGCCTATGACCGCGCCGCACGAGAGCGGCGATGCCCGCCGAGGCTGGCTCCAAAACCCAGAGCCAACCAGCTCTACAACCTAGAGCCAGATGGCTCTATAATCCAGAGCCATGACCAACCCATTCAAATACAGCAGCCCGGTCGGCCCGCGGGACATGATCGACCGGACACGCGAGCTGACCCAGCTGCTCGAGCTGGCCGACGGTGCTCATAACAGCCGCCTGGTCGCCCCGCGCCGTTATGGCAAGAGCTCGCTGCTGCACGCCGCGCAAGCCAGGTCTGAGGATCTCGGGATGGTCCCGGTCTACGTCAACTTCTTCGGTGTCGTGACCGCGACGGACATCGCCGAGCGGATCGAGGTCGCGTACGCCGAGCAACTGCGCGGCTCGCTGGCGCGGTGGTTCGACGGGGTGCGAGCCACGCTGCGGCTCGGTGGAGGTCCGCTTCCCGCGAGCGCCGAGATCGGCTTCGATGCGCGCGCGCAGCAGCCGCTGCTCGAGCGCCTCGCGCTGCCGCGGCGGCTGTTCGAGAAGTACGGCAGGCGCTGCCTCGTCGCGTTCGACGAGTTCCAGGACGCGCTGACCGCCGACGCGCGCATCGACGCCGTGATCCGCAGCGAGATCGAGCGTCACGGCGACGCCGCCAGCTATGTCTTTGCCGGGTCGCATGTCGGCATGATGCGTGAGCTGTTCACCGACAAACGGCGCGCGTTCTATGCGCAGGCGCGGCAGATCGACCTGCCCGCCCTCGATCAGGGTGACGTTGCGGCGTTCATCGCCACACGCTTCGAGGAAAGCGGCAAGCGCACCGGAGAAGCCCTCGCGCCACTGCTGGAGCTCGCGGCGGGACACCCGCAGCGCTCGATGCTGCTCGCTCACTTCCTCTGGGAGGAAACACCGGTGCGCGGCGAGGCGTCCGGGCAGACATGGACGAACACACTCCTGCGCGTGCTCGAGCGCGAGGCCGCCGAGGAGTTGCGCGCTGCTTGGAGTGCGTTGAATACCGGCGAGCGCCGGGCGCTGTTGGCGATCGCGGGTGGCCAGCAACCCTATGCGAGAGCCACCCAGCGCCGCGTCGGCGGGTCGCGCGGTGGAGGTATGGAGCACGCGATCCATTCCCTGCTCGACACGGGCGAACTCGTCGAGGATCGGCGCTCGCCATCCGGGTACCGCGTCGTGGACCCACTGCTAGGGCACTGGATCCGCAGCGGCAGACACAGCGTGTAGCTAACCGTCAGACGCCGGCCCAGCGCATCGAACCTCGCCAGATAGCGTGATCGCTACACCACCACGAGCATCGCGCGCGGCTGGGACACCAAGGTTCCTCTCGACCAGGACGAGGGGATGAGCCAACCGACACCAACCACGGCTATACCGTCTATACCGGCTATACTCGCCGGTGTGGCGAGGTGATGATCTCGATGCCCGACGAGCTACTCGCCCGCATCGATGCGCAGGTCAGCGCGGAGCACGCGACGCGCAGCGACTGCTTGCGACGCCTCGCCGAGCGGGAGCTCGCACGAGAGAGTCAGCAGCGTCGCAGGCAGGTCGAGGAACTGCTCGGCGAGCCGGTGCGCCTCGGCGGCAACGCAACGCAGCTGCTGCGCGAAGATCGCGAATCGCGCTGAGCGTGCCGCTCTTCGACGCCGCATACGTGGCCGTCGCGCGCCGCCATGGCTGGACACTCGTCAGCACAGACCTCAAAGACCTCGTCAGCCGAGGGGTCGCGGTGGCTCCCGATGACGCTCGACCCGGCGGCGCGGCGCCCTGAACGGCGCAGACGCCGCGCTCACCGAGCCCAACCGTCCGCGGCCAGGCGCAGTGTCTCGCCGCTCAGGTTCCCAGCAGCCAGGCCAGGATGCCGGCGGGCACGGCCCAGACCTCGCCGTCGGTGTCGAGCAGATTGCGCGTCGCGAGGATCCCGCTACCGTGGGCGGCGCCGATCGTGCGCGCTTGGCTTTTCCAGTTGCGCTCCACGTACTTGCTCTCGATCGGAACCCGATACTCCCCCGACGAAGTCGATCTCCCTGCCGGTCGCAGTGCGCTCGTACATCACCGCGTCGCCGGCGACGAAGCGGTCCGCGCGGCCGTCCACGACCGCGAGCGCCAGCGCCAGACCGATCTGCTGCTCGCTGAGCTTCGTGACGTCCGGTGGCGGGTAGGCGGCGTGACGCCGGCTGGCGAGCCGCGCGATCAGCGGATCGACGGAATACACCTTGCGCTGGGCGCCGGTGTTGGGCCGCCCGTGTCCGTCGGAGCGGTGGCAGCGCCAGGTCTGGAACGCGCACGCGAGATCGTTGATGCGGTCGTTGACGGTGTGGTTGCTTCCGAGACTCACGTCCTGGCCGATCGCGCTCGCGTTCAACGGGCTCGAGATCCCATCCGCGATGCGCGCGAGGAGGTTCAGGAGATCTCGGTGTTGACACCGCGGCGCCCTGCGAAGTTCTTAGCGCCTCTTTCCAAAAACAGAGGGTCTTTTGGCCGAGGCATTCCAAAAACATAGGGTCTTTTAGAAGGTGTTTTGCATAGCCGCCCGGCGCAGCGTCTCGATCCCTACGGCCGATAAGCCACCTTGTAAGGATCGTCATCTATCCTTACAAAGCAGCTCCAACTCCGAAAGGAACCGCTGTGTGACGAGCAAGATCACCGACGACGGGCCGCGGCCGCTCGGGCATCGCGAGAAGCGCTTCTGGCCTGCGGATCAGACCGCTCCGCACGGGGGCCGGCGCGGCGGCTTCTACGAGGTCTTCATTCCCGACCCGATCGCCGCACGACAGTTCGCGCTCGGCGGGGAGACCGTCGCGGCAGTCGCCGAGGCGACGAAGGCGCTCGGACATCTCGGCGAGACACGCCCGCGACTGACATCGCTGGCGGCACTCGCACGCAACCTGCTGCGCTCCGAGAGCACCGCCTCCTCACGGATCGAGAGCGTGCGGATCTCCCACAAGAGACTCGCGCGCGCCGCGTACGCGCGCGCCGGCAGCGGCCACGGGTGGGGCGATAACCGTGCCGCCGAGGTGCTCGGCAACGTCGAAGCGATGGAGCGCGCGATCGAGCTGGGCGCCTCGACCGAGCCGCTTGGGGCCGGCGACGTGCAGGACATCCACCGCGCGCTGCTGCGCTTCACCGAGGACCGCGAGATCGCGGGTCTCACCCGCACCGCGCAGAGCTGGATCGGCGGCAACGACTATCACTCGATCGGCGCCGTCTATGCAGGCCCTCCGCACGAACAGGTCCCCGGGCTGCTGGAGGACCTATGCCGATTCGCGGCACGAACCGACATCGCGGCCGTCGCGCAGGCTGCGATCGCACACACGCGCAGTTCGAGAACATCCACCCATTCGCAGACGGCAACGGGCGCACCGGACGCGCGCTGATCTACACGATCCTGCGCCGCCGCGGCGAGATCGCCAGCTTCATCCCCCCATCAGCCTCATACTCGCAAGCCAGCCCAAGAGCTACGTCGCCGGCCTCGGCGCCTACAGCGCAGGCGACATCGACCGCTGGTGCGCGCTCTTCGCGCACGCCACCACGCGCGCCGCGGGCGCGGCCGAGCGACTCGCAGAGACGATCCAAGCGGGCCAAGCCGAATGGCTGCAGCGCCTCGGAGAACCCCGCCGCGACGCAACCGTGCGCCAGCTCGTCGCCGTCCTACCCGCCCAACCCATCATCGACGTGCCCGCCGCCCAGCAGCTCACCGGAAAGTCACACGTCGCCGTCGGCAACGCCATCGCCCAACTCGAGCAGGCCGGCGTCCTGCAAAGACTCGGCGAGCGCAAATGGGGCCGTGTCTGGGAGTGCGGCGAGCTGCTCACGCTCCTCGACGAATTCGAGCAGAGCGTCTCCACACCCTGAAGCCCAGACGCTGCGCCCTTCGATGCCGATGTCACGTTGAGTACCGGCTTTGGTGCCTTTTGCGTAGGCGCGCCGGGCAGCCGCGCAACGCGGTTGACGCTCAGCGCAAGGCCGGCCGCGCGCCGAGCAGCCGCGTGACGGGCTTGGCGCTCAGCGCGAGGCCGGCCGCGCGCCGAGCAGCCGCTGCACGTGCTTGGCGAGGATGTCGGCCTCGACGTTGAGGCGGTCGCCGGCGGCGAGCCGCCCGAGGGTGGTGCGGGCGAGGGTCTCGGGGATCAGCGAGACCTCGATGCCGGTGGGCCGTAGGGCGGAGACGGTCAGGGAGACGCCGGCCAGGGCGATGGAGCCCTTCTCGACGACGAGCGGCAGCAGCTCGGTGGGCAGGTCGAGCGCGAGGACGCGCGAGAACCCCTCCTCACGGACAGCGGCGACGGTCGCAACGCCGTTGACGTGCCCCTGCACGACGTGCCCGCCCAGGCGCGCGTCGGCACGCAGGGCGAGCTCGAGGTTGACGGGATCGCCGACGGTGAGCGAGCCGAGGGTGGAGCGCCGCAGGGTCTCATGGATCGCCTCGGCTTCAAAGCAGCCATCCTCGCGCGCGCGAATGGCCGTCAAACAAACACCCTCGACGGCTACGGAGTCGCCAACGGCAAGCTCGGCGGCAAGGGGCGTCGAAACACAGAGCGTCGCCCCGTCGCCGCCCGCGGCGATCGCCTCGACGCGCCCGATGGAGGCAATCAGGCCGGTGAACAACTCACCACTCGCGCAGGCGGGCGGACACGAGGAGGTCGGCGCCGACGCGGTCGCATTCGAAGGTCAGGGCACGGAGGGCGTCGGAGATGCGCTCGACGCCTTCGCCCTCGAGGGGATCGCGCGCGGAGCGCCCGCCGAGTAGGAGCGGCGCGAGGAAGAGGCGCAGTTCGTCGATCTCGCCGGCGTCGAGGAAGGCCCCGGCGAGGTGGGGGCCGCCCTCTAGCAGGACGGAGGCGACGCCTAGGGCACCGAGCGCGTCTAGGGCGGAGCGGACGCGGGCTGGCTCGTTTTCGCCGGTGGCGACGATCACCTGCGCGCCGGCGGCCTCCAGGGCGTTGACGTCCGAGCGCGCGGCGGCGCGGGAGACGACGAGGGTGAGGGGGATGTCGGGGGCGGCAGAGACGAGTTGCGAGCTGGGCGGCAGGCGCGCGAGCGAGTCGAAGACGACGCGCCGGGGCTGCTGGGCGGGCTCGGCGGGCGTACCGGATGGGCGGGCGGTCAGTTGGGGGTCGTCGGCGAGGGCGGTGCCGATGCCGACGACGACGGCGTCGACGGTGGCGCGCCAGCAGTGCGCGAGATCGCGGCTGTCCTCGCCGCTGATCCATTGGGAGTCGCCGGCGTGGGTCGCGACCTTGCCGTCGAGGGTCATGGCGGACTTGAAGAGGACCCAGGGCCGCCCGACGCGGGCGTGCTTGCGGAAGGCCTGGTTGAGCAGGCGCGCGCGGGTGGCGAGGGGGCCTTCGGCGAGGATCACCTCGATGCCTTCGTCGCGCAGGATGCCGAGGCTGCGGCCGGAGGCCTTCTCGGTGGGGTCGTCGGAGCCGACGACGACGCGACGGACGCCGGCTTGGATGATGGCGTCGGTGCAGGGCGGGGTCTTGCCCTCGTGGCAGCAGGGTTCGAGGGAGATGTAGAGGGTGGCGTCGGCGAGGTCGGCCAGGCCGCAGGCCTCGATCGCGTTGACCTCGGCGTGCGCGGCACCGAAGCGTTCGTGCCAGCCCTCGCCGAGCACGACGTCCTCGCGGGCCACGACCGCGCCGACGGCGGGGTTGGGCTTGACCGCGCCAAGGCCGCGCCCGGCGAGCTCGATCGCGCGCGCGAGGTGGCGCTCGTCGGTGGCGGTGGTGGCGGGAGCGGCGGGAGCGGTCATCTCGGATGCTCAGGATATCTGGCGCGTGTATGGCGCAAGCCTGAGCGACGCCTTGCGCGCACCTTCCCCTCTCGCGCACTACCCGACAACGCCCGGTCAGACACCCACCTCGCCGGCCCGGGCCGGCTACGCACAGCGGCCGCCGTTTAGACGGTAGACGGTTATCGCGGGCCCGGGCCGGGTGTAGGCGAGGGGGTAGTAGTCGAAGGTCCAGTCGAAGTTGAAGGCGATGGGGTGCGCGCGCGGACTGTAGGGCGAGATGCTGTAGAGGACGCGCCCGGCCCGCGCGAGCGCGTGGTAGTAGGCGAGCGCGAGCGGGACCGCGGCAGGGTCGGCAAACGCGCGGCCGGACTCGGCGAAGCCGCTGACGACCCAGCAGAAGTCGTTGTGCTCGTACCAGGGAATGAGCGCGGGGCTGAGGGTGCGCTCGTAGTTCTCGATGCCGACGACTATGTGCTGATCGGGGTGGACACGCCCGGCTGAGTCGATCAGCGAGACGAGGTCGCTGTAGGGGATCCAGCGGTCGCCGCCCGGAGTCGAGAGCGTGGGGCGGCCGACGTCCTGCGCCCACTCTGCCGGCACGGAGGGATCGATCACGACGCGCGCGCCGGCGGGGACGTGCGCGAGCAGCCAGGCGCGGGTGAGGTTGCGCGTGTCCGCGCGCGAGAGGACGAGGCCGGAGTGAATCGAGTGGACGGCGCCCTGGGCGCACAGGACGAGGGCGAGGAGCAGAGAGCAGAGGAGCGTGAGGGTGCGTGGAGGGGGTGCTTTGGTGCGCATCCGCGCAGCGGGGCCGCCGCACGCGGGGGACGGCGCGGGACGTCCTGTCCCGCGTCGCGAGAAGGCCTGGGCGAGGCCCGCGGCAAGGAGGGTGGCGCAGCGCAAGGCGAAGAACGCGGCGAGGAGGCAGAGCAGGGGGAAGATCGGCAGCAGCCAGCGCCCGAAGTAGCGGTGCTGGGTGCCCATGAAGGCGAGGTAGAGCAGCGGCGCAGGGACGAGCAGCCATCCCAGGGCGCGCTCGCGAAACCAGACGGTGAGGGCCCCGCCGAGGGCGGCTATGGCGGGGATCCAGCCGAGGCCCCAGGTGAGGGACCAGAGGTAGTAGCGGATGCCGGACTCGTGCGGGGCGCCGAGCTTGCCCTGGGCTTCGCCGGAGACGGAGGACTGGTGCGCGAGGCCGCGCTCGAAGCTGTGGAAGTCAAGGAGCGAGTAGGGGTTGGCGAGGAGGAAGGCCAGCAGCGCGGTGGCGCCGGCGAGCACGAGGCGTCCGAGTATGCGGGGGCCGGCGCGCGGTTCGTCGAGGTATTGGGCGGCGGCAGCGGCGAGGAGGGGCAAAAGCACGATGCCGGCCGTGTACTTGGTCGCGCAGCCGAGGCCGAGGCCGAGCCCGGCAAGGAGGTAGGACCCGGAGCGCCCGCCCCGCAGGATGCGCGCGGAGCCGAGGAGCGAGAGGGTCAGGGGAGCGAGGGTGGGGACGTCGTTGAGGGCGAGGTGGGCGTAGAAGACGGGTAGGAAGGCGACGGCTCCGATCGCGACGGCGAGCAGGGCGGTGGCCCGATCGAAGAGGCGCGCGCCGGCGAGGTAGAGCAGGTAGAGGGCGAGCGTGCCGAGCAGGGCGGCGACGACGCGGGCTAGGGTGAAGACGGCGGTGGGGTCGGTGGCGAAGGTGTGGAAGACGCCGTGCGCCCCGCCGAACGAGAGCGCGAAGACGAGGTAGAGCAGGTAGGTGTAGGCGGGGGGGTTGGCAAAGTAGTGCGGGTTGGCGCCGAGGGAGAAGATGCCGATGGCGTGGGGTACGAAGTGGGCGTCCTCGTCGGAGTTGTAGGAGTAGGGAAGCCCCTGGCGGATCCCCCAGAGCCGCAGGCCGAGCCCGAGAGCGAGCACGAGCCCGAGTCCTACCCAGGCCGCGCGCCGCCCGAGCAGGGGCGGATGCGGGGGGACGTCGCGAGGAGCGGCAATCGCGGCACCAGCCGGTTGCTCCCCTCCAGCCGCCGGCCGCTTCACACCCGGACCCCCCGGCAGCCCCCCACCAGCGGCCGGCTGCTCCACACCCGCACCAGCCGGCAGCCCCCCAACAGCCGCCGGCCGCTCCACACCCGGACCCCCCGGCAGCCCCCCACCAGCGGCCGGCTGCAACAACGCTCCACCGCTCGCGTCCGTTTCCGCGGGCCGCTCGTGCCGCTCGTCTCCCTCCAACTCGACCGCGCGTGTGGTGGGGTCTTCAGCAGTTGCCATAGACGGCGTAGTAGTGGCTGGTGTAGATGCGGCGAAAGCCGGGGAGCGGCACCTGGTCGCGGGGGTCGTCGCCGACATCGACGATCGCCTCCTGAAAGACGGCGGCGCCGAGCGGGTAGACGGCGACGCTGGCACGCGCGATGCGTTCATGCAAGAGGGGATCGCCGGCGTCGGCGTCGGCGCGGGCCTCGCTGCGCGCGAGGATGTCGTGCTGGTTGGCGGCGCCCAGGATCCAGCGGGCGTCGGGGATCAGCTTGTTGTCGGGCAGGGAGAGCAGCGGGCAGCGAGCCAGTTCGGCACGGACGGCGGGAGCGTGCAGAGCGGCGGACAGGCCGTTGTGGAAGTCGTCGTGATAGGCGAGGGTGGTGCGCGCGCTGGTCAGGGAGGTCACCGAGAGCGCGGCGAGCGCCCCGTAGAGCACGAGCACGGCACCGGCGGCCATCCATGCGGCGCGCAGCCGCGAGCCGCGCTCGAGCAGCGACCAGCCGCCGATCGCCAGCGCGCAGAAGGGCAGGAGCAGGGCGGCGGAGCCCATCAGGTAGCGGTCGATGACCGAGGCCCCGCCGGCGCCCTCGGCGATGTAGAGGAAGAGCAGGAGGGCGAGCATCGCCAGGGGGACGCGCGCGCGGCGCGGGGTGAGGTAGGCGGCGAGCAGGACCCCGGCGATGCCGCCGACGACGACGGGCAGCTTGTCGATGCGCACGAGGTAGCGCCAGGTGGAGGAGAGGACCGCGGAGAAGCCCTGGGTGCGTTCGAGTTCGGCGGCGAGGACGGCGGTGGAGTGCAGCGAGTAGAGCGGGTCGCCGGTGACGAGCGTGTCGAGCAGAACCCAGATCAGGGGCGCGAGCACGACGAGCGCCGCGTAGCCGAGCAGCCGCCGCAGCGAGGGCACGTCAACGCCCGTGCCGGCGCCCCCGGCACGGGCACCCCCTGACCCGACAGGAGCCACACCCGCCCCACTCGCCCCGTCGCCGCGCTGCGCCTTCCCGTCGCGCCGCCCGCCAGGCGCCCCTTTCCCCCCAAACCCCAGCACGGGCCACGCGCACCACAGCCAGTAGACGCCGGCGAGCACCCAGGCGTCGGGCCGCAAGAGGCCGGCGGCGGCGAGGAGCACGAACACGGGGGTGCCGCGCCGCGAGCGCTGCACCTCAAGCACGGTGGCCCAGACGATCAGCGCGACGTAGGTGAGGTCGAGATAGCCCTGGGCGGCGAGGTTGGCGTCGAACAGGCGGGTGAGCATCAGAAGGGCGGCAAGGACGGCGACGAGCGTGCCGAAACAGAGCTGGGTGAGGCGGTAGATGCCGGCGGTCAGCGCAACGAAGGAGCCGATCGAGCCGAGCACCATCAGCCGCGCGCCGCCCTGCCCGAAGAGCGAGCAGAACGCGCCGAAGGCGATCGCGAGGGGGTGCTCGGTGGGGCCGCGGTAGACGCTGAAGTCGGGGAGCTGCAGGTGTAGGAGGTCGCGGCCCCAGAGCAGCGCGTAGAAGGAGTCGTAGGTCGGGTAGGTGGGGAAGGCGAAGTAGCCGGCGAGGGCGAGCAGGCATAGCAGTGCGAGGGCAGGCCGCTCCCAGCGCGTGCGCCCCCACGCCGAACCGCGCGCGGCAGGCAGGCCGGCGGCAGGCGTGGAGCGAGCTGGGGGCGGTGAGAGGGTGGCGCCGTCCATCGTGAGCTAGAGCCTAACCGCGGCACCCGCGACGATCTTCGCTGCGGCACGGGCCCGCAATCGTGCGTACGCGCGATTGGCACTGTTGCGGATGTGTTCGACCCCGGCGAGAAGCGGTGTCGGCGGTCGTTTCGTTTTGGCTGCGATTCGCGGCCGCGCACGCGTGCGCGGCCGCGAAGGGCACCGCCCACCACGGCGCCCACCACTCCCGCTTGACCGGCCGTTCCCCGCGGCCACCAGCACCGCCGGCCTGCCGCACGGATCCGCCACGGACCCCGCCGCAACCCTCCCCCGACGCGTTGTGCCGATCGCCGCAACGCCACCCCCACCCCGAGCCCCCGCGGGGCGACGGGATAGGCTTTGGGGCGGTGAAGTTGATAATCCAGATCCCGTGTTGGGATGAGGCGCAGACGCTGCCGCTGACGCTGTCGGAGCTGCCGAGGGAGGTCGCGGGGTTCGACACGGTGCAGTGGCTGATCGTTGACGACGGGTCGGGCGACGAGACGATCGCGGTTGCGCGGCGGCACGGCGTGGACCATGTCGTCGCGCTGACCAACCACAAGGGTTTGGCGAGCGCCTTCCAGGCGGGTCTGGATACGTGCCTGAAGCTGGGGGCCGATGTGATTGTCAACACGGACGCCGACAACCAGTACTGCGGCGCGGACATCGTGCGGTTGGTGCGCCCGATTATCGAAGGCCGAGCGGACATGGTGGTCGGCGACCGGGAGGTGACGCAGATCGAGCATTTCTCGCCGCTGAAGAAGGTGCTGCAAAGGCTCGGCTCGTGGGTGGTGCGCCAGGCCTCCTCGACGACTATTCCGGACACGACGTCGGGTTTCAGGGCGTACAACCGCGAGGCGGCGCTACAGGTACAGGTGGTCTCGAAATTCACGTATACGCTGGAGACGATCATCCAGGCGGGCAAGCTGCTGGTCGCCGTCGAGCACGTGCCGGTCCGCACGAACCCGAAGACACGGGAGTCGCGGCTGTTCCCGTCGATGGGCGCATACGTGAGGCGTAATGCGGTGTCGATCTTTCGCATCTACGCCCAGTACGAGCCGCTACGGATCTTCTGGAGTTTGGCGGGATTGATCGGGATCGCCGCGCTCGGCGTGTGGATCCGTTTCGTCGTGGCCTACGCCGAAGGCAGCGGCAAGGGCCACGTGCAGTCGTTGATTCTTGGCGCGGTGCTGTTCATCGCGGCAATTGTGCTGTGGGCGCTGGGGGTGATCGGCGACCTGCTGGCGGCCCAGCGGGTGCTGAGCCAGCGCACGTTTGAGCGGGTGCGCAGGATCGAGCTGGAGATTGGAGTCCCACCCTCACATCTCGCGACCGCGCACCACGAGCCGGGCGACGCGCGGCCGGCGGCCGAGCGCGAGGCGATCGAGGCGTGAGCCCCGGCACGGTCACGCTGTCGCCCGAGGGGGTGGTCACGGGCAACACGTACGACAAGTACGGCTCGGGCAACCCGCTGGTGCGGCGCATGATGGCCGGATTCGAGGGCGCGCTTGACGAGTTGTTCGCCCGCGCAGACCCAAAGTCGCTGCTTGACGTGGGCTGCGGCGAGGGGGTGCTTGTGCAGCGCTGGGCCAGGCAGCTGCCCGATAGACGTGTGGTGGGGATCGACCTGGCGGAGGAGTCGATCCAGGCCGGTTGGGCGCAGCATCGGGCGCCGAACCTTCAGTACATCGTGACGCGGGCCGAGAAGCTCCCGTTCGCCGACCACGAGTTCGATCTGGCCTGCGCGATCGAGGTGCTCGAGCACGTGCCCGACCCGCAGCACACGCTCAGCGAGATGGCACGGGTGGCCGGGCGCCACCTGCTGGTGTCGGTACCGCGCGAACCGGTGTGGCGCGCGATGAACCTGGCCCGCGGCGCGTATGTGCGCGAGCTGGGCAACACCCCGGGCCACCTCAACCACTGGTCCAAGCGGGCGTTCGTGTCGCTGCTCGGCCGCTACGGGACGGTCGTGGAGACCCGCTCGCCGTTCCCGTGGACGATGCTGCTTGTCCACGTCTGACCGTAGAGGCGCGCGGGACAGCGCCCGTCGTGAGCCCTCGGCACGCGAGCCGCCAGCCGCCGCCGCCCCGCAAGCCACACGCGACAACCTGCCCGGCACCCCGGCACCCTCCACATCCGCCACCCCCGCACCCTCCGCACCCGCCACCCCGGCACCCTCCACATCCGCCACCCCCGCACCCTCCACATCCGCCACCCCGGCACCCTCCACACCCGCCACCCCCGCACCCTCCACGCCCGCCACCCCCGCCCGCTCATACGGGAGCGGCGCGCGCGTCCTGTCGGTTGGGATCGCCGCGACGGGCCTGCTGA
The DNA here is from genome assembly GCA_963804675.1 of uncultured Solirubrobacterales bacterium. Classification (GTDB taxonomy): domain Bacteria; phylum Actinomycetota; class Thermoleophilia; order Solirubrobacterales; family Solirubrobacteraceae; genus Palsa-744. The sequence continues at coordinate 318,392 of CAWDRI010000002.1, read as the reverse complement.
CGTTCGCGTTCTTCTCGATCGCGAGCCATGTTCTCAGCGCCGACGCAGCGGAACGCGTGGACGTGCTGTGGTCGGTGATGTTCGTCGTGATTTCGGTGATCTACCGACCGGTCGAACAGCTGCTCTCGCGCACGATCGCCGAGCGCCGCGCGGTCGGCCACACCGAGCATCCGCTGCGCGTGCCGATCGCGATCCAGGCGGGCTTTGCGCTGATCTTCCTGATTCTCGCGCTGGCCTTTCGCGAGGAGTTGCTGAACGAAGTTTTTGACCACTACGCGGCGCTGTACGACGTGTTGGTCGTCGGCACGCTGGCCTACGCCGGCAGCTATTTTGCGCGTGGGTGGCTCGCGGGCAACGAGTACTTCGCGCTCTACGGCGGTCTCGTGCTGATGGAGGCGAGCTCGCGGATCTGCTTCGCGTTGGCCGTCGCGCTGGGCATCGCCAGCGGCCAGACGGCGATCGCGCTCGGGATCGCCGCGGCGCCGCTGCTTTCACTGGTGGTCGTGCCGGCGGCGTTTGCACGGCGCGGGCACGAACGCCGTGACGCCGCACTTGCCGAGGGCAGCCCGGGTACCGGAGCCGCGGCGAGGCTCGCGCCACGCGGCCTACGGGGCCCGGAGCGCGATCAGCCGGCGTTGGACCAGCGAGCGGGCGAGCCGGCGCCGTTCACCATGGACGAGGCCGACGCGGCACTCGCGGGGCCGGGCACGGAGGGCGTGCAGGAGAACGCGGCCCACGGCGAACTCTCGCTGCGCCGCGGCGGGCGCTTCGCGCTTTGGGTCTCAGCGATCATGCTTTCCGAGCAGACGCTGCTGAACGCGGCGGTCCTCACGGTCTACGCAACCTCCGACCAGGCGCTGGCAGGGATCGTGTTCAACGTGATGCTGATCGCGCGCGCGCCGCTGCAGCTCTTCCAGGCGATCCAAACCTCGCTGCTGCCGCATCTCACAGGCCTGGAGGCCAGGGAGGGACACGCGGCGTTTGGCCGCGCGATCCGCCTCACGGTGCGCGCAATCGCGGCATTCGCCGGCGCCGTCGGCCTCGGGCTGCTGCTGATCGGCCCGTTCGTGATGGGCCACGTGCTGTTCGGCCAGCACTACTCCTACGGCCGCGTCGGCCTCGCGCTGATCGGCCTCGGGATGGGCATGCATCTCACCGCGGGCGCGCTCAACCAGGCCGCGCTCGCCCGCAACCGCGCGCGCGCGGCGGCGAGCTGCTGGCTGGCCGCGGCCGGTGTGTTCGTCGTCTGGATGCTGCTGCCGCTAGTCGGCGAACAGGTGCTGCGCGCGGAGATCGGCTACTTCGGCGCGGCGAGCCTGCTGGCGGCGCTGCTGGCGCTGCTCTACCGGCGCGGCACCCGCCGACCCGCTGCAACTTCCCAGCGCTAGTCCAGCCCGCCCGCCGGCCTGGTTTCGGATGGGTCTGTCCCCCGACGAAGCCGCAGTCCGGGAGTCCCGCCGGGAGTACGAGCGCGGTGAAACCGTGCCGCTCGCGGTGACCGGCCAACACCGTTCGTGAGCGCGCCATGGACCGTGGTTTCGCCCGCTGACGGGCCGCTGACACCGCAGAGCGACGCTTTGGGTTCACGCCGAGAGCCGCGCGTGCGCCCAGCGGGCCACCAACACGGAGGGCCGCGGACCCCGGGCTCGGTCAGCGCAGCGGGATCGCCCGCGGCTCGGCGGACGGCTCTAGGGGGGCGCCGGCGCCGGCGACTGACACAGCGATGGCAGGCGACGCCGGATCGCCGGCGCCGGCGGATGACACACCGATGCCGGGCCACCCCGGATCACTGGCGCCGCCAGCCGACACACCAATGCCAGGCGACCCCGGATTGCCGGCGCCGCCAGCCGCAACACCCGCAGCGCCCGCGGCGCCGGCGCCGACAGCGGCGGTGGCGGCGGTCGCCGCCACCGTGGCACGAACGGCGGGTGGCAGGACGGGCACACCGTAGGCGAGCAGCAGCCCCTCGTGGATGTCGCGCTCGGCGGCGAACAAGATCGCCGTGCGCCCGGGGTACAGCCAGTCGTGCGGGTGCTCGCCGGGGTAGGCGCGTGACGCGCACAGGAGGCGGTCGGCGCGTCGCGCGCACTCGCGCGCGCGGGCACGGTGGCGGCACACGAACACGACGGCCGGCCGTGGTGCGCCGCGACGGGCGAAGCGAGGCACGGCAAGCGACCACCCGGCGAGCATGTGGTCGTAGCGCTCGAGCTTGGCGACCGCCGAGTCGAGCGGCGTGGCAGCGGCGGCGGGAGCACCCGACCCGACCGCAGGCAAGGGGGGCAACGCTGTGCGCGAGGCGGCCAACCCCGCGGGCGAGGCGGGCAGGGCCACGCGCGAGGCGGCCAACCCCGCGGGCGAGGCGGCAAAGCCCACGCGCGAGTCGTGCGAGGCCGCGGGGGGGCGGGCAGGCGATCGGTCGCCTGCCGCGGGCTGCAAAGTCTCGTCGATGGCGAGCCGGTCGTCGAACTCGATGAGCAGCTCGACCGACCCGGCCCGCAGGACCGCGTCGGGACGGACCGTCTCGAAGCGCTCGACCTCGGCACGGGCGCCGCCCGCGCCGGTGCGCAGAAAATCGTGCGGCGTGCGCCCGCCGGGAAGGCGCAGGTCGCCGGGGCCGATCGCGACGCGCCCGGCCGGTGTCGCGCGTTGGGGGGGCGAGAGCGCGGTGTGCTCGCGAGCGACCAACTGCACGCGCGCCCCGAGCGCGCGCTCGAACGCGAGTACCCAACCGGCGACGTGGACGTCGTGGCGGACCTGGCGCAGGCGGCGGTCCGAGGACCGGGCCGCCGTCGCGCGGGCAGCACGCGGGGCGGCTTCGTCAAGTGGCGTTTTGCCCGCGCCGCGGGGCGACATCTCAACGGGTGAGTCGGCCGCGGTGACTGGCGCGCGGGCGGGTGTTTGCCGACGTTCGCCTGCGGCCAGCAGCGCGAGCCCGGCGGGGGCGATCGTGTGGCACATCGGCGCCCCGCCGCCGTCGGGGCGGTGAAACTGCAGGCGTCGCAGGAGGCCGGCGTCGGCAAGCCGCTTGAGGCGCCGTTGGGTGGTGGTCAGCGCGCGGGTCGCGTTGTAGCGGCGGTGAATCTGGCTGGTGAGCAGGTGGTCAAGGGCCGCGAGCAGCGCCAGGATCTCGCTGTCCAGCGCGTCTGGCGTGAGGCGCCGCGGCGCATCCGGGGCGGCCGTCCAGCGCACGCGGCGAGCGGCGTCCAGCTCCACCAGCTCGCTGAAGCTCGGGGCAGCCGTCGGCGGCAGCTCGGTCTCCAGAGCGGACGCAGCGGGTGTGGGCGGTGCCCCGCCGGCGGCCGGCGCGCCACGCGCCACGACGGACGCACGGGCACCGGGCGCCGCAGCTGTGGCTGGCAGTTCGGCCCCGACGGCCGGCGCGAGCGGAGCAGGCGGTGCGCCCGCGGCGCGCTCGTCGGTCATACCGGCGCGTAGCGCAGGTACGCGTTTTGCCGGCGGCGGGGGTGAGGCCGCGGCCTGCGGTTGGGCGTTCGCCGGCGCTTGCCTGCCTGCGGGCGTGCCCGCGGATCCCGCGGATCCCGCGGATGACATACCGCCCCGGTCTGCCAGCCCGGACGTCTGCCCACGCTCGCCGCCATCCTTGCCGGACCTGCATACGGCCCTGCCGTCCGGGACCCCGCCGGCGATCGCCGCTGCGGAAGCCACACCTCCAGCGCCAACAACGGCGCCGACGCCGGCGCCGGCAGCAGCGCCGGACTCGCCCTCGCGCCGCTGCCAGTGCGGCTGGCTGAGGTCGTCGAGGTGGCGCCCGCCGCGCGCGGCCTGGCGCGTGGCGTGGTGGGCCAGCCGGGCAGGGTTGACGTGCAATGGGAGGGTCTGCGCGAGGAACGGCGGCTGGCGGCCGTGCGGGGTGGTCCAGCTGACGATCGCGTGGTGCTTGGGCAGATGCAGGCGCGCGTCGGGTCGCCCGAGCGCGGACACGCCGTGAATCTCGGGGCGGATCGTGTCGGCGAAGTCGGCCATCATCAGGCTGGCGGCGTCGCGGGCGTCGCTGGCTGACGCGGTGGCGAAGTAGACGCGGTGGGCGAACAGCGCGTCGAGCTGGCTGCGGATCTCACGGTCGGTCCACTGCGCGTCGGTCTGCCAGCAGGCGACGGTCTCCAGGCCGGCGGAGCGCTTCAGTGCGAGCGTCTCGGCGAAGCCGTGGTTGAGGACGAGCGGCGCCTTGTTGACCTTCAGCGCGACGGCGACGCGCTGGTCGGCGGGCACGCGGTCCTGCTGGCGGGCGAGTGCGGCGTCGAGCATCCCAACCAGCAGTTGCATGAGCACAGCCGTGTTGCCGGCGCCCATCGCGCCGAGCGCGCCCTTGACGACGAGCACCTCGTGGCGGGCGATGACGCGGTCGAGGTCGACGGTCAGCGAGTCGTTGAGCAGCACCCGCTTGATCGAGGGCGAGTTGAGCAGGCGCGCGAGCTTGTTGACGGGGGCGTCGAGCTTGGCGGTGGTGGTGCTGCGCGAGTCGGCGAGTTGAGCGGCGAGCTCGGCAGTGAAGAACTGGGCGATCTCGCTGAACTCGGGCAGTGGGCGCAGGTGCGCGGCGACGTGGGCGCGGTAGGCGTAGCCCTCCTCGCCGACGGACAGCAGCCGCGCCGCGTCCCACAGGCTGGCACGGCGATCGTGGGCGAGCACGGCGATGATCGCGTTGCGCAGGTAGCGATCGGACGAAGCCCGGATATCCCCATCGGTGAATAAATGCTTCAAAGCGCCGACCACGTAGTCGGCGATCGTGTCGGCGGGTGCTGCCACCGCCAGCGGGTTGAACCCGCAGGTGGGACGCGCGAAGTCGAGCAGCGTGCAGGTGCGCTGCGACGCGACGAGGCTGACGGCGGCCTCCGCGGCGTCGCCCTTGGGGTCGAGCACGATCACCGCGCAGCGCTCACGGCGGAGGTCCTCGGCGACGGTGGCGGCCAGGTAGCTGGACTTGCCCTGCTCGACGGTGCCGGGGACGGCGGTGTTCAGGCGACGCAGCTCGGGGTGGATGCAGACCGGCCCGTACGCGTCGCACAGCGTGCCGCGCCCGCCGCGCGGGCGCATGATCGCCGGGGATGCAGGCGCGAGCGGCAGCGGGCTGCGAGCGAACGGCACGGTGGCGTACTCCACGGAGGGCAGATGCCAGAGCGCGCACAGCTCGGTGGAGGCGAGCACCGCCCGGCGCCAGCTCGGCCACGGGTTGCCCTCCCCGCGCGCGACCCGCCGCAGGTAGCGCGCGCCACCGCGCACGCCGCCGCCGCCGCGCTGGACGAGCCGGTTCTCCGCGCCCTCGGCGCGCAGCTCGGAGGCGATCTGCTCGCAGACCTCGCGTGTTGGGCCGGCGACGCGCAGGTCGGCGAAGAACAGCGGCCGGTGCTGGACTTCCAGGCCGCCGCGCAGCTCCGCATCCTCGACGAGCGAGCGGTCGTGCCTGATCGGGTGCTCGTGGCGCTCGCGCGCGAGGTGGGCCTCGTGGCGCTTGAAGGCGCGCTTGGCGTGACTCTCGAAAAACGCCGGTGTGGGTGTGAGCGCGAACTGCACGAACGCGCCCGCACGGCAGGCCGCCATCGTCGTGATCAGCCGGTCGACCGGCGGCTCGCGGGCGAGCTCGAAACGGTCGAGCTGCTTGACGCGCTTGATGAACGCCGCGTGCTTGCGCAGCCGCAGCACGGCCACCGGCGCCGCCAGGCCCGCCTCGGGGGTCGCCGCGAGCGAGCAGTTTGGGTAGGCGTCGCGCAGCGCCGCCTCCACCATCGCCTCCATCCCGGCCGGGCACACGACGGCAAGCCATGCCTGTGCTGGGTGATTGCCCCCGGCACAGTGCACCTCCAGCGCAAGCGAGGGCTGGCCGTGCACCGCACGCCGCCAGCCGCGTCGCTGGACACGTTGGTGCAGCGCCTCGAACATCGCCGCCAAGCCCTCGGGGGTTGTGCGGTCGGTGCGGTAGGGCATGACACGCACCCGCACGTAGCGCCGCCGCCGGCGCGCCCGATGGCGGGCGGCGAGCAGCAAAGCACCACACGCCACCAGCAGCGCACCGGCAAGCGCCGCCACGGCCCGACCAGCGTGCACGCCGCCGCCGGCGGCGTGCACGTGTGCGTGGGCACGCGCGAGCTGCGCCGCGGTGGACACCTGGGCAAGCCGCGCTCGCGAAGCGCGATGCCCCAGCTGCGCGGCGACCCCGCCGTGCAGCGCCCGCCCGGGGCCGCCGCCGAGCAGCCAGCGCACGGCGAGCGCGCCGGCGAATGTGGCGAGGGCGGCAAGCGCGCGCCAGAGCAGGAGACGTGTGAACACGGCATCTCCTCTGTCCGACGGCGCGCGCAACGGCGGGACGCGCAGTGGCGACTAAACGCGGGTCACGCCTTTTCGCGGGTCAGCGCCCCCTCCCGGCGCGCGCAAAGCGCGCGCCATCTCCTCTCTTCTTGCTTGCTCTGCTCGCCTCGCCTCTCCTCTCCTCTCCCCCGCTCCTCCCCTCTTCCCTCCTAGCTCTTTCTCCGCCCTCGTCGCTCCCGCACCCCTCTCGCTCCCTCTCTCCCTCCTGGCACTCAGCGGGGCCGGGTGGCGCGCTCCACGCGGGCGCCGCGCTCGGTGAGGTGCCAGGCGTTCGATGCCCCCTTGATCTGGCCGTCGCCGGTGTTGCGGACCAGCTCGAGCCGCTCGAGCCTGGCCAGCAGCTTGGAGATCTGACCCTGGTCGGCGATACCCGCGCCTTCTGCGATCGCGCGGTTGCTCGTCGCGGAATGCTCACCAATGAACGTCAGCACGCGCACCGTGCGGTACGTGAGCCGCATTTCCAGGCCCTCGAGCGGGTCGCGCGCGCCCCGCGGCTGGGTACGACGACGGCGGCGCACGGGAGCCGGCGGCTCGCGGGTCAGTTCCTGGCTGGCGGCGCGCGGCCCGAGGTAGGGCAGCACGATCATGCTCATCAGCGGGCCGAGCAGCGCGCTGAACGGTTCACGCCCACGGGCCAGCAGGCGGGTGTGCAGTACGGCGAACACCGCGCCGACCACCCCTTCGGCGGTCAGTTCCGGCGATTCCTCGGTTGCACGCGCAACGCGAGCGCCCGAGCTCGCGCGTCCCTGGTCGACAACCGAGCGCACCTGCTCGAGGATCTCCGCGCGCCGTGCCAGCACGCGCGGACCCGCGCCGAGCGCATCGACTATGCACATCCGCGCCAGACCCGGTTCTTCGTCCATGAACCGCAGCAGCGCGAGCAGCCCTGCACGGACCCCCTCGCGCCAGCCTTCCACTGCCAGATAGGCCTCGCTGACCAGATCGCCAAGCTGGCCTGCGGCCTGATCGAAGGCCGCCAGAAAACAGTCCTCGCGGTCGTCGAACAGGTCGTAGAACGTCTTGCGCGAGACCCGCGCCCGCCCGATCACCTGGGCGACGGTGAGCCTTGCGTAGCCAACATCCTCGACCGCTTCGACGGTCGCGGCAAGCATGCGCGCGCGTTGAATCTCGGTGACCTGCCCGCGCGGCATGCCGCCCGGCCCCGGGCGCAGCCCGGTTGTTCTCGTGTCGACGGGCCGCAGCCCGCTGGTTCTTGCGCCTCCCGGCCGCAACGCCATCGTGGTCTTCGCGCGCACGGCCCGCGTGCGTTGGGTCTGCGTCCGCTGGGCCTGCGTGCGCGGTGCTTTGACGGCGGCGCCCGTGCTGCCTGTCGTCTTGGAGCGCGTTTTGTCGGTGGTAGCCATTTTTTCGCTCTCGCCCACTCAGTAGGCCTGGTTGTTGGGTCTTTTCATCGGGTAGTGCTCCTGTCTGGGATCGATCCCGTGTCCCGGGACTTCGCATCGCTGTCTCCGCGGGGTGGGCACCCGGCGCCGCGTGCCGTGGCGCTCCCCCTTTGGACGCTTGACCCTAAAGCTTCATGGGTTGACGCGTGGATGTCGAGTCGCGTCTCTTACTCCGCGCGCAACGTCCGCGATGCCACGGACACTATCCATATAAACAGAATTTCAAAGGAACTCGTTCGAGGCTCTCAAACTGCTTGTGTTAACGCTACAACGACGAGCTCGTGGATGGGTCCCTGGTGGCGGACTTGCAGGGCTACAACCGACGGCGGGTTGGGCTGGGCTGGGCCCGAAGGCCCGCCGGGCCGCGACGGAGCGACGGGCCGGGCCGGGACGGAAGGCGGGCCCGTCAGGACGAAAAGACGGGCCGGGCCGGGCCGGGCTGGACCGGGCCGGAAGGCGGGCCGGGCCGGAAGGCGGGCCGGATCTACCCCGATCGCGCAGCCATTCGCGCACGCGCGCGCACGCGGGCGCGGATGGCGCCCCAACGCCGCCCACCAACCGGCACCTCAAGGCCGCCGGCCACCAACCCCGCAGCGCCCAACGCCGCCTACCACTCCCCGGCGCGCGGCCACCCACACCAGTCAGCCAACCAGCAGGCCACAGGCTCGCGTGCCCGCGCGCGCCCCCGCGGGCACGCAGGCGCGGGCGGCGCCCCAACGCCGCCCACCAACCCCCACCTCAAGGCCGACGGACAAGCGTCCTACGCACAACGCCGGCCACCAACCCCGCGGCACCCCAGCGCCACCCACGAACCCCGCACCGCAAGGCCGCCGACCAAGCGTCCCGCGCACAACGCCGGCCACAAGCTCTCGCGCGCAGACGCCCGCGCGCGCGGGCGGGCCGTCGTCGCGAACGGCGCTACCCCGCCGGGACGCCCGTGCGCGCGGCGAGGTGGTCGTCGAGCGCGGGGAGGCGTTGTGTGTCCAGGTAGACCTCGTAGTCGCGCAGACGGCCCCAGGCCATGCGGCCCCAGATCACGTAGCGGTTGCTGTAGACCGTCTCGCCGGCGGCGTCGAGGAGGCGGTCGGTGCTGCGTAGGCAGATCGTCATGTTCCAGGGCGGACCCTGCACGACGACCTGCTCGGGGCGGTGCTGCAGGCCGGTGGCCATCATCCGCCGCAGCCAGCGCTCGACCTCGTCCCTGCCGCGCACGTCGGCCGTCCAGGAGCTGTGGCCGGGGAAGCGAAAGTGCACGTCGTGCGCGTCGAGTGCCAGCAGGAGGCTGGGATCGCCGCCGTTCAGGCGGTCGTAGGCGCGGTCGAGCAGGCGCGCGGCCAACCAGGAAAACATCGTCACTGCACCTCCTTGATAGATCGCTCTAGTGAGCGGGAAGACTACCAGCACCAGCACCAGCACCAGCACCAGCACCAGCGCGGGCGCAGGCGAATCGCGAAGGCCTCCCGGCGCAGCCGAGCCGCGACGGCCACCCCAACGGCACAGGCAGCAAGACGCGGCCCGCACTCGTCCCTGCGCGCGTGGGTGGGCTTCTGCGAGGATGCCGGACATGGCAGAGATCGCTGTGGTGGCGCTCGGTGAGGATCGGTTTGGCGAGCTGGAGCTGTTGTGGCGCGAGCTGTACGAGCACCACACCGCGTTGGTGCCCCATCTCGACGACCGGCAGTTGCCGTTCGAGCGCTCGTGGGAGCGACGCAGCCGGATGGACCGGGAGTGGCTGCGCGCCGAGCCAGGGTCGTTCGTGCTCGTCGCGAAGGATGGAGAGCAGGTGGTGGGGTACGCGTTGGTGAGGGTGCGCTCGGGCGAGGGGTTCGCGGCGTCGTGGCGCACGGGACACCCGCTCGGGGAACTGACGACGCTGGTCGTGCTGCCGGCCGCGCGCGGCCGCGGCGTGGGGTCGGCGCTGCTGGACGCGGTCGACGAACGGTTGCGCGCGCTGGGTGTGGAGGACCTCGCGATCGGGGTGATCACGACGAATGTCGAGGCGATGCGGCTGTATGAACGCCGCGGCGCGGTGCCGTACATCACGTGCTTCATCCAGCGCGTGCCGCCGGCGGCCGGCCAAACGGCGCGCGCCGGCGCGGAGACGAGCGGGTGACGGCGAGCGCCCACAGGGAGGCGAGCGGATGACGGCAACCCCAGGCAAGCGGCGGCCCGGACTCGAGCGGTGATGAGGACACCAGGCGAGCAGCCGGAAGGTGGGTTGCCGCGCGGCGAGCCGCTCGAGTGGACGCCGTGCCGGCCACCGCCGCGGGAGGCGATGCGCGGAGCACACGTGGTGGTGCGGCCGGTTGACGCGGTGGGGGACGCGGCGTCGCTGTACGCGGTGTCGCACCCGCCGGAGGGCGATCACGCGCTGTGGACGTATTTGCCCGATGGCCCGTATGAAAGCCCGGAGGCGCTGGGGCGGATGCTGGAGTGGGCGCAGACCACGAGCGAGGCGGTGTATTTCACGCTGGCGCGGCTGCCCGACGAGCGCCCGGTTGGGCTGGCGTCATACATGCGGATCACGCCTGAGCTCGGCGTGCTGGAGATCGGCCATCTCCTGTTCGGCGCGCCGCTGCAGCGCACGACCGCGGCGACGGAGGCGATCTACCTGCTGCTGCAGAGGGCGTTCGACGAGCTTGGCTACCGGCGGGTGGAGTGGAAGTGCAATGCGCTGAACGCCGCGTCGCGTGGGGCCGCGGAGCGGTTTGGGTTCCGTTTTGAGGGGGTGTTCCGCAAGCATATGGTCGTAAAGGGCCGCAACCGGGACACGGCGTGGTACGCGATCACCGACGACGAGTGGCCGACGGTGGGCGCCGCTTTCAGGGCGTGGCTGGCGAGGGAGAACTTCGACGGAGAAGGCCGGCAGGTGCGGGCGCTGGGCGAGTTGATTGAGGAGAGGGCGGCCGCGGGAGCGGCCGCCTGGGATGGGGGGCAAGGGCCCGCGCACGAGGCAGGCTCGACCACGAGCGCGGCGGCAAAGGACGCGGACGGCGCGGGAGCGCCGAGCCGGTGAGCACGGCGGCCGCCCCCAGGTCCGGCTGAGTCCGGCTGAATCCGGGCACGACTGGTACAAAACTGGCACGCGCCACGCGCTCAGCGCCCGCATGTGCCGACCGCTGTCCAGGCGGTCACGGAACCTCGGGGGTCGCGGCGAACACGAGCGCGTCTCGCCGTCGCGGCCCGTGGCTTCTCGGCTACGAGGAGACGAGCGTCGCCTGCACGCCGGGCAGCGCTGCCTGGCGCGTGTCTGCGGTCAGCAGCGTCAACTCGTGCGCGAGCGCTGTGGCGGCGATCCATAGGTCATTCGCGGGCTGCCTGCCGGAAGCGGCGCGTAGGTGCGCGTAATGCGCGGCCACGCGACGATCCACGGTCAATACCGGCGCCTGTTCGAGGATTCCTGTGAGCCGCGCGAGGCGCCGTGCTCGCAGCTTGCCCGGCGCGAGCAGTACACCGACCTCCAGCTCGCCAATCGTCACGACGCTTACCGCCCACGTTCCGGGCTCCTGGGGCGCGACATCGCCGGCGAGCACGCTCGTGTCCACGAGCTGCTGACTCACACGGCGGCTTCCGTGTCGCGCATCGCGCGCAGCTCCGTCGCCCATCCGGGATCGACGGGAGTCTCGGCGAACAGCTCCCCGAGCGCCTCGGGCCGCGCTGGTGGGCGGGTGCCGGGCAGCGGGCCAAGCTCGGCGACCGGGCGACCATCCACGGTGATCGTGAAGCGCTCGCCCTGCTCAGCGCGCCGCAGCACCGCGCCGGCCTGATTGCGTAGCTCGCGCTGAGGGATCGTCGTTGCCATGCGGCCCTAGTGTAGCGAGGCTGCTACGCCCAAGTGAGGCGCTTGAAATCGCGCCCCGCCCGTGCCGAGAAAACCCAGCCACCGATGGTGCTCAAGCGACTTCGCGCCTGATCTAGTCCGCCGAGATCACCTCTCCGCGCGCAATCTGCGCGCTGGCTTCGCGCGCGCCCTCATCCTCCTCGGGCGTAGTCGGCTCATCATCGACGGGGGCACGGTCAAGCAGTTCGGCCAAGGCATCGCGGTCGCTACGTCGGCGGACGATGAAGCCAAGCGTATCCTGAGCTTCGGCCTCGGAAAGCTCTTTCGACCGTCTGCCGCAGCCTCTCCTTCGCGGTCATGCCCTACAAAGTAACGCCCGGCCCGCAGCACCGAAGGGCCACAGCGCTGCGCCGCCCGGCGCCGAGCCACAGGCGAGCGCCCTACCCCTGCTCGCGGTCGGCGTGGCACGACTGGCACAAATCCTGGCACGCGGAGCCTATGAACAAGCGAAAACCCTGTACTGGACAGGGCTTTCGGAAGTACCGCCAACGGGATTCGAACCCGTGTTACCGCCGTGAGAGGGCGGCGTCCTAGTCCCCTAGACGATGGCGGCTCGCAGAGGCGAGAACCGAGGCTAGCAAACCGGGATGCGCCAGCCACCGGCGGCCGCTGGCGGCGCGGGGGTGGGTCCGGGCGCGATGCCGGCGCACCCACCGGCCGGACACCGGGGGGCCGCGATGTACCGGTGGACCGCGCGCGGCGCGGTGCGATATCGTCGCGGGCTCCCCGCGCGGATGTGGCGGAATTGGTAGACGCGCACGGTTCAGGTCCGTGTCCAGGTAACTGGGTGGAGGTTCGAGTCCTCTCATCCGCATTTCGGCAGGTTGAACGTCGCTATTCGAACCACGCGCGGCCGTGCTTGCGGAGCGGCGTCTGCTGATAGCTTGAGGTCATGGCCCACCACAAGCGAAGGCGCCCCAAGCAGCGCCGCGCCGGCTGTCTGCTCTGCAAGCCACAGAAGCTGCCGTCGCTGAAGAAGGCAGAGCGCAGGCGCGGCCGTCGCGACGCGCTTCTTCACGAGCTTCGAGCTACGCAGGCGCGGACTCGGTAGCCGGGACGAGGACGTCCGAGCAAGCGGTAGCCTTTGAGCATGGCCAAGCCACGGCATACCCCGATCGGCCCAGATACCCCGCTCAGGAGGGTCGCGCGGACACCGGCCGCCACCGACCGTGCGGGGGCGCTTCGGCCTGCCACGCGGAGCCTGCGCGACGTGCTCGCCGAACGAGGCCCTCTGACCGGACCCATCACCGACGCCGGCACACGGGCGCTTCTCGAGGTGCGCGGCGAGCGGCCCGACGGCGGGCATGGCAGCCGCTGAACCGCCCGCGCCGTCCCCGGCCATCCTTTACGTTGACACCTCCGCGCTGCTCAAGCTGCTCGTACGCGAGGCAGAGTCCGCCGCGATCGAGCGCGAGCTCCTGACGTGGAGGGAACTCGCGACCAGCGTCATCGCGGAAGTTGAGTTGCCGCGCGCTGTGGCGCGCGCCCGTGAGGAGCGAGCCGACGCGGTAATCGATGGCAGCCTGGTGTTGCAAGGAGTGCTTTCTTCGGCCGCGATCGTTCCGCTCAACGAAGGCGTCGTCGCCGCGGCGCGCAAGGTTAAGCCGGTACACGTTGGTGCACTTGACGCCATCCACATCGCCAGCGCTCTCAGCCTCGGCGAGCAGCTTGCAGGCGTGGCAACCTACGACAAGCGCATGCAGGACGCCCTCGAGCCCCTCGGAGTCCGCGTGATCGCACCCGAGGAGGCCGCTCGGGATCCGAGATAGCCACGCCAGTCGTATCGGTCGCCCAGAGGGCCGATTACGTGGCTAACGGTCTTCTATGATCGGCGCGATGACCGGGATTCCGGGGAGCGGGCGGAGAGGTTGCGCGAGACGCTGATCGCCGTCCGCGCTGAGCACGAGGCGAAGTGCGCGACGATCGAAGCCGGCAACGCTGAGCCGTGGGTCTACGAGGCGCGCGATACCGCGTACGCGGTCGCTGGCCAGGACGATCCCACAGACGACGTTCGGCAGTTCGTCACCTCGCAGATTGCTGAATACAAACCGCCCGAGGGGGCCGTCAACGGAAAGGCGGTTGGAGAATCGATCGGAAAGCGCATCCGCCGTGTCGAGGAATGGCGCAATGGCGGCGGACTTCTACGGTTCATCAAGAGCCCTGTATTCAACAGGATTAGGACCGATCTCCTTGCCGCTCGCCTGCCTGTCATCGATCTGCCTGAGCCGGAGATCGCTCCGATAACGGAGGTTGACGTCTCGCCGATCACAGGTTGGCGCAGAGCGGTTGACGAGCGTAGCGAGCGTCAACTCTCAGCGCTCGAGCAGATGTTGGGCGTCCTCGAACGCCAAGAGCAGGTCGGGCGGCTCGTACTCGCGGCAACCGTCATTGCAGCAGTCGCCGGGACCATCGCGGCGGTTGCAGCAATTCTCGGCCTGTTTGGCTGACCTTGGTGCATAGTAGATCCGGAGCGACCTTGAGATGACCCTACGCAGCGCTCGCCAGGACGTATCGTCCCCGCGAGACCCGAACGAAGCGTGGCGCCCGACCGCGAACGTCGGCGGCGAGTACCCAGCTAACCGAATCCGGTGAAACCGACTCGCCAAGCAATGCCTCGACGGCCGCATGGACCTGCGTGGGCCGCATTGGCCCCCGGTGATCAGCGAGCACACGCACGACCGCGTCCTGGACCCAACCCGGTCGCCGAGCCCGACGTCGTTGGCTCGTAATCGCTCGTGATGGCGCATCGCTAGCGCGCAGCCGCTTGAGCCGCTTGACCACGTAGCTCAACCTGGAGCGGTCAGCAGATGCGAGAACCTTCGTAACTTCTGCCACAACATTGCCAGAAGCGCCAGAATCTTGGTTCGATAGTACTTGCGTCGCCTGCATTGGCAGAAGGCCACGGAGTCATCAGCGACCGGCCGCCCCGTCGATCAGCCGGTCCCGATCTTGGCGGAACGGGTTCGACGCCCCAAGCTCGAAGACCCTGGGACAGCGACTCGCTCAAGGCTGACTGCGCCCCGTCGGCAGTGGACCTTTTCGGGCTATCCGATCACCGACCCGATGTCGGCGCTATTTAGGAGGCGCCGAGGGCCCTGGAGGCTTCGGTTACGATGTCGCCAAGCCCAAGTTCGTTCAAGCGATATAGGGCCTTCCCGAGCTGGCTGCCAAGCTCTTGCAGGTCAGTCTCTCGCGGAGTGACCTCCGGCGCTACGCGGGGCCTGTCGGTCGCGCGCCTGACCGAAGACAGCCGCCCACCCTGGGTCGGTCCAAGCTCAGCCGCCGCGTAGCACGCCTGCTTGACTGCGTCGACCAGCAATGCCGGGCGGTCGTGAAAACCTTGCAGCTGGCTCAGCTTGAATAGCTGCTCACCCAGGTGCTGTCCCCGGACGAACGCTGCCTCCGAGTCGCGGATCAGGGTCGTGTCTGTCCCATCCACACCGACCGAATCCAGCGCTTTAGCCGCCCATTCGATTCCTACACTCAGCGCCGTCCACGCCTCTTCGCGCTGAGCGAAGACATCCTCGTTCTCGTCGTGGACGAGCGGATCGAGGCGCTCGGCGGCCACCGCGTCATCACGCGTCGCGGCCGCAATGAAGAAGCCGCGCAGCGTACCGCCGTAGAAGATGGGCTCAACAGCCATAAGCGAAGTGTACTCTGGCCCCGGTGCTGCTGGCCACAAAACCGTACTGGACCGACTACGTCAGCGCATTCGGCGCCATCATTGGTTTCGCAGTTGCCGGCGCCGCCTTCATCGTGGCCTCTCGCAGCGCGCGCGACGCCCGTCGCTCTGCCGACGCATCCGAGCAGACTGCCAGGGACGCCAAAGACCAACTCGTCCTCGCCCGTCGCGAGCACGAGCAACTCGAAGAAGAGCGCCATCGGCGCCCGGCGATCCGGCGCATCGATATCTCAGCCATCGCTACCGGCCCCGGCGAAGAAGACCCGCCAGCCGGCGTGTTTCGTATCGGCCTAACCAACACCGGCGAGCGCGAGCTAGAGGAAGCGGTCCTGACGATCCTGTTCGATCGAGCATCCGCAGCCGAACTCACAGACCGCTGGGGCACGCCCGACCTCAACCAGTCCCAAGACGCCACACAAGAGCGCTGGCCCGGCATTGCGGGTCCTCCAGAGAGTTTCTACTTCTTCGCGCGGCCCGTCACGGTGCAAGTCGGCGTCTCCTTCGTCCAGTATGTGTGCATCCCGCGCACGGGTCGCTTCTCGATCCGCGTAAAGCTCTTTCACGCGACGCTTGACCGACGCGGTGTCTGGACCGACCGCTGGCTCGATGTTGACCCCACGGGAAAGACGACGATAACTGTGATTGGCCCGGACGACGAAGGACCCTATGAAGGCCGAGAAGCCGACTTCGATCAGATAGATGAGACTATCTTCTGAGCTGGTAAGCGCCCCTCGTGATGCGCTCGAATCGCGGCTCTCCGCTCCGAGCATCAGCCGCCAGAGACCAACTCACGGAGTTCTTCGAGACAGGATGCCCGAGCAGTTGCTCGACCGCCCGATGCACGTCCGCACCGCGCATCGGGCCACCGGCGGCCGCCAACACCTTGAGGAGGACGGCCCGATGCACCACACCGTTGCCCAGCCGGCGCGACGCTGGCTCCCGCGACGATCGGACTCCGCAACCCCTCAGGCCATCGCGGTGTGCCTCCCGCCGCCTCGAGCACCGCCGCCAGGGTCGCTGTAGGGTTTGAGAGCTGTCCTACCAAGTGCATTGGCCAGGCTCGCCGTCCCCAATCGGCGGCTCAGGCCACAGCGGCGAACTCCCGCTCAACCTCACCGTCCACGGTGCGTTGAAAGCAGACGAGCAGCTCCTCATCCAGCACGGCGGCGATCCGCTGCAAGGTAGGCAGCTGCGGGATGTGCGTGCCCTTCTCGAGCCGCGACACCGCACTGTGCGAGGTCCCCGCAGCCTTGGCGACCTCCTCCTGAGTCAGCCCCAGCTCGAACCGCCGTTCACGCAGATGCGCAGCGATCGGGCTGACCTCGCGCAACGCACGAATGCGCGCGTACTCAGCGCGGGCATCACGGTACACCTCGCTACGATCGGCGCGGTTTCTCGCCGCCCCGACAGCGGGACGGCCGACAGGGCTTTGGACGGCGTTCCTCACGAGCCCGATCTTATCACGAATGATAAGTCGCTCAGCCTCGCCGCGACTTCGGCGGCGCATCCCGGCCCGCCGCCCGCGGAGGACGACGGCGCTCCGCGTCCATCCTCGCCCGAAAATCGGCCATGCGCCTCTTGGCACCGCGGCCAGGGACGCCGACGGGTTTGAAAGCTGTCCTACCAAGTGCATTCCGACAAATAGAATATCGAGCCTTCGAACCTCACGCACCGTAACGCCGCGTGGGTGGCGTGTCGCGGGCTCCGCGCAGGCGACGGCACAGCGACCGCGGTGGCGCAATGGCGGCCAGAATGGCCAAGATACCCCGATGGCAGACCCCCAGCAGCCCGGCGCCCGCAACCTGGTCAACCTGAGCGCCGTGAGCAAGCGCGGCGGGAGGGGCGAGCAGCCGTGGCTGTTCGCGGATGTGACGATTGGCGTGGCGGAGGGCGAACGGGTGGGCGTCGTCGGCGAGAACGGCGCCGGCAAGTCCACGCTGCTGCGGTTGCTGGCCGGCAGCGAGGAGCCGGAGGCGGGTGCGCTGACGCGCAGGCGGGGCCTGCAGGCGGCGCTGCTCGGTCAGCGGGATACGCTCGGTGAGGCGAGCACGATCGGCGATGTCGTGGTGGGCGCGCGCGCGCGGCACGAGTGGGCGGGGGACGCGACGTTCAGGGAGGCAATGCGCGGCCTGCTGGGTGGGGTCGGCGTGGAGCGGTTCGCGCGGGGGATGGACACGCCGATCGCGGGGCTGTCGGGCGGCGAGCGCCGGCGGGTGGCGCTGGCGGCGCTGCTGACAAACCAAACCGACCTGCTGCTGCTGGACGAGCCGACGAACCATCTCGACGTGGAGGGAATCGAGTGGTTGGCGGGTCATCTGGCGGCAAGGCGAGCTGGCGCGGTTGTGCTGGTGAGCCACGACAGGTGGCTGCTCGACGAGTTGTGCACGGCTACGTGGGAGGTGTCCGAGGGGACGGTGCGGCGCTATGAAGGTGGGTATGGAATGTTTTTGGGGGCGCGCGCAGAGCGCGCGCGGGGGGTGGCGGCGCGCGATGCGCGCCGACGTAGCCTGCTGAAAAGGGAGCTGGCGTGGTTGGCGCGGGGGCCTAAGGCGAGGGCGAGCAAGTCCAAGTTCCGGGTGGCGGCAGTGCAGGCGCTGATCGAGGATGAGCCGCGGGAGCGCGAGCGGGTGGAGCTGTTGCGGTTCGCAAGTGCGCGGCTCGGCGAGCGTGTAATCGACGCGCAGGATGTGTCGCTGGCTTACGGCGAGCGGGTGGTGCTGAGTGCGATCACGTGGCGGATCGGACCGGGCGAGCGGGTGGCGCTGGTGGGCGGGAATGGGTCGGGCAAGACGTCGCTGCTGCGGGTGATCGCCGGCGAGATCGAGCCGAGCAAGGGAACGGCGCAGCTGGGGGCGACGGTGAGGATCGGGTACCTGTCGCAGGAGACGGTGGAGCTGCCGCAGGGCCTGACGGTGCGCGAGGCGCTGGAGGAGGTGCGGCTTCTGGCACGGGCGAGCGACGGGCGCGAGCTGACGGTGGGTGGGCTGTGCGAGCGCTTCGGCTTCGGTGGGTGCGCGCGAGCGCGCGCGGGTGAGCGAGCTGTCGGGCGGCGAGCGCCGGCGGGTCGCGTTGATGCGGTTGCTGCTGGGCGAGCCGAACGTGCTGCTGCTCGACGAGCCGACGAACGATCTGGATGTGGAGACGCTGAGGGCGTTTGAGGATCTGCTCGACGGCTGGCCAGGGACCATTGTGGTGGTGAGCCACGACCGGTGGTTCATCGAGCGGGTGTGCCGCGAGGTGTACGCGATCGAGGAGGACGGGGGGCTGGCGCATATGCCGGGCGGCGTCGCGCAGTATTTGGCGGCGCGGCGCGCGGCGGGCGCCACCGAAGCGGAGACCCGCACCGATGCGGCAGGGCTGGGACGCAGCAGTGCGACAGCGCCGGCACAGGGCGCCACCGGCACCAACGCGGCGCAGCCGGCGGTCCCCGACAAACCCCAGCCGCGGCACACCGACCCAGCCCAGCCAGCTCAGACAGACGCCGAACAGCCGGTCGAACGGCCGGTGCCCGCGCGCGGCGCGCAGATCAGGGCTGCCCGCAAGCAGGCGGAGCGTTCAGAACGGCGGTTGGCGCGAATCGAACGCGAACTGGAGGGGCTGGCCGAGCGGGAGGCGGTACTGCACCAGGAGATGGCAGAGAACGTGAGCGACTACGAGCGGCTGGGCGAACTCCACGCCAACCTCGAGCTGCTGGCGGGTGAGCGCGAGCAGCTGGAGGCGGCGTGGATCGAGACGTCGGAAGCGCTGGAGGGCTGAGACCGGCGGCTGTTGGCCGGCTATACGCCGTGACAGGTGGCCAGGGCCGCCGGTTCAGCCATGTGCGCTGTGGGTGACAGGTGGTTCAGGTCGCAGGTGGTTCAGGTCGCCCCGCTCGTCAGCTGCGCACCCCTCCGCGGCGGGTGGCAAAGCGCAGCGAAAGCCCGCCGGCGAGCAGCAGCAGCCCGACGCCCAGCACCCAGCGCAGGTCGAGCCCGGTGAACGGGAGCGTCGATTTCGCGGGGGTGGTGGTCGTGGGTGTGGTGGTCGGCGTAGACGCGGCTGTGGACGGTTCCACGTTGCTTTTCGGCGCCGGCGTCGTTTTCGGGGTGGTGGCTTCTTTGGAGGGTCCAGTGCCGCTTTTCGGCGTGGTGGGGGTCGTCGTCGTTTTGACGGGCGGTTTTTCGGAGTAGCCGGAGGTGCTTTGGGCCAGTGCCGGGCTCGCCGCCAGCGCTAGCATCGCAACGGTCGTCGGCAGCGCCAGCAGCGCGCGACGCGCACGGCGACGGCCACGTGCGAAGACGTACGAGCCGCAAAGCTCTAGGCCATCGGTTGCAACGCCTGCTGTCTGTGGCCTACTCGAGGCTGGGCGGTCGGTCGGAGTCATGCGCACCTCCGTGCTTGCTGTCGGTGTTCGATCGGAGTTCCCACCGCGCAAGACAGCACGGCTAGGTTGGCGAAAAAGTCTATTGCTTATCGCGGACGGCTTCTTCCCGGGGTTCGACCCGAGCGGCCGTTCTCCTACTTCCTGGGCACCCGCCTCGCCGCGCCCCTCACGCACGCACGCGCGCGCAGCCGCGAGTCGGCACCCGCAAGCACAACACCACACCCCACCGGACACCACCTCCCTCCCTTACGCGCGCGCACGCGCGCAGCCGCGAATGGCACCCAAAACAAAACAACAACCACACCCCTCCGGCATCCCCCCACGCACGGACGCGCGCGGGCGCGAATGGCAGCGCAAAGAACGAACCGCCCAATCCGCCCGGCGCCCCTGCACAACCCCCGCAGCGCCCGCGCTACCGAGCAGCGGCCCGCTCGGCGCCGGCCGCCTCCCCGCCGCCGCCTACGACGACGCGCCCGGGCAGCTCGTCGTCGCGCAGCTGGGCGCGGAGCACCTTCTTGTCGAACTTGCCGACGGAGGTCTTGGGGATCGCCGCGACGAAGGCGAACTCGTCGGGCAGCCACCAGCGGGCGACTAGCGGGCGCAAGTGCTCGACCAACTCGTCGGCGCTGACTGACGAGCCCTCGCAGCGCACGACGCAGCAGAGTGGGCGCTCGGACCAGCGGGGGTCGGGCTTGGCGATCACGGAGGCCTCCAGCACGCCGGGGTGAGCCATCAGGGCGTTCTCCAGCTCGACGGAGGAGATCCACTCGCCGCCGGACTTGATGAGGTCCTTGGCGCGGTCGGTGATGCGTACCGCGGCGGACGGCTCGATCGCGGCGATGTCGCCGGTGCGCAGCCAGCCGGAGTCGAACTTGTCGTCACCGGAGTGATCGTCGAAGTAGCGGGAGGCGATCCAGGGGCCGCGGACCTCGATCTCGCCGGTGGCAGCGCCGTCCCAGGGCAGCGGAGCGCCGGTGTCGTCGACGATCCGAAGCTCCGTCCAGGGCAAAGGCGAGCCCTGGAAGGCGCGTTCGTCCCAGTAGCGCTTGTCGAGGCCGCGGTCGGGCTTGACGGGCGGCGCGGAGAAGGTGACGACGGGCGAGGTCTCGGTCATGCCCCAGCCCTGGTAAATGTGAACGGAGTGGCGCTCCTGAAAGTCGCGCATCAGCTGGCGCGGGACGGCCGAGCCGCCGCAGACGGCGTGCGTGAGCGAGGAGAGGTTGACGTCGTGGCTGTCGGCGTAGCGCAGGAGGTCGGCGAAGATCGTCGGCACGCAGCCGGCGACGGTCGGGCGCTCGGATTCGATCGCCCGCGCGAGCGGCTCGGCGGTCAGGAAGCGATCGGGCATCAAAAGGTCCGCGCCGCAGAGCGCGGCGGCGTAGGGGATGCCCCAGGCGTTGACGTGGAACATCGGGACGATCACCAGAGCGCGGTCTGAGCGCGAGAGCGCGAGGTTGTCGGCAAACAGCGAGGCGGTGGCGTGCAGGGAGATCGAGCGGTGGGAGTAGAGGACGCCCTTGGGGTTGCCGGTGGTGCCGCTCGTGTAACAGAGGGCGGCGGCCTGGCGCTCCTCCACCTCGGGATAGTCGAAGGGCTCATCGCCGGCGTCCGCGAGCAGCTCCTCGTAGCGCAACACGCGCGGCAGCGAGCCGGAGGGACCGTTGCCCATGACGACGAAGTGCTTGACGGAGGGCATCTCCGGGGCGAGCTTCTCCAGGACGGGCACGAGCGAGTCGTCGACGAAGATCAGGCGGTCGGCGGCGTGGCCCACGATGTAGGTGAGCTGCTCGGAGAAGAGGCGGACGTTCAGCGTGTGCAGCACCGAGCCCAGGCAGGGGACGGCGAGGTAGAGCTCGAAGTGGCGTTGGTTGTTCCAGGCGAACGTCGCGACGCGGTCGCCGGGTTCGATCCCAAGGCGCCGGAGCGCGCGCGCTAGGCGATCGACGCGTGTCGAGATCTCGCCGAAGGATGCCCGCGTGACGGAGTCGCCCGTGAGCGTCGTCAGTTGGGAGTCGGGGTAGCAGTCGCGCATGCGGCGGCGTACGTGCTGCAGCGTGAGCGGAAAGTCGTCCTGCATGAGCCCTTCGAGCATCGATCCTCCTCGTTCCGGCACAGAAAGCGGCGCTGTCATGGTAGATCACCACCGCTAGCGCGAGGCGCCCGCGCGCCGGACTCCCCCACCCCGGGCTCCCTCACGCCAGACTCCCCAGCACCCGACTCCCCCACACCAGACTCGCCCGCTCCAGATCCCCTCGCGTCGGGCTCCGCAACGCCGGATCCGCTCTCGCCCGCCTCCCCCACGGGGGGCCCACCCCCGCCCGGCTCCTCCAAGCCAGGCTCCAGCGCACCCGACTCCCTCAAACGAGGCTCGATGTAAAGCCAGAGCAGATGCCCCACCTCAGAGCCCCGCGGGAGCGGCAGGGCGTCGAAGTCAAACCAGGCGGCCTGCGCGATCTCGATCGGATCGGGCCGGACCTCTGGATCGGGCACCTCGGCGTGTAGGGCGGTGAGGCGCACCGAGACGCGCTCCAGGCGCATGTCGCTGGTCGTCAGCTCGCGCAGCTGCAGGTCGCGCAGCCCAAGCTCCTCGCGCATCTCGCGTGCGGCAGCAGCGAGCGGGTCCTCGTGCCGGCGGACTGCCCCGCCGGGCACGTACCAGGTGCGCCGCGAGCCGTAGGTGTGGCGGACCAGAAGGACGCGGTCGCCGTGTGTGAGCACACACTTCACGCCGCGCCCGCGCCCGGGAAGCAGCATCGAGCGCAGCTGGATGAGACGCCAGGCGACGCGGTAGAGGGGCCGCAGGAACAGGGGCCGAAGCGTGCGCATGAACAGAAGACAGTAGACGGCATACCTCTCGGGCTCGCCGCCGGGACGGGCGACGCAACCCGCCCGAGGGCCGCCCGCCAGGGCGGCCCCATCCCAAAAAACGACACCCGCCAGACCGGCGGCAGGACGCGCCCGCTCAGACCCGCTCGCGCGCGGGTCGCGGCGCGCCGAGCTCGCCGTAGACCTCGCGGGTACGACGCGCGATGTCGCCCCAGTCGAAGCGCAGGACGTGCTCGGACGCCTCGGCGACGAGGCGCTCGCGCAGGGGGGCATCGGTCAGCAGGCGCTCGATCATCATGCCGAGGTGGGCGGCGTCGCCGCCGTTGAAGCGCAGCCCGACGCGCTCGCCGGCGGGCACGACCTCGCGCAACCCGCCGGTGTCGGCGACGATGCAGGGGCAGCCGGAGGCCATCGCCTCTAGGGCGACGAACCCGAAGGGCTCGTACAGCGAGGGCACGACGCAGAGGTCGGCAATGCGGTAGAGCGAATGCAGCGCGTCGTCGCCGATCCAGCCCAGAAACGCGCCGTGCGCGTCGAGGCCCAGGCGCGCGGCCTGCGCGCGCAGTTCGCTCTCGTGCGTGCCGCTGCCGGCGACCAGGAAGCGCACGCCCCCGACGCGCTCGATCACAGCTGGCAGCGCGTCGAGTGCGAGCTGAAAGCCCTTCTCGTAGACGAGCCGGCCGACGAGCAGCACGAGCCGCTCGTGCGGCGCGGCGAACTCGGCGCGCAGCGCCGCGAGATCCCCGACGGGCTGCATGTCGGCGGGGTCGATGCCATTGGGGATGACGCGCACGCGGCTCTCGTCGATGTCGAAGATGTCGGCGACGTGCCCGCGCATGTAGTGCGAGCAGGTGATGACCGCGTCGGCGCGGTGGGCCATCTCGCGCTCCACGGCGTGGATGTGCGACTGCGGCGGGTTCTGCACCCACCCCTGGTGGCGGCCGTGCTCGGTCGCGTGGATGGTCGTCACGTACGCGACCCCCAGCTCGTCGGCGAGCGCGGCGGCGGCGTGCGCGACGAGCCAGTCGTGGCCGTGCACGAGCGCGTAGGAGTGCTCGCGCGCAAGCTGGCGCCCGGCGGCGAGCATGTCGTCGTTCATCCGCTGCACCCACCCGACGAAGCGCTCGAGATCCCCGCGCGGCCAACTCGGCTCGGGCACGCGGTAGACGTTGACCCCGGCCCGCTCCTCAAAGGCCAGCCCACCGACCTCGACGTCATCGCCGGATGACCCAGCCACCGCCGGCCCCGCACACGCCAACCCCGCCACCGCCGGCCGGTCACCGACGATCTCGTCCACCGCCGGCCCGTCGCACGCCTGCATGCCGCTGCCCCGTGTGAGCACGTCGACCGCGACCCCCTGCCGCACGAGCTCCTCGGCAAGCTTGCGCACGTGCCGCGCGAGCCCACCCTCGATCACGGGCGGGTACTCCCACGAGAGGATCAGTACACGGTCACACTGGTCGAGCACTGACGGCACCCTATACCCAGACTGTCTCTTGCGCGACCGGCCCGGCCGTTCGCTGCCACGCCACAGCGCCCCTCCAGACCCGCGAGCAAAAGCGCGATCCGGCAGCACCCTCGCGAGCCGCCAGCAAGCGCAACACAGCCGCACCCAGCTCGACCCGCAAGCAAAAGCGCGATACAGCCGCACCCCTCGCAACCCGGGAGCAAGAGCGACGCAGCCGCACCCACCCAACCCGCCAGCAAAAGCGACACAGCAACACCCACCCAACCCGAAAGCGAGCGCAACAAAGCCGCACCCAGCTCGACCTCGGAGCAAACTCGACACAGCAGCACCCCACCCAACCCGCCTGCAAGCGGGCGGCCGGCACCCGGGTAGAAAGGGTTGACCCGGGTGCCGGCCTGGCCGGCGCAATGTGGGATCAACGCCGGCAGTTGGTTGGAGCGCCCCGCTTCTTATTTTGTGGCGCTCGACACGCTCTCGGCCTCGGCAAAGCCGACGCCGTCAAGCCTCAGATGCCAAGCTCGTCGAAACGCCTCGCAGCGGGGGTCGGCTTGACTGCGCCATATGTGCAGGCGACCAAGCCGACTAGCTCCAGTCTATCCAATGCGCGCAACGCTCCCCTGCGATCTCCGATCTCGTTGACCAACTCCTCTATCGGCAACCCCTGCGGCTTGGTTGATGCAAGCACGGCGGCTAGCACCGCCCTTTCGACTCGATCCCCCGCGGCCGCAGCGGATGACCCCATTCGCGTCGATTATGGCAGACAGCGAAGCGCATTGTCTGCAAGTCGGCAGGCGACCCCAAATCGAAGCCCTCTGATGCGGCTGCATGGCGAGGCACTCGTCGAGCAGCGGGTGCCACAAAGCGACGTCCAGCGTGGAGCTTCGGCCGGACTTGCGGCCCTCAGGCCGCAGGCACGGCGTCGGTCTCCCCCCGTGCACGCTCCTCCCAACGGTTGACGGTGCGCAGCAGCTGGAAGTAGGCAATGGCGCCGGGGATGGTGGGAAGCCAGAAGGAGATGCCACGGTAGGTGAGCACGGCGAGCACCGCGAGGTCGATGTTGACACCGAAGGCGGCGAACGCGCCGATCATCCCGCCCTCGACCCCGCCGAGGCCCCCAGGCAGCGGCAGCAGGTTGCCGAGCGTGCCGACGAAGTAGGCCATCCAGATGACGGTGAACGGCGGCGCGGAGCCGAACGCATGGAACGCGGCCCAGAGCACGCAAATGTCAAAACCCCACCAGGCGGGTGCGCCCAGCAGGCCGAGTTCACGGCTGCGTACGAGCGCGATCGCGGTGCGTACGCCGCTGGCGGCCAGGGCGGGCACGGTCGCCGCGCGCGCGATCCAGTGCGCTAGACGCCCGGAGCGCTTGGCCCAACTCTGGAGCCGCCGCTCGATGTCACCGGGCAACAGCGCCATCGCGCCGGCCAGGGCGAACAGCAGCGCCGCGACCGTCGCTGGAACGATCGTGATCGCCAGCGAGCCGCCACCGGGGAAAATGCCGCTGGCAAGGCCGATGCCGTCGAGCAGTAGCGAGCCGGCATAGATCACGTACAGCAGGACCATGAAGGCGACCATCCGGCAGGCCACCAGGCGCGACTCCATCCCCGAACGTCGCAACGCCCAGACAGTCAGCGCGATCCCTCCCGCACCGGCGGCCGCGAACAGGCGCGTGGCGACAAGGCTGGCCATCGTCACCTGGTAGCTCTCACGCCAACCGATCGCGCCCGTGCGCGCGACGCCGTTTGGCGCGCCCGACACGTGCCCGCCGGGCTCCTCGGCACCGGCCGGCTCGCCTTCCGCCTCGCGATCGGCCGCGTGCGCCGCATTGCCGACTTCGCCCTCGCCGGGGCCAACCAGTCCCGGCGCGGCGCCGCCAACCGCTTCGCCGGAGGGCGCGTCACGCACGAACACGGTGCGAAACAGCGCGATGTAGCCGGCAAAGGAGAGCATCTCGAACACGACCCCGACCGCGATCCACCAGGTGTTGCCGCCCTCGATGCGGTGCACGGTGCCGCCGAGGCCGGCGAGCTGCGGCAACACGAAATACAAGAAGCCGACGGCCGAGAGAATGAACACGCCGAATACGACGGCCTGCCGGCGCGTGATCCGCACGCGCGGCATCTCCTCCGCCGCGCCCGCGTGGCGCGATCGATCCGGGGGGGCGCCGGCGGCGGGTGGGCGCGCGTCCGTCGCCACCGCCCTGGGAGCCTCCTCGGAGTCGTCGTCTGAGCGCGCTGCGCGCACCGCTGGCGCGCCTGCGATCAGCCCGGGGTCTGCCTGCACGGCTGCTCCTCCTCGCTCAAGCGGTCGCGTGCGCGATTGCCTCCAGTGCAGCGACGACCCGCCCGCAGCGCACGACCGCAGGTGCAGCGTAAGGGCCGATGCGGCGGATGGCCACGGTGAGCGTCGCCCCGGCAAGCAGGTCGACGGCGTAGTGCTCGCCGAGGTAGACGAGCGAGACCGCGAGCGTCGAGGCGTAGGCCCAGCCCAGCGCGCCGGCGAGCGGCCCGGTCTCAGCGAGCAGCTGGGCGGCCATCACGGATGTGGCGAAGTGCAGCGAGGGCATCGCAGCGAGAGGGTTGCCTCCGAGAACACTGTAGAGCGGCCCCCAGCTGTCCTCCCAGAAGAACTCGCCGTACTCGACCATCATCCGCCGCACCTGCAGCGCGCGGTGCGGTACGCCGCACCCCCCGGCGGAGGCTGCGCCGTCGGCGTAGACGTGTGGGTGCGGGGCCGCTCCGCGGGGCTCGCTGTGGATCGTCTTTTCGCCTGCCATTCGCGGCCGCGCGCGCGTAGGTTTGGTCTTAAGCTCGCGGGCGCGCGCGGCCGCGAATGGCGCGCTTGGGGTGGCGCCCACCCCCTCCGGCTCGCTCTGCTCGATCGCGCCCGGGAGTTCCTGCCCACACACGACCGCCTGCGCCTGACCCCCCACACGCCCAGCGGCGCCGGCGCGTGCCGGCGCGTGGTCCTCGGGCGCAGCTGCGGCGTACCAGGGGGGCGCGGTCGGCAGCACCCAGTAGACCATCGCGCCGATGTCGAAAACGGCGTAGGTGAGGACCGCGGCGCGGTCGAAGCGGGAGCGGTGGCAGAGCAGGATGTAGAGGAGCGAGCCATGCGGTACGAGGAACCACAGCCAGTGGGTCCAGACGAGCGCGCGATCCAGCGCGCGCCATTCGGGTCCGTCGGGCCCGACCCGGGCGAGCGTGCGCTGCAGACGCACGGTGGGCAGCTGCCCGAGACCGAGGGCGCGGTCGATCGCGATCGGGTAGTCGATCCGCACCCGTGCCTCTTGCGCGGCGAAGTCGTCGTGTGGGGTCTTGTACGCGGCGAGGTAGGCCCACATCTGCAGGGCGCAGGCGGCGACGTCGCGCCCGCGCGAGCGGCGCACGGCGACGCACAGCCCGACGGGTGCGGCAAAGGCGACGGTCTGTGTGAGCAGCGGCGGCGCAGGCACGCGCTTGCGCATGAGCGGCGCGAGCACACCGGCCGCGAGAAACCCCCAGGCGGTGGCGCGAATGACCCTCGAGCGCCGCACTGCGGGCGCAGTATAGGCGCCTATGCGCCCGCGACCGCGGTCTGCTGCCCCGCGGCGGCGTCCTGCCCCGAAGCCCGTCGCGCGCGAGCCGCGGCGACGAGCGCGCCGACGAACGGGCTTGTTGCGTCTGCCTCGGGGTGCCATTGCACGCCGAGCAGGAAGCGTCGACCGGGTGGGTCCTCCTCCCACTCGATCGCCTCGGGCAGACCGTCCAGCGTCGAGGTCCCGCTAACGCATAGACCGGCGCCGAGGCGCTCGACGCCCTGGTGGTGGTGGGACTTGGTCGCGTGGGTTCTCTCCCCCGCGACACGCGCTGCCAGCGAGCCCGCGAGCAGCTGCACGTCGTGGTCGGCGCCTTCGAAGGAGCCGACGACGCGGCGGTGCTCGTGGTGGCCGTAGCGCTCGGGCAGGTGCTGCACGAGGGTGCCGCCAAGCGCGACGTTGATGAGCTGCATGCCGCGACAGATGCCGAGCACGGGGAGCTCGCGCGCGAGCGCGGCGCGTACGAGCGCCACCTCGAAGGCGTCGCGCTCGGGAACGGTGTTGACGGTCTCGGGGTGGCAGGCCGCTCCGTAGGACCGAGGGTCGATGTCCGCGCCGCCGGCGAGCATCAGACCGTCGAGCAGGTCGAGCGCTTCGTCGGGCTTCTCGATCAGCGCGGTGTCGGGCGCGAGCAGCAGCGCGAGGCCGCCGGCGGCCTGGACGGCGAGTGCGTAGCTGCGCGGCGTCAGCAACGCCTCCTGGTCCCAGACACTCCACCGCGCGCGCTCGATCGCGGCGCAGATGCCGATCACGGGGCGGCTCACGACGTACACGATACGGAGCCGACGAGGGCCACGGCATGGGAACCGGCATGGGCCACGGCATCGGGCCGCGAGAGCCGCGGCATCGGAACCGGCATGGGCCACGGCATCGGGCCGCGAGAGCCGCGGCATCGGAACCGGCAAGGGCCACGGCATCGGAACCGCCGAGAGCCACGACATAGGATCGCGGTGCGGCGCCGGCCCGGATGGGCGCGGCGCCCTCGACACCTCGACCGGTACGAGAGGGGCAAAGGACGATGAGCGGAGGGCGGCGATGAGCGAGACCGAGACGACGACGGAGCTGGAGACGGTCAACCTGCGGGTGAGCGATACGGGGGTGGCGCGGATCGAGCTGAACCGCCCGCACGCGCTGAACGCCTGGAACCAGCAGCTCGGCGCGGACCTGCTGGCGGCATTGCGCAGGGTCGGCGAGACGCCGCGGGCGCGCGTGGCGGTGATCGGCGGCGCCGGGCGCGCGTTCTCCTCAGGCGCAGACCTCAAGGATTTCAGCGGCGGCGAGCTGACGCCGGACGGGCGCCCGGACGTCTACAAGACGCTGACTGAGCGCTACCACCCGATCATGCGGGCGGTGCGGGAGCTGGAGCTGCCGGTGATCGCGGCGGTGCAGGGTCCGGCCGTCGGGATTGGCTGCTCGCTGGCGTTGGCCTGCGACCTGATCGTGGCCGCGCAGAGTGCGTACCTGCTGTTGGCGTTCGTGAACATCGGTCTGGTGCCCGACGGCGGCTCGTCGCTGTTCGTGCCGAGCAGGGCGGGAATGGCGCGGGCGAGCGAGATGGCGCTGCTGGGCGAGCGGATCGACGCCGAGCAGGCGCTGCAGTGGGGGCTCGTCAACCGGGTCGTGCCCGACGAGCGCATCGGTGAGGAGGTCGACGCGCTGGCAGAGCGGCTGGCCGCCGGCCCGACGCGTGCGTACGCGGGCGCCAAGCGCCAGCTGAATGCGTGGTTGTATGCGCGGATGGACGAGCAGCTCGAGCTGGAGGCACAGATCCAACGCGAGATGGCCGGATCGGAGGACTTCGTCGAGGGCGCGTTGGCCTTCTTGCAGAAGCGCGAGCCGCGCTTCGGCGGCCGCTGACAGCGAAGACCCACCCACGAGCTCAGCCAGGCCCGCGAGTCCGGCGGACCCCCGCAAGCCCAGCCAGGCCAGCGAGCCCGGCGGGCCCGCCCGGCAGACGCGCGTGCGGCGCGTCTGGCAGCCGGGCCGCGAGCCCGGCGGACCACGAACGGGCAGACACGCGCGCGGGGCGTAACAAAGCACGATCAACGGCCCCACATGCGCCCGATCGTAGGCCGCGTTGGCGCCTGGGTACACGCCCCGCGCCGCCCCTGCGGCGGGTCTTGACGCGCGTTCCGCCCCGGCGTGAATAGAATCCCGCCCGCTTTGTTTCAGCTCGCGCCGACAGTGCTCGCGTTCTTCTCGCCCAAACCGGGGGCTTCGCCGAACGCGAGCGAAATCAACGACCTCTACAAAATCGTGCTGTACGTGGGGCTCGTGGTGTTCTTCGGCGTGGAGGGCACGCTGGCCTACGTGCTCTTCAGGTTCCGGGCACGCAGGGGCGCGGTGGCCAAGCAGTTGCACGGCAACACGCGTCTGGAGATCGGCTGGACGCTCGGCGCAGTGGGGATCGTGCTGGTGCTGGCAGTGCTGACGCTCGTCACGCTGAGCTCGGTGCTGAGCCCGCCGAACTCGAGCGCGGGCGGCGTGACGGCCTCCGCCGTGGGCGAAGGCGGCGAGCTGTATGCCTCGTCCGAACGGAACCTGCCGCCGAACAAAAAGTCGCTGAACATCACGGTGATCGGGCGGCAGTTCATCTGGCAGTACATCTACCCGGGCGCGAACAACAAGGATGGTCTGGGGGCGCCGTACTCCTACGAGGAAATGGTGGTGCCGACCGAAACGACGGTGACGCTCAATGTCGTCTCTGAGGATGTCGTGCACTCGTGGTGGATCCCCGAACTCGGCGGCAAGCTGCAGGCGGTGCCGGGCTACCACAACTACGGCTGGTTCAAGATCTCCAAGCCCGGCTACTACAGGGGTCAGTGCGCGAACATCTGCGGACGCGGGCACGCGCGCATGATCGCGACGGTACACGCGGTGCCCCCGGCGCAGTTCGAAGCGTGGCTGACCGAACAGAAGCGGTTGATCGCACAGGCAAACGCGGAAGCGGCCAAGGAACGCGCGACGCTCGCCGCGCAGAACGGTCCGGGACAGGTTGGGAACCCGTGATCCGAGCGACCGCTGAGATGCCCCTGTCAGTCGGCGCGCCGGGCGGGCACGCAGCCCGACGCTCGACCCGTGCGCCCCACGAGCTCCACCACAACATCGAGAGGCACCGCTAGAACGATGGCGACCTACGCAGCGACAGCAACGGCGACACCGGTACCGCAGATCGTGGCCCATGGCGTGGACCGCGAGGACCGCGGCTTCATGAGCTGGCTGAAGACGACCGATCACAAGCGGATCGGGATCATGTACATGGTGACGACGTTCGTGTTCTTCCTGCTGGGAGGCACGGAGGCGCTGATGATCCGTCTGCAGCTGGGGACGCCGGAGAACACGCTGGTGAGCCCGCAGACCTACAACCAGCTGTTCACGATGCATGGCACGACGATGGTGTTCCTGTTCGTCGTGCCGATGATGGCGGGCCTGGGCAACTACTTCTTGCCGCTGATGATTGGGGCGCGCGACATGGCCTACCCGCGCCTGAACGCGATCTCGTTCTGGCTGTTGCTGGCGGGCGGGATCGTGTTCTACGCGTCGATCTTCTGGAACCCGCCGGAAGCGGGCTGGACGAGCTATGTGCCGCTCTCGAACGCGTTCTACTCGCCGGGCGGGGGCCAGGACGCGTGGATCTACCTGGTGCACCTGACGGGTCTGTCGTCGATTCTGGGCGCAATCAACTTTTATGCGACGGTCGCGAATATGCGCGCGAAGGGTATGAGCTGGGGGCGGCTGCCGCTGTTCATCTGGGCGCTGCTGGTGTACTCGGTGCTGATCATCGTCGCTATGCCGGTGATCGCGGCGGCGGTGACGATGCTGCTGACCGACCGGCATTTCGGCACGCATTTCTTTGACCCCGCGCAGGGGGGCTCGGCGCTGTTGTGGCAGAACCTGTTCTGGTTCTTTGGGCACCCGGAGGTCTACATCATGGTGCTGCCGGGCTTTGGGATCGTCTCGGAGATATTGCCGGTATTCGCGCGCAAGCCGATCTTCGGCTACAAGGCGATCGCGGCCTCGACCGCATCGATCGGCTTTCTTGGTTTTCTGGTGTGGGTGCACCATATGTTCGCGACGCCGGTGCCGCTCGTGGTGATTATCTTCGCGGCGATGGCGTCGTTCATGATCGCGGTGCCGACGGGCGTGAAGATCTTTAACTGGATCGCAACGCTGTGGGCGGGGACGATCGAATTCAGGACGCCGCTGCTGTTCTGCGTGGGCTTCCTGGCACTGTTTACGATCGGCGGGATTTCGGGTGTGATGCTGGCGGTGGTGCCGGTCGATTGGCAGCTCAACGAAACGTACTTCGTGGTGGCGCACATTCACTTTGTGCTGATGGGCGGCGCGGTGTTCACGATCTTTGCGGCGATCTACTACTGGTTTCCGAAGATCACGGGGCGAATGCTCAGCGAGAGTCTTGGCAAGCTGAGCTTTTGGCTGATGTTTGTGGGCTTTTTGGGCACCTTCCTGATCCAGCACGTAATCGGCCTGGAAGGTATGCCGCGGCGCGTTTACGAGTACGAAAACGTGGGGCACCTCGCGCTCTACAACCTGATCTCGACGGTCGGCTCGTTCGTGTTGGCGGCGGGCATCGCGGTGACGATCTGGAATGTGCTGCGCAGCGTGAAAGTCGGCGCGGTGGCGGGACCGGACCCGTGGCGCGCCAACACGCTGGAGTGGTTTACGACCTCGCCGCCGCCGCAGAATAATTTCGACGCGGTCCCGCTGATTCGCTCGGTCGAACCGATGAAGGACATTCGTCGCGAAATCGCACAGCGCACCGGCGTGCCGATCGAGCTGCCCTACGGGGCGGCGGAGCAAACGGTGCCCGCCGGCGCAACGCAGATCGGCGTTTAGGCCCCGCAAACTCTCAACGCGAGCCTGCGGCCCGTCCCGCGCTGGGGACCAATAGACTCTCCGGCCGATGGACGGCTCACAGGGATCGCTTTCGGCCTCACCTGCCCTGCGGGGCGCGCGCGTGGGTCTCGCGCCGCGTACGCGGGGGCTGCTCGCCGACTATGTCGAGCTGACGAAGCCGAAGGTGCAGTCGCTGCTGCTGCTGACGACGATCGCGACGATGTACGTCGCCGGCGACCCGTCCGTGGTGCTTGTCGCGCTGACGTGCATCGGCGGCTACCTCTCGGCGGGCGGCGCGGGCGCGGTGAACCACTGGTTCGACAGGGACATCGACGCGCAGATGGCGCGCACCGCCAACCGGCCCGTCCCGGCGGGCCGAGTTGCGCCGTGGGCGGCGCTGACGTTCGGGTGCACGCTGGCGGCGCTGTCGTTTCTGGAGTTGTCGCTGACGGTCAACGTGCTCGCGGCGAGCCTGTCGCTGGCGGGCTTCGCGGGCTACGTGCTGGTGTACACGGTGTGGCTCAAGCGACGCACGCCGCAGAACATCGTGATCGGCGGCGCGGCCGGCGCGATGCCCCCGCTGGTCGGCTGGGCGGCGGTGCGCGGTTCGGTGGGCGGGACGGCGGTGCTGCTGTTCTTCATCGTGTTCTTCTGGACCCCGCCGCACTTCTGGGCGCTGTCGCTGTTGATGAAGGACGAGTACGAGAAGGTCGGCGTGCCGATGCTGCCGGTCGTGCGCGGTGAGGCGGAGACCAGGCGCCAGATCTTGCTCTACACGGTGCTGCTGTACGCGGTGACGCAGCTGCCGTTCTGCGCGGGCGGCTTTGGCACGATCTACCTGGCGGCGTCGCTGCTGCTGGGGTGGGCGTTCATCGGCGGTGCTGTGCGGCTATACCGGCGCGCCGATCGCCGTAGCGCGCTGCAGCTGTACCTGTTCTCGCTGGCGTACCTGGCGGCGCTGTTCGCCGCGATGGTGCTCGACCGCCACGTGTGAGATATTGTTCGCCGCCATGGATCGTCGTCTCGCACGCAAGAACATCCGGTTGGGCCTGATGGTCGGCGCGCTGTGCATGTTCATCTTCGGCTTGTCGTTCGTCGTGGCGGCGCTGTACATCTCATGAGCCCGCTCGACCCGGAACCGCCGCCGCCGGTTGGCGAAGAGATCCATCTCCCGGGCCCCAGCCTGCTGCCTTTGCTGACGGCAGTTGGAATCACGCTGACACTGGTGGGCGTGACGACCTTCATCGGGCTGACGGTGGTCGGCGTGATCATGTCGCTGGTGTGCATCGTGCGCTGGATTGGCGACACACGCCGGGAAATCGACGAGCTACCGATCGAGCACAAGCATTAGCGAGGGGGGGGCGCCGCGCACGGT
This sequence comes from uncultured Solirubrobacterales bacterium, assembly GCA_963804675.1. Lineage (GTDB taxonomy): Bacteria > Actinomycetota > Thermoleophilia > Solirubrobacterales > Solirubrobacteraceae > Palsa-744. The sequence continues at coordinate 284,676 of CAWDRI010000002.1, read as the reverse complement.
CCCTCAACCGCGCGCGGCCCCATCAGGCGGTGGCGATCCGTTCCCCGGCGGAACGCCACCGCCCCTCTCTCACCCCACCGCGGCGCTGGCCGGAACGGGACAGATGGCGCCGTCTGCGGTCCAGCACCGCACAATGTCGCGAACTGACAGGATCCCCACGGTTTCGCCTCCCTCGACGACGATCAGGTGGCGAAAGCGCCCGCGCACCATCGCGGCGGCTGCCTCCTCAAGCGACCAGTCGGGGGCGGCGTAGACGACGTCGCGCGTGAGGTGCGTCCCGACCAGCTCGCGGTCAGGGCTCTCGCCGGCGCCGACGGAGGTGAGGATGTCGCGCTCGGTGAGGATGCCGGTGCCGGGGGCGTCGGGGTCGAGCACGACGGCGGCGCCGACCTCCCGCTCGGACATCAGGTGGGCGGCCTCCCGCAGTGTGTGGTTTGGGCCGATGGTCAGGATCGTCGGGGTCATGCCTTCGTGGACCTGCATGGAACGGCGCTCCTTTCCGGTGGTTTCCCGCGCGGCCTCCCAGACGCCTCGCGCAACAGCTTGCAACGATTGCCTCAATCTATCGTCCGGGTGGCGGTCCGTCAAGGGCAAGCAGCGTCGGTGGTTTCCCTACCGCCCGTTCCGCCTGGCCGGCCTACCTGCCCGCCCCTACCTGCCGGCCCCACCTGCCCGCTCTACCTGCCCGCCCCTACCTGCCGGCCCCACCTGCCCGCCCCACCTGCCCGCTCTACCTGCCCGCCCCTACCTGCCGGCCCCACCTGCCCGCCCCACCTGCGCGCCCCACCTGCCGGCCCCTACCTGCCGGCCCCACCTGCCCACCCTGCCTGGCCGCCCCACCTGCCGGCCCTGCCCACCCCACCTGCCCGCCGCCGGCCCGCGCCCGCTACCTGACGACGAGCGTCCCGTACATACCGGCAGCGCGATGCCCGGGCGCCTGGCAGAAGAAGGTGTAGGTGCCGGGCTTGAGCTCGACGGTGACGGAGGCAGTGCCGTTGGACTGGAAGGCGGTGTGGCCGAGGACGGGCCCGCTGGTGCCGGACTGGATGGCGACGTTGTGCATGACGCCGGACATGTTTTTCATCACGACGGTGACCGCGCCGGCGTGGGCGGTGGCGGTTTTCGTGGTGTAGGCGAGCTGACCGTCGGGTTGGGCTTCGAGGTCGAGTCGGCCGTCGTGCTCTGCGGCTGTCTTGTCGGCGCTTGCGGGCGCCGTGGCGGTGCTGGGGGTCGAGCTGCTGGAGCCGGTGGTGCCAGACCCCGAGGAGCCGCAACCGGCGGCGCCGAGCGCGAGCAGCACGCTCGCCACCAGTGGTGCCGGCACAACGGCTGAGCGGCGGCGAGCGCGGGCGGCTCCGGGGGCGGCTCCGGGGGCGGCTCCGGGGGCGCCCCCGTTAGGCCGGGGGCGCAGCGTTCGTAGAACAGGCAGCCGGCGTGGGCGCTGGATGCGCGAGGCGGTCACGGCGGGAGAACTCTATACGAACAAGGCGGCGCGGTTCGTTGGTTGGAGTCCCCGCCGGGAAGGGCCACACCAGCTGGCGCAGTTCGCCGGTTCGGAGCACTCGCCGGACGGCCACACCCAACCGGCGCAGTTCGCCGGTTGGTGCGGTGAGCCGGGCAGGCCAAGGAGACTGGAACACCGTCGCGCTTGGGTTTGGTCGCCGCCGCGCAACCCCAGCCAAATCCACGCCGTTCATCCCCGCCTTTCCCCTCTTCCCGGCGCGCCTTCCGCCGGCCCCCTCCGGTAGAGTGGGCGCCGTGAGCACAGGCCAGCGATACAGGCTGCGCAACCCGTTCAGCGGGCGCGAGGTCGTGCTCGCGGCACAACCTGGCGAGATCTATAACGACCGCGAGACGGGCGAGCAGCTGGAAGTGGTTGGCAAGCTGCTGCCGCTGGCGCCGTCGACGTCAAAGCTGCCGTGGGCGGTGGAGCATTTGCGGTTCTGCTCGGCGTGCGGGCAGATGGCGCAGAAGGACCTCAACGACTGCCCGACCTGCGGCCGCCGGATGGACCCGCTGGAGGCGTGACGAGCCGGCTGGCGACGCAGCGGCGCGGGATGCGCGCGGTTGGGGTGGCGGGCGCGGTGGCGCTGGTGCTTGTGTGCGGGCTGGCGCTGGGCGCCTGCGGGGGAAGCAAGGCGTCCGACGCGACGGCCAAGAGCACCCCGGAAATCACGCCGCCGAGCAGCACGACGGCGGAAAGCGAAGCGACCAAGACGAGCACGACCACGGCGACGACGAAGGCGTCGACGACGGGCGGGTCGAGCACCACGGGCACAACGAGCGAAGCCGGCTCTACAGAAGGCAAAGGCAGCGAATCCTCGTCGACGAGCGAAGCGGGCAAGGAAAACGAAGCCTCGGGCGCCGCCGGTGGCGAACCAGCGGGTGCCACGGGCGGGTCGAATGCGACCGGCGCGGAAAGCTCGAGCGGCGCGTCGGGCGCGACGGGCGGCGCGGAATCGGGCGGCGGCGGAGCGAAAGGCGAATCGCCGAAAAGCAGCCCGACGGGCGGCGCCAGCGCACCGTAGGACCCAGACCGCCGGGCCAGGACTTCGAGGCGAGCCCTCCCCCGGTCAGGGCGTCGAGATGACGGTCGCGCTGTAGGTGAGGCGCGCCTGGCGGTAGAGGCAGTAGTACTGGACGGACGTCCCGAGCGACTGCACGCTTTGGACGCTGGTGTTCGAGCAGGAGCTGCGCGGCCGGCTGGCGCGCCAGGAGGTTTCGTTGGTGAAGCCCAGAGCCAGGACGGGCGCCCAGGTGGGGACGGCCAGGGCGAGGATGTCGCCCTTCTTGACGGGGATCGAGGTGGCGAGCGGGAACTCGGCGGTCTTGCCGAGGTACTTTTCCAGCGGGAAGGTGGGGCTTTGGGCGATCAGCTTGTAGGTCAGGTTGGGCTTGGGGACCGAGTGCAGGACGGCGATCGCCGCGGAGGGGGCGCCGCCCTCGTTGGTGTTGAAGTACTTGATTTGGCTCGTGGTCGGCTTGCCGAGCGAAACCGTGAAGGCGACGAGCGAGCCTTCGTGGGGGATGGTCACGAGGCTGCGGGCGGTGCCGACCTTGACCTGAAAGCCGGTGGTGCGCGTGAGCGCGAGGCAGGGGCTGCCGGGGCAGCTCGGCGTTGTGGGCGGCGTCGTCGCGGGGATCATGCCGACTTCGGCGAGGGTGGCGAGCGAGCCGGTGGGCACAGCGAGCAGCAGCACGAGCCCCAAGAGCCCCCCGGCTCCGATCGCGATCGCGCGCGCACACGCGCGCGCCCGCGCGCACACGCGCACACACGCAGCCGCGAATGGCACCCAAAAAAAAGCACGGGCGGCGCGCATCCCAAACCGCGTTGGGCGGCGATGCGGCCGAGGTGACGGAGAGGGCATCGGCTTGAACAACACGTGGTGAGCGTGGATGTAGCGGTGAAGTTGCAGGAGCGGCAAGGTGCGACAGGGTATGGCAAGGTGCGACAGCGTATGGCAGGGTACGGCAGCGAACGACAGGGACGGGTGACCGGCACCGACTGGGAGCGGACGCGCCTCTCGCTAGAGGTTCGCTACGCGCGCAGGATGTCCTGCGCGGCGGCGGCGATCTCAGAGGGGTCGCCGGGGGTGGGGGTCCAGGGCAGGCGCAGGGGGTCGGAGTCGTAGCGGGGGATGACGTGCAGGTGGAAGTGAAAGACGGTTTGCCAGGCGGCGGAGCCGCATGAGTTCAGCAGGTTGACGCCGGTGGCGCCGAGGCCGGCGGACATGCGCGCGGCCAGGCTGGCGGCGGCGGCGCTGACGGCAGCCAGGTCGTCGGGCTCGACGACGAGGAGGTCGCGGGCGTGGGTGCGGGGGATGACGAGGGCGTGACCGCGGGTGGCGGGGTTGATGTCCATGAAGGCGAGGGTGCGGTCGTCTTCGTCGATGATCGTCGCGGGCAGCTCGCCGGCGAGGATGCGGCAGAAGATGCAGGAGGGGTCGGGGTCGGGCATTGGCGCAGAAATCCTATCGACAGGGGGACCCCGTCAACCCATCCCCGGCCAGGAGCGAGCGGGCGCGCGCGAGGGCCTCATCGGGGGTGGCGATCTCGCCGGCGAAGCGGGCGCAGGAGAGCTCGTCGAGCAGGGCGCCGAGGCGCGGGCCGGGCGCGATGCCCAGGGCGCGCGCCAAGTCGTCGCCGCGTATCGGTGCGGGGGGCGGGCCGTGCGCTTGCCAGTCCAGGGCGGGGCCGAGCATTTCTCGCGCGACGCGCAGGTGAGCGTCGATCGTGTGCTGCTCGACGCGCGGGCCGCGCGTGGCGAGGCGGTCGGCGACCGACAGGAGCGTGACGTCGAGCGCGACGGGTTCGCAGGCGTGCAGGTAGGCGAAGACGCGACGGCGGGGGAGCGGAGCGGGCTCGCCGATGAGGAAGCCGAGGCGTAGGTGGTGGCGGACGAGGGCGGCGACGTGCGTGCGCAGGCGGGTGGAGGCGCGCAGGCGGGTGAGGATGTCCTGCGCGAGGGTCGCGCCGAGGCGGTCGTGGTCGAGGAAGGTGACGTGGCGGTCGCGGGCGACCAGGGGGTCGGCGACCAGGGCGTAGGTGGCAGGCTTGGCGATGTCGTGCAGGAGCGCTCCCCAGCGCAGCGCGCCGGCACGGGTGAGCTCGTCGGCCAGCGGCTCGGCAAGTAGGGCGGTGAGCGCGGTGGCATGTTCGCCGCCAAGGGCGGCGGCGGGGTCGGCGGTGAGCGCGATGGTCTGGCTGAGCACCGCGAAGGTGTGGTCGTGGACGTCGAGGTGGTGGTGGCGGCTTTGCTCGACGCCGCGCAGGGCGTCGAGCTCGGGCAGCAGGGCGGCGGTGGCGCCGATCGCGCTGAGCAGTTCGAGCCCGGGGATCGCACGCGCGCAGGAGACGATGCGGCGCAGCTCGAAGAAGCTGCGCTCGGGAGCGACGGTGCGCAGCGCGGGCGCAGCGGCGCGCGCGGCGTCGATCGTCTCGACGGTCGGCTGCAGGTCGAGCTCGGCGGCGAGGCGCACGAGACGCAGGACGCGCAGGGGGTCGTCGGCAAAGGCGTGGGGGCTGGCGGCGCGCAGACGGCGCTGTTGGAGGTCGGCGAGCCCGCCGAGCGGATCGATCAGGCTCGCGGGGTCCAGCGGGCGACGCCCCCCCTCCGGCAGCCGGAAGGCTGCCATCCCCCCCACTGCGGCAACCCGCGCGCCGGCGTCCTGCGCGCCGTCAACGAGCGCGGCGGCGTCGAGCGGGAGCGCGATCGCGTTGATCGTGAAGTCGCGCAGCGCGAGGTCGTCGGCCAGTGAGGAGCCGCGCAGGCGCTCGAGGTCGAGCTGCCAGGAGTGGTCGTGGGCGACGATGCGCCAACCTCCGTAGTCGGTTGACAGCGGGAAGGCGGTGGCTCGTGGTGTTGAGAATGCGCGCGCAAGCGCGCGCGAGAGGGGTGCGGGGTCCGCGTTGACGACGATGTCGAGGTCGACGGCAGGCTGCCCGCGCAGGCGGTCGCGGATCGCGCCGCCGACGAGCCAGGCGCGCTGGCCGGCGAGCAGGGCGCGAGCCAGCTGTAGGGGATCGTCGGGGGGAGCCGTCAAAGGAGCAGCAGCTTGCGCTCGAGCCATTCGTGGTGGGCGATGGCAGCCCGGATGTCGGGGGCGCCGCGGTGGTAGCGGTCGATGCGAGCACCGAGGCCGCAGGTGATCTCGTAGTTGATCGTGTGCAGGGTACGTGCGATGTCCTCGGCGAGGATGCGCTCGTCGCCCTCGGCGCCGATCAGGACGGCGCGCTCGCCGAGCAGCTCGCACGCGGCGGGGTCGGGTCCCAGGTTGACGGCGACGGTGTCCATGCTGATCGTGCCGACGAGCGGGTAGCGGGTGGCGCCGATGAGGGCGTCGGCGGCGCCGGAGAGCGCGCGGCGCCAGCCGTCGCCGTAACCGATCGCGAGCAGGCCGAGGTGGGTGTCGGCGGGGGCGGTGAAGCGGCGTCCGTAGCCGGTGCTCTCGCCGGCGCGGCAGAGCCTGACCTCGGCCAGGCGGGCGCCGAGGGTCAGCACGGGCTGCAGGTTGTGGGCGAAGGGGTTGACGCCGAAGGGATCGAGGCCGTAGATGGCGACGCCGCAGCGGACCATGTCGAAGTGCGCGGCGGGGTCGCGGAGGGTGGCGGCGCTGTTGGCGGCGTGCACGAGCACGTCGGGGTGGGCGCGCTTGAGCGGCGTCGCCCAATCGGTGAAACGCTGTAGCTGCTGTTCGAAGAAGGGGTCTTCGGGGAGGTCGGCGGTGGCGAAGTGGGTCATGAGCCCGACGAGTTCGACGCGCTCGGCGGCCGCGGCGGCCTCGGCGGCACGGGTCGCCTGTGCGCTGTCGCGCGTGCCGAGGCGACCCATGCCGGTGTCGAACTTGACGTGCACGCGGCCTTTGTGGTCGTCCAAGCTCGCGGCGAGTGCGTTGACGTCGTTGACGGCCTGCTCGTCCCACACGACAAGCTCGTAGCCACAGACGATCGCCTCCTCGAAATCGAAGATATCGACCGGCCCCAGCACGAGGATGCGCACGTCGTCGTGAGCGTCGGTCACGGTCGACACCCGGCGTGCCTCGGCGATGCTGGCGACGCCGATCCAGCTCGCGCCGCCGGCGATTGCGGCGCTGGCGGCGGCGAGCAGACCGTGGCCGTAGCCGTCAGCCTTGACGACGGCGCACAGCTTGCCGTGGTCTGGCAGCAGCGAGCGCAGGTGGGCGCAGTTGCGCGCGAGCGCTTCGAGGTCGATGTCGGCGCAGGCGTTCTCTGGGGTGTGCATTGGGTTCAGCTCCCGGACGGGGGGTGTGCGCGGCGTGTCGGTCACGATGATAGGCGTCGTGCAACCCCGACAGTTGCGCTCGCCGGCGCGGTCGGCGACCTGTGGCGGCTGAAAGTGAACTGTGTTAAGCGACCATGGGATATCGTCGGCGGAAAATCTTACCGTGCAGGGAGGATGCTCCGGCAGCTTATAGCTCTGGCGCCCAAAAATTGACAAGAACACATTTCCTCCGTCAATCCTGCCCGCGCACAAGCCGCGCCGCGGGCAGCGCCGCGATGACGTCGGAGGCCAGGACGGTGTCGGCGCTCGCGCCGGGGGCCGCGGCGGCGAGACGGCCGGCAAACACGTGCAGCAGGACAGCCGCGGCGGCGGCGGCGAATGGGTCCACGCCAGCGGCTAGCAGTGCGCCGAGGATGCCGCTGAGCACGTCGCCGCTGCCGGCGGTGGCGAGCGCGGGGCTGGCGCCGGGGCTGACGGCGACGCGCCCGTCGGGGTGGGCGATCAGCGTGTCGTCGCCCTTGAGCAGGACGATCGCGCGCGCGCGCGCGGCGGCGGCGAGCACGTGGTGGAGGCGTTCGCGTTCGATGTCGGCGCTCGAGCAGTCCAGCAGCCGGGCCAGCTCGCCGGCGTGCGGGGTCAGGATCGTCGGGGCGGTGCGGGCCGCGAGCGCGTCGAGGTGACCGCCGGCGTGGGCGTTGAGGCCGTCGGCGTCGAGCACGAGCGGCAGCGGCGCCTCGCGGGCGAGGATGCGCGCGAAGGCGAGCGCGGAGGGGGCACGCCCGAGGCCGGGCCCGAGCACGAGCGCCCCGCCGTGTGTGGCGGCGTCGAGCACGTCGGGGGCTGCGTCCTGGCCGATCGAGCCGTCGTCGTCGCCTTCGCGGAGCGCGCGGGTCATCAGCTCGGGGGCGGCGGCGCTGGCAACGACGGGCTGCTGGGAGGCGGGAACGCAGGCGGTGACGTAGCCGGCGCCGGCGCGCATCGCGCCGGCGGCCGCGAGCCGCGGCGCGCCGGTGAGCCCGCGCGAGCCGCCGGCGACGAGCACGTGACCGGAGGAGAACTTCGTCGAGCGGGCACCGCGGTGGGGGAGCAGGTCCAGGACGGCGGGCAGGATCAGGCCGATGGCGGGCGCCGTGGCCTGCTTATCTCCTCCACCCCAAAGCGGCCCGCCGCGCGGGATGCCGATGTCCACGACGCGCACGTCGCCGGCGTGGGCCTTGCCGGGGTGAATCCGGAGGCCGGGCTTGGCGGTGTGGAAGGTGACGGTGGTGGTCGCGTCAACCGCGCGCGAGGCGACGACGCCGGTGGAGGCGTTGACGCCGGAGGGGACATCGACGCAGACGACGGGCGCGGGTGAGGCGTCGATCGCGTCGATCGCGGCGGCGACCGGCCCGTGGGGCGCGCCGGCAAAACCCGTGCCGAGCAGGGCGTTGACGACGGCGGCGCTCTCGGGCAGTGTCGCCCCGAGCCCGAACAGCAGCGGCGGCTCGCCGGGCAGCCGCAGCAGGTTCTCGCGCGCGTCGCCGCGCAGGTCGGTGGGGGCGCCGCCGACGAGCAGGACGGTGACGGGGCGGCCGGCCTCACGCAGCAGGCGCGCGGCGACGAGGCCGTCGCCGCCATTGTTGCCCTTGCCGCAGAGGACGCAGACGGGGCCGTCGGGCGCGAGGTCTTCAACCGCGCTGGCGACGGCGTGCCCGGCGCGCTCCATCAGGTCGAGTGAGGGGACGTCGCGCTCGTCGATCGCCCAGCGGTCGATGGCACGCATCGCGGCGGCGTCGGGCAGCGGGTCGAGCCATGCGGGGAGGGACCCCATGAGATGCGATCCTAGGACAGACGACCCTCCGCCGACCCGCTCCACCGCGATCCACTACAAACCAAACAATTACAACATGGAATAATGCCCAGTAATTAATCGAGCATGGCATCGATTTTTTACCCCACGCCCCATCCCCCCGTGCCCGTGCCCCATGCCCCGTGCCCCCCAGGCCCACATGCCCCGTGCCCCATGCCACCAAGGCCCCCAGGCCCCTCCCTCTATGCCCCGGCCACCCAGGCCCGAGGCCACTTATGCCCCAGGCCCCCGGCCCCACATGTCCCACAAGGCCCCCCGGGGCCCTTACGCCCCGGCCAGCCAGGCCCGCACCGCGCACATCACCCCGCGCCCCCTCACAACCCACGCCCACGCGCGGCGCGCGCCCGCAACTACGCGCCCCCGCGCGCCTCTACTCGACGGTGACGGTCTTGGCGAGGTTGCGCGGCTGGTTGACGTTGAGCCCGCGCCGGCGGGCGATCTCGTAGGCGAGTAGCTGCAGGGGGATGACGGCCAGGAGCGGCTGGAGCATCCAGTCGATCGCGGGAACCTCGATGGCGGCGTCGGCGTGCTTGACGATCTGGGTGTTGCCGGCGGAGGTGAGCGCGATGACGTGGGCGCCACGGGCGCGCACCTCCTGCATGTTGGAGGCGAGCTTCTCCAGGACAGGCGAGTCGGTGGCGACGCAGACGACGGGGGTGGACTTGTCGAGCAGGGCGATCGGGCCGTGCTTCATCTCACCGGCGGCGTAGGCGTCGGTCGCGATGTAGGAGATCTCCTTGAGCTTGAGCGCACCCTCGAGGGCGACGGGCAGGCCGATGTGGCGGCCGATGTAGAGGAAGAACTCGGAGCGCCAGTGCGTGTCGGCGATGCGCGCGACCTGGGCGGCGACACCGCCCCCATCTCCGACCTCGCTGCCGGCGGCGCCGCCGTCGGGACCGCTCGGCAGGCCGGTGACCTCGGCGATCGCGCTCGGCAGGCGCTTGACCGCGGTGACCAGGTCGCGCAGGCGCTCACCGGAGAGCGTGCCGCGCAGCTCGGCGAGGCGCAGGCCGAGCAGGTAGATGACGGCGACTTGGCAGGTGAAGGTCTTGGTGGCGGCGACGCCGATCTCCAGGCCGGCGCGGGTGAAGAGGACGCCGTCGGACTCGCGGGTGATTTGGGAGCCCATGACGTTGGTGATCGCTAGGACGGTGGCGCCGCGCGAGCGCGCGAGGCGCAGGGCGGCGAGGGTGTCGGCGGTCTCGCCGGACTGGGAGATGCCGATCACCAAGTCGCCGGGGCCGACGACGGGGTTGCGATAGCGATACTCGGAGGCGATGTCCATTTCGACGGGGATGCGCGCCCACTCCTCGATCGCGTAGCGGCCGATCAGGCCGGCGTGGTAGGAGGTGCCGCAGGCGACTATGACGATGCGCTGCACGCCGGCGAGGATCGCCTCGTCGAGCGCGCCGGCCTCGTCGAGGTCGACCCCGTCGCCACGCGCGGTGCGGTCGGCGATCGTGTCGGCGACGGCGTCGGCCTGTTCGTGGATCTCCTTGAGCATGAAGGTCTCGAAGCCGCCCTTCTCGGCGGTTTCGGCGTCCCAGTTGACGGTGTGCACGGGGCGCTCCACGACGACGCCCTCGGCGGTCGTGATCGTGACGCCCTCGGGCCGCAGGGTGACGATCTCGCCGCTTTCGATGTACTGCACGGTGCGGGTCTCGGCGAGGAAGGCGGGGACGTCGGAGCCGACGAACTGCTCGCTCTCGCCGCGGCCGATGACGAGCGGGCACTCCTTGCGCGCGGCGACGAGCGTGTCGGGCTCGTCGAGGCTCATCGCGACAAAGGCGTAGTGGCCCTGCATTTCGGCGTAGGCGGCGCGCACGGCGGCGGTGAGGTCGCCGCTGTGGTGGGAGGCTATGAGGTGCGCGATCACCTCGGCGTCGGTCTCTGACGTGAACACACCACCCTCCGCGACAAGGCGGTCCTTGAGGGAGAGGTAGTTCTCGACGATGCCGTTGACGACGACATGGACGCGGTCGGCGCTGTCAAAGTGGGGGTGCGCGTTGGCCTCGCTGACGCGCCCGTGGGTGGCCCAGCGCGTGTGGCCGATGCCGGTGGTGGGCGGACGGGTGAGCAGCGCGACCGAGCCGCCGGGAGCGCCCTCTCCGGCCCCATCGCCGGCACCGGCGCCGACCCCGGCCCCGACACCGCCGAGCTTGGCCTCCAGCGCGGCGAGGTTGCCGACGGCGCGCACGGCCTCGATGCGGTCCTCGGCGATCACGGAGATGCCGGCGCTGTCGTAGCCGCGGTACTCCAGACGCTTGAGGCCGTTCAGCAGCAGTTCACGCGCCGGACGCTTGCCGACGTAGCCCACGATTCCGCACACCCCACCGAAGATAGCGCGCATCCGGCCTCGGTTCTAGCGATTGGACACCTTGGCCAATTGCGTCCAAAGCGCTAATGGTTAGTCGCCGTGGTTAGTAGATCGCCTCGGGCGGGATTCGCGCCTCGGCCATGACGACGCGCCGGCCGCGAATCGGGACGTCCTCCTCTTGCAGTCGCGCGCGCTGCTCGGCTCCCTTTGGCCACGTGCCGTCGCTGCGGACGACACGCCACCACGGAATGTCAGATGGCATCTGCGAGAGTGCGCGTCCCGCGTGACGCGGAGCGCCGGGACAGAGGTCTCCGTATGTCGTCACGTAGCCCGGTGGGACGCGCCGCACGCGGTCGAAGATCACCTCTGCGCTCGACGCCATCTCGGTATGAGACCTGTCGCTGCTCAGGCGAGCTCCCGCTCGACCAGCGCCACGAGACGCCCGCAGACAGCCTCGGCCTCATCGTCGGTGGGCGCCTCGACCATGACGCGTACCAGGGGCTCGGTTCCGGACGGCCGTACGAGTACGCGCCCGCGGCCGGAGAGCGCATCGTCCTCGGCGCGTACGGCGTTCAGGACGGTGTCGGCGCCGTGTAGCGCGCCGCGGTCGCGGACGCGTACGTTGACGAGGCGTTGGGGGAGCTTGGCCATCGCGTTGCGTTCTGCGAGGGGTCGTCCGGCGAGGGCCTCCAGGGCGAGTAGCGCGCTGGCGATGCCGTCGCCGGAGCGGTTGAAGCTCATGTCGATGATGTGCCCGGACTGCTCGCCGCCGAGGACCCAGCCGCGCTCGCGTAGGGCCTCCAGGACGTAGCGGTCGCCGACGCTGGTGCAGGCGACGTCGATCTCGGCGTCGCGCATCGCGGCGTGGAAGCCGTAGTTGGTCATCACTGTCACCGCGACCCCGCCGCCGGTGAGGCGCCCGGCGCGCTTGAGGTGCATGGCGGCGAGGGCCATCAGCTCGTCGCCGTTGACGACGACGCCGGTGGAGTCGACGGCGAGCACGCGGTCGCCGTCGCCGTCGAACGCGAAACCGATGGCGTGGCCGCCGTCACGGACACGCGCGGCGAGCTGCTGGACGTGGGTGGAGCCGCAGCCGGCGTTGATGTTGCGCCCGTCGGGCTGGTCGGCGATCACGCTGACGCGCGCGCCTAGGCGCCGGAAGATCTTGGGCGCGACGAGGTGGGTGGCGCCGTTGGCGCAGTCGAGCAGCACGTCGAGCCCGGCGAGGTCGAGGTCAAGGAAACGGGTGTGCAGCTCGCGCAGGTAGTCCTCCTGGGTGCCGTGCAGGTCGCGGATGTGACCGATCGCGCGCAGGCTCTCCTTACCGTTGGTCGCGTCTGCGTCGGCGCGCGCGCCGGTGGTAGCGCTCTCAGTCACCGCACCAGGCCCGCCGGCCGCGCCGCCGTCCCCACCACCCGTCGCACCGACACTGCTCGCCCGCTGAGGGCCGCTCTGCCCCGCCGCGCCGCCCTCGAGCGCCTGTTCGATCTCGAGCTCGTCCTCGTCGGAGAGCTTGAAGCCGTCGGCGCCGAAGAACTTGATGCCGTTGTCCTGGTAGGGGTTGTGCGACGCGGAGATGACCGCGGCGAGATCGAAGCCGTAGCGCGCGATCAGCAAAGGCGCGGCAGGGGTGGGCAGCACGCCGCCGAGCAGCGCGTCTCCCCCGGCCGCTGCGACGCCGGCGGCAAGCGCGGCTTGCAGCATCTCGCCGGACTCGCGCGTGTCGCGGATGATCAGGACCTGCGGGCCGCCGGTCGCCGGGCCGTCGCCGCTGCCACGAGCGCCATTGCCGGTCCGAGCAGCGGTGACCCGCGCCGTCGCGGCGCGCCCCAGCGCGAGTGCAAGCTCTGCGCTCAGCAGCTCGCCGGCGACGCCGCGCACACCGTCGGTGCCGAACAGGCGGCGGGTCATCGGCTGGAGGTCATCGGCTGGTCATCCCTGGGTATCGCGGCGGGTCATCCCTGGGCATCGCCTGATACTCGGCGGGGGGCACGCTGGACTTAAGCTCTTCCTGGCTTTTTCGCTGGACCGAGCCGCACCGATACGCCCCGCTCGCGGCAGAGCGTAGCGCGAGCCGAGTGTCTACGGCAGGCAGCGGGCCTGCTACCGCTTGGAGAACTGCGGCCGCTTGCGTGCCTTCTTGAGCCCGGCCTTCTTGCGCTCCTTGGCGCGCGAGTCGCGGGTTAGGAAGCCGCGGCGCTTGAGCTCGCCGCGCAGGTTGGGGTCGGCCTCCAGCAGCGCGCGGGAGATGCCGTGGCGCAGCGCGCCGGCCTGCGCGGAGATACCGCCGCCGTGCAGCCGCGCGATGACGTCCATGCGCTCCTCGTAGCCGACTGTCTCCAGCGGCTGGCGGATGTTGCGCTGCAGGGTGGAGCGGGGGAAGTACGCGTCGAGCGGGCGCCCGTTGATCGTGTAGCTGCCGGCGCCGGGCCGCAGGGTCACGCGCGCGATCGCGGTCTTGCGCTTGCCGGTCGCGCGATAGCGCGCACCGGCGGCCAGGTCGATCGCGGCGGTGGAGATCGGCTGGGGCAGCGCGCGGTCCTCTTCGACCTCCTGCTCACCGGATGCGCCCTCCTCGTCCTCCTCGATCGCGTACGGGTTGACGTCAACGTCGCGTCCCAGCGGGTCGACGCCCTCGGGGACGATGTCGACTTCCAGGTGGGCACCGGGCACAGCGGGCTTGACACGCGGCGCGGGCTCCTCCTCCTCGTACTCCTCCTCGTCATCCTCCGTCTCGCCGGCCGGCGCCTCGGCCGTAGCGGTGGACGCCGGGACATCCTCGCCGGGACCGGCGGGCGCCTCGCTCGCCGCGGCGCTCTCGCCACCCGCGGCGGTGGCGGCCTGGTCAGCGGCCTCGACTCCTGCGACCGCCGCAGGAACCTCGGCCGCCGCCTGTGCTCCCTCGCCAACGGGCGCGGGCGCCTGCGCCTCCTGCGCCCCCTCGTCACGGGCCTCCTCGAAGGCCTCAAGCGCGGCGTCCTCGGCGGACCCGGCGATCTCGGCAGCCTCACCGGTCGGCACCGCATGGTGCTCGGCCAGCGCCTCGGCCTCCGCAGGCGAACGCTCGGCATCAGGCGCAGCCGGTGCCTGCTCCTGCGCCTCCTGCGGTGCCTGCGCCTGGGTCTCGGCGGCGCCCTCGGACTCCTGCGGCTGTGCGGCCTGCGGCTCGGTGCCCTCGGGGTTCTGCGACTCGTCGGCCATCAGGCCTTTACCTCCAGCGGTGTGGGCTTCTGCGCGACGTGCGGATGCTCGGGCCCGGCATAGATCTTGAGCTTCGTGAGCTGCTTGCGCGCGAGACGGTTGCGGGGCATCATGCCCTTGACGGCAATCCGGATGATCTCCTCGGGCCGCCGCGCGAGCTGCTCCTCGAAGGTACGCGAGCGCAGACCACCGGGATAACCGGAATGCCGGTAGTAGCGCTTGTCGGTGCGCTTCTTACCGGTCACCGCGACCTTCTCGGCGTTGACCACGACAACGAAGTCGCCCGTGTCGATATGCGGCGTGTACTGCGGCTTGCGCTTGCCACGCAGCGTGTCGGCGATCTGCGTCGCCAACCGCCCCAGGGTCCTGCCCTCGGCATCGACGACCAACCAGTTGCGCTCGCGGTCAGTGGGCTTGGCGACGTAAGTCTTCATAACGCGAAAAGGCCGCACGCATCCGGTCGCGCGCGGCGAGAGCGACATCATAGCCGGCCGCACAGCCGGCGCGCTTACTCCCACTCAATTGTGCCTGGGGGCTTCGACGTGATGTCGAGCACCACCCGGTTGACCTCGCGCAGCTCGCCGATCATGCGCGAGGCGATCGTCTCCAGCAGGTCGTAGGGCAGCCGCGCCCAGTCGGCGGTCATCGCGTCGTCGGAGGTCACAGCGCGGATCACGACGACGTGCCCGTAGGTGCGCTCGTCGCCCTGGACGCCGACGGTGCGGATGTCGGGTAGCACGCAGAACGACTGCCACAGCTCGCGGTACAGGCCGGCCTTGCGGATCTCCTCCTGGAGGATGTGGTCGGCCTCGCGCAGGATGTCAAGGCGCTCGCGGGTCGCCTCGCCGCCGACGATGCGGATCGCAAGGCCGGGCCCGGGGAACGGTTGGCGCCAAACCAGGCGCTCGGGCAGACCGAGCTCGGCGCCGACGGCGCGAACCTCGTCCTTGAAGAGCGCGCGCAGCGGCTCGACCAGCTCGAAGTCGAGATCGTCGGGAAGCCCGCCGACGTTGTGGTGCGACTTGATCGTCGCGGCGCCTGTGCCGCCCCCGGACTCGATGACATCTGAATAGAGCGTGCCCTGGACCAGGAATCGCGCGCCCGCACGCGCGCCCGGCCGCGAATCGTTCCCCAAAACAACACCCTCACCCTTCCCGTTCACAACCTCCCCGCCGGCACCCTCCGCCCCAGGCGCCTCCCCGCCCAGCCTCGCCGCCTCCTCCTCGAAGACGCGGATGAACTCGGCGCCGATCGCCTTGCGCTTGGCCTCGGGGTCGGTGACGCCGCGTAGGCGGTCGAGGAAGCGTGTGGAGGCGTTGACGGCGACGAGCGGGACGTGGAAGGTGTCGCGGAAGGCACCGATCACCTGGGCGCCCTCGTCCTTGCGCATCAGGCCGTGGTTGACGAAGACGCAGGTGAGCTGGTCGCCGATGGCGCGGTGCACGAGCAGCGCGGCCACGGAGGAATCCACGCCGCCGGAGAGGCCGCAGATCACGCGGCCGTCCCCCACCTGGCGGCGGATGCGCGCGATCTGGTCCTCGACGATCGAAGCAGCCGACCAACTCGCCTCGCATTCGCAGATGTCGGTGAGAAAACGGGTGAGGATGTCGTTGCCGTAGGGGGTGTGGGCGACCTCGGGGTGAAACTGGATGCCGTAGATGCCGCGCTCGGAGTCCTCGACGGCGGCGACGGGCGAGACGCCGGAGGACGCGAGGGCGACGAAGCCGGGGGGCGGCTCGAAGACGGTGTCGCGGTGGGACATCCAGCAGGTCTGATCGCGCGGCAGGCCGGCGAGCAGCCGCCCGGGTGCGAGTACGGTGAGGTCGGCGCGGCCGAACTGCCCGACCTCGGCCTGCTCGACGCGGCCGCCGAGCGAGTGGACGAGGAGCTGCATGCCGTAGCAGATGCCGAGTACGGGTATGCCGAGCTCCAACAGACCGCGCTCCAGGCGCGGCGCGTCGGGTGCGTACACCGACGCGGGGCCGCCGGAGAGGATGATGCCGCGTGGCTTGCGGGCGGCGATCTTCGCCAACGGCACGTGATGCGGGACGAGTTCTGAGAAGACCCCGCACTCACGCACGCGCCGCGCTATGAGCTGCGAATACTGGCCGCCGTAGTCGAGGACGACGACGGCGTCCGTCGCCGTGTCGGGCTGGCCCGAAGCCGTCGGACGATCGCGGGCAATCCCCTGCGCGCCGGCGCCCGAGCGCTCCTCGGTCTCCGGCCGCTCGTCAATGGACACATGCCCACCGGCCTCCGCGCGCTCCCGGGGCAGCGTGTCCGTGTCGGCGGCCGCGCGCGCGCCGCTCCCCGTCCGGCTGCCGGCGTCCCCCTCGCCGGCCAGAGGCACCGGAGCGAGGACGTCAGTCATTGACGAGAACTGCCGCCTTGCCGTTTACCGCCCCCATGCCAACCCCCTGGTCGCGCTGCAACGCCTTGCCCTCGGTCTGCAGCGAGGGGGCGACGACGACCTCGGCGCGGTTGAACTCGGCGAGGTCCTTGTGGCCGCAGGTGGCCATCGAGGTGCGCAGGCCGCCGAACAGGTTGAAGGTGCCGTCGTTCTCGTGGGCGGGGCCGACGAGGATCTCCTCCAGGGTGCCGTTTTGGGCGGTGGCGACGCGTGCGCCGCGCGGGAGCGTGGGATGGAAGGTGGCCATGCCCCAGTGAAAGCCGTGCCCGGGGGCTTCGTAGGCGCGCGCCAGTGGCGAGCCGATCATGACGGCGTCGGCGCCAAGGGCGATCGCCTTGGAGACGTCGCCGCCGTTGCGCATGCCGCCGTCGGCGATCACCATCGAATAGTCGCCGGTCTCGAGCATGTGCGTGGAGCGCGCGTGGGCGACGTCGGCGATCGCGGTGGCCTGCGGCACGCCGATGCCGAGCACGCCACGGGTCGTGCAGGCGGCGCCGGGGCCGACGCCGACCAGGACGCCGGCGGCGCCGGTGCGCATCAGGTGCAGACCTGTGTGATAGGAGGCACAGCCACCAACGACGACGGGGACTTCAAGCGAGGGGATGAACTGCTTGAGGTTCAGCGGCTCGGTCACGGTGGAGACGTGTTCGCCGGAGACGACGGTGCCCTGGATCACGAGCACGTCGAGACCGGCCTCCAGGGCGAGCTCGTAGTGGCGCAGCACGCGCTGGGGAGTCAGGGAGGCGGCGACGACGACCTTCTGCTCCTTGATTTCCTGGATGCGCTGGGCGATCAGCTCTGGCTTGACCGGCTCCTCGTAGATGCGCTGCATTTCGCGCGTGGCCAGCTCCTTGGGGAGTTCGGAGATCCGCGCGAGCTGCTCCTCGGCGTCCTCGTAGCGGGTGAAGACGCCCTCGAGGTTGAGCACCGCGAGGCCGCCGAGGCGCCCGATGATGCCGGCGGTGCTCGGCGAGACCACGCCGTCCATCGCGGAGGCCATCATCGGCAGCTCGAACTGGTAGGGGCCGAGCTTCCAGGAGATGTCGATGTCGTCGGGGTCGCGCGTGCGCCGCGAGGGCACGATCGCGATGTCGTCGAAGCCGTATGCGCGGCGGCCTTTCTTGCCGCGACCGATGTCTATCTCCATCGATGCATCATTGCAGTCTCGGCAGACGAACACGGCCGCACCCGGGCAAGGCCCTTGGGTATGCTCGATCGGTGGCCGGACTGCCCGATTACGACGCGCGTGAGATCGAGGAGCGCTACCAGGCAAGGTGGCGCGAGCGCGACGCATTCAAGACGCGCGCAGTGCGCGACGGCGAGCAGGCGATCTACATCAAGGCGTCCGCGCCGTTCACGTCGGGGAACGTCCACATCGGGCATGTGCGCAGCTATGCGATCGGCGACGCGTACGCCCGTTTTCAACGCGCGCGCGGGCTGCCGGTGCTGTTCGCGTTCGGGTTCGACGCGTTCGGGCTGCCGGCGGAGCTGGGGGCGATCGCCAACGAGGAGTCGCCGAGCGAGTGGGTGACCAGGTGCGCGGAGCACATGACCGAGCAGCTGGGACGGTTGGGGTTTTCGTTCGATTGGGAGCGAACGTTCATGAGCAGCGACCCGGTGATGTACCGCTGGTCGCAGTGGCTGTTCTCGACGCTGCTGCAGGAGGGGCTGATCTACCACGGGACCGGGACGGTCGATTGGTGCGATACGTGCCAGACGACGTTGGCGACGATCCAGGTGGAGAACGGGACGTGCTGGCGCTGCCACAACCCGGTACGCCTGATCCAGCGGCCGCAGTGGTACCTGAAGGTGAGCGCGTATCTGCAGGAGAACGACCGGCGGATCGACGAGCTGGCGAAATGGGACGAGACGTCGCTGGCCAGTCAGCGCTACGTGCTGGGCCGCGTGGACGGGTTCGAGCTGGACGCGAAGACCGAGGACGGGCGCGAGCTGACGGTGTTCACGCCGCACGCGGAGGCGCTCGGCGAGCTCGGCGCAGCGGCGGCGTTCGTGCTGCTCTCCCCCAAGCACCCGGAGACGGAACGCTGGGCCGACCGGCCGGGGGTGCGCGAGCAGTTGCAGGAGATGCGGTTGGGCGGGTGGGAGCGGGGCTCTAGGGCAGCGGAGACTATGGCGCTGGTCGATACGGGGCACGTTGTGCGACTGGACGGGGTGGAGCGGGCGCTGCCGGTGGCCGTGTCGCCGGTCGTGGACGAGCGGTTTGGGGCGACGGCGGTGCTGGGCGTGCCGGCGCTGGACAAGACCGACGCGTTGATCGCAGGACGGCTGGGAGTCGAGACACCGGGTGCCACCTCCCAAACCGCCCTATCGCGCGCGCGCGACGGGAGCCAAACAGAAGACCCCACCAACCCCCCGCCGCACGAACCCCCCGACGCCCTATCGCGCGCGCGCGACGGGAGCCAAACAGAAGACCCCACCAACCCCCCGCCGCACGAACCCCCCGACGCCCTATCGCGCGCGCGCGATCGGACCCAAACAGAAGACCCCACCAACCCCCCGCCGCACGAACCCGCCGGCGCCAACGCCGGCGCCCTATCGCACGCGCGCGGTGGGGCCCCAGCCGTTGACCACCCCCAAGCCATCCCCCACCCCGCGGTCCGCTACAGGGCGGACGACTTCTCGGTCTCGCGCCAGCGCGCGTGGGGCACGCCGATCCCGATCGTGTACTGCAAGGAGTGCGGGACGGTGCCGGTCCCAATCCAAGACCAGCCGGTGCTGCTGCCGCGCGACCTCAAACCGACGGGAGCGGGCAACCCGCTGGCCGAAAGGGAGGACTTCGTCAACACGACCTGCCCAAAGTGCGGTGGCGAGGCAAGGCGCGAGACGGACACACTGGACTGCCATTTCGACGCGCTGTGGCTGTGGGTGCCGGCGTGCGTGCCGGCAAGCGAGCGCGCGCGCCCGCTGGAGGAGATCTTCGCGCTGGCGGACCTGAAGGCGTGGCTGCCGGCGGAGCGGCTGGTCGCGGGCTCGGACAGCGGCAATTTCATGTTCGACCAGAGGATCGCGACGAAGGCGCTGCGCGATATCGGCCCGCTGGCGTTCCTGCAGGACGGCGAGCCGTTCGCCGGCGCGCTGATGCACGAGATGGTGATTCGCGAGGGCCGCAAGATGAGCAAGCATCTGGGCAACGTCGTGGACCCGGACGAGCTGGTGGCGAAGTTCGGCGCGGACACGGTGCGGCTGGCCGTGTTGTGGGCGGCCAGGCCGCAGAAGTCGTTGAACTGGGATGACAGTGCGGTGCAGTACTGCAGCCGGTTCCTGCACGGTCTGTGGCGCTACGCGCATGCAAGGTTCGCGATGGCGCCCGCGGAGAACCAGGCGCCCGACCCGGCCCAGACCGAGCACCTGCGGAGGCGGCTGGAGAAGTGGTGCGCGACGGGAGTCGTAAGGATCACGAAGGAGTTGGCGGAGCTGGAAATGCATAAGGCGGTGCGCGACGTGATGCGGCTGCTGGACCGGATTAAGGACTTTGAGAAGAAGGTGTTGCAGCGCAGCGGGACGATGGGCAGCGAGGACCTGGCGGCGCTGGTGGACGCGTTGGCGCTGGAGGCAAGTGTGCTGGCGCCGTTCGCCCCGCATATCGCAGCCGAGCTGCTGGAGGCGAGCGGGCGAGCGAAGTCGCAGGCCGACCCGCCGTGGCCGGAGGTGCAGGAGCCTGGTGACGAGGGCTCTGGAGGCCCGGCGGGCCACGAAACCCCGCGGCCGCCAAAGGCGGCAATCTCCCCCTCCACCGACGCGGACCGCGCTACTGGTCGGGTGGCCGTGGCCGAGGG
The DNA here is from genome assembly GCA_963804675.1 of uncultured Solirubrobacterales bacterium. Classification (GTDB taxonomy): domain Bacteria; phylum Actinomycetota; class Thermoleophilia; order Solirubrobacterales; family Solirubrobacteraceae; genus Palsa-744. Next base: position 264,360 of record CAWDRI010000002.1, on the reverse strand, counting down.
AACCGCCCCCTCCTCAGCGCCAGACGACGCCGGTCGGGACGCGGTGGGCGCGGTGGAGGACGGCGGCTGAGAATGCGAACAAGTGTTAACGCGCGCTCGACGGCGTCGTGCGGGTGCCCTACGATGGGCGGCGGCAAGCAGACCGACATGATCGCCCTGCCGGCTCGCGGGCCGTGCGATCGCCCGACACCGATGCAAGGCGGAGGACGGGGACGAAAGCGATGAGTACTGCACAGGACCATACGACTGGCTCGACGCCGACGCGGTCGTGCGCGACGGCGCTGGTGTGTCGCAAATGCGATTACACGGTGGCGCTGAGCGAGCGGGAGGCGTACTGCCCGAGGTGCAATAAGAGTTTGGACGTCGAGTACGACTACGAGCGCGCCGCGGAGCGGATCGGCGAGGTGGCGCTCGCCGAGCGCCCGCGCAACATCTGGTACCTGGAGGAGCTGCTGCCGATCGTCGACGCGGTGGGAGCGACGCGGGTGGGAGAGTGGGCGGGCTTCACGCCGCTGATCAAGGCCGACGGGCTCGGCAGAGCGGTGGGGTTGCGCAACCTGTACGTGAAGGACGACAGCACGTCGAGGCCGAGTCTTTCCTACAAGGACCGGGTGGTGTCGATGGCGGTGGCCCGCCTGCTGGAGCTGGGCGCGCGGGAGATCGGGTGCGTGTTGACGGGCAATGTCGGCACGGCCGTCGCCTCGCTGGCGGCGAAGGCGGGGGTGCCGGCGTACGTGTTCTACCCGAATCGGCTGGAGAGCACGAAGGCGCACGCGTGTCGGGCGCTGGGCGCGAAGGTGTGCCAGGTGGAGGGCAACTACGACGAAGCCAATAAAGCCTGTAGAGCGCTGGCCGAAGCGACGGGGCTGGAGTTCGCGAACATCACGCTGCGCCCGTTCTACGCGGAGGGAGCGAAGACGGTGGCGTATGAGATCGTCGAGCAGCTGGGCTGGCGCGCGCCCGACCATATCGTCTCGCCGGCCGCCGGCGGGACGCTGTCCTCGCGGATCCATAAGGGGTTGGAGGAGCTGGAGCGGGTCGGTCTGGCCAAGACCGCGCAGACGAAGATCGACATCGCCCAGCCCGACGGCTGCTCGCCGATCGCCAAGGCGATTCTGGCGGGGGCGTCGGAGATTCAGGCGGAGAGCCCGACGACGCTCGCACATTCGCTGGCGATCGGGGCGCCGGGCGACGGCGTGTTCGTGATCGACGCGGTCCGCACGCGTGCGGGCACGGCGGCGATGGTCAGCGACAGGGAGATCTTCGCGGGGATCGATTTGCTGGCCGCCACGGAGGGGATTCTCACCGAGCCGGCGGGTGGGACGACGGTGGCGGTCGTCAAAAAGCTCGCCGAACAGGGCCATCTCGACCCGGATGAGACGGTCGTGGCGATGATCACGGGCAACGGTTTGAAGACGCTTTACGAGCACCCGTCAAAGCCGTGGCCGTCGAAGGTCGCGCCGAACCTGCAGACGATGCGCGGCGTGCTCGAGAGCTTCCAGCGAGAGAGCGGGACCGTGACGACCGAGCATTTGCCGGCGTAGGTCGGGGGTTTTTAGGGATCGTCCGCGCGGCGGGGCCGCTGCACGCGCTGGACGGCACGGGGCATCCATCTGGAGTTTCGTGACTTTATGCCGCGGCAAGGCCTACCTCTCGCGCTGGATGAGGGAATTTCTTCTGTTTGGGCTCTGGGGGCGATGCGCGGGGAAATTCCACTGCGATCATCGCGCGGCGTAGCGCTACCAGCATGTCGCTATATGCAGGGGAGCGCTTGTGGCGGTACCAGGGAGCGTGTTCCCTGCGCTCTCTGATGTCGGCGGCCGGGTCGCCGTTGAGGGCGTACCAAACGATCGTCAGTGCTTGGCAGAGGAACCCGAAGGGCACGGTGTGCTTGACTGCTTTGGCGGTGCGGTTTCGTGCTTCGCCGACTCCGCTCAGCTGCTTGGCGTCGCGGAAGCAGACCTCGATCGTCCAGCGCTGGGCGTAGCGCTCCACGATCTGCTGCGCGCTGAGCGAGGTGTCGGTGCTGAGCAAGGCCATCGCCATCGGCTCTTTGCCCTTGGGGTCTGCGATGATCACGACCCTTACCGCTCGGCTGTGGAGCACCCCGAACCATAGGCAGTCCAAGGCGTAGACCGAGATGGCGCTGGGCAGTCCGGGTCCCTTGGGGGAGATCGTCGCGAAGCGATCGCTTCTCGCTGCGGCGATCTCCTTGACTCGCCCTAGTCGTTCTCCCTTCAGCGCGCCCCGGTCGCGCCGGTGGGGGTCCCTCTGCCTCGGGAAGCCGTAGAGAGTGCTGGAGGACTTCAGGCGGGCGATCATGCGTACCTCCTCGGGGAGGCCGCGCATCGCCCCGGTCGCGTAAGCGCCATCGCCCAGGAGTTCGATCGTCCGCCCGGAATGGCGATAGTGGACGAGATCGACCAGTTCCCGGGCCAGCTGGGATTGGGAGGGGTAGGCGGGGTCTTGCGTTGCGCGCTTGAAGGGGTGGCTTTTGCGACCGTAGCCGCGGCGAGCGGGATCAGCCTGCCAGAGGCGGAAGAGCAGCGGCAAGAAGACCGCTCGCTCGCTGACGGGCAGGCGCAAGACGATCCCCAGCACGACCCAGCAGTTGCCGTAGCGGACCTGCTTGCCGGCGCCGCGAACGTGGTCTTTGCGGTGCAAGTGGGCGCCGAAGACCTTCGGGCCGCTACGCGCGAAGATCGTGTCATCGACAGCGAGCGTGAGCGGAGCACCCTGCGTGAGGAATCGAGCGATGACGAAGTCGAGCAGCACAAGCCCCAGAGCGTCAGCCGACCAGCGCCGTCGCGAGAAGAAGTCGTGAGCGCGGGAGTGATGCCAGTTTCCCTCCAGGCGCGCGGCCAAGAGCATGCCGGTGACGGTGTGCTCCCCGACACGGGCGATGAAGCCCACGCAGAGAGCGCAGAACGTCTCGTAAGTAGGACGGGTAAAGCAACCCCGACACAGGGAAAACAACGCGGCGAGAGAATCCGAGGGGAGCATCGGCACCTCCACGATTGGTTGGTGTGGTGCCAAACCGCTTCGCGGAGGCTGCCGGTGCTCCTCCCCTTCTCACCACCCCAGCCAGCTCACGCGACAACACCAAACAGCCCCAAAACCACGAAACTCCAGATCCATGCCCCGTGTGCGGCGGGCAGGCCAGCGACGCCGCGAGCCTCAGCCCGCCCGCCGCCGGCGGGCGCGCGAGAGACCGCGGGGCTCACCGGCGTCCGCTTGACGCTCGGCGTGGATCTTGCAGTAGATCTCGTTGCGGTGCACGGGGACGGCGCTCGGCGCCTGGATGCCGAGGCGCACCTTGGTGCCGTCGTTGGAGAGCACGGTGATCTCGATGTCGTCGCCGATCATGATGCTCTGGCTGAGCTTGCGCGTCAGGACGAGCACGTGTCTCGACCCCCGCCGTCTGCACTCCCGCCGCTTTGCGCGCCGACCCTGACGCCAAACCCGGCGCGGCGATCACACAACCGATGCATGAACCCCTCTGATGGTGTCATCATCTATCCAGGAGCTTAGCGTCGTAGTGTAGATCAGGAGCCGCTCGACCCCCGTACGTGCCTGCAGCCAGCGAATGATGATCACGCCGCTTGGGAATCTTTTCGTGCTCGCGCCCCGCAATGGGCGCTCTGGGCCGCGGCTGGTCGTCTCGCTCGCGTTGGCGGTCTCGCTGGTGCTCGTCGGCCTGCTGTTCGCCGCGGGCGCCCGGGCGCAGGCGGCGAGCGCGTCCGAAGGCACCACGCAGGCATCGGCTGGCGAAGTGGGCACGGAAGGCGGTGTGCTCGCAGAACAAGCGGCGTCCGGCACCGAACAGACCCCGTCGTCAACCGGCGAACAGGCCCCGCCCGCTACCGGCGAACAGACCACGGGCAGCACCGAACAGACCGCAGGCGCCAGCGAACAGACCACGGGCAGCACCGAACAGACCGCAGGCGCCAGCGAACAGACCACGGGCAGCACCGAACAGACCGCAGGCGCCGGCGAACAGACCACGGGCGCCGGCGAACAGGCCACGGGCGGTAGCGAACAGGCCGCGTCGTCAACCGAAGAAACCGCAACGACCACCGAACAGGCCCCACCAACGACAGACCCAGCGTCGTCCGGCAGCGAAGGGGCTGCTGGCGCGCCCGAACAGGCGCAGCCCCCGGCCGGAGGCGAACAGGCGCCGCCGGCCAAGGAACAGGCGCCGCCGGCCACCGAAGCCCAGCCCCCGGCGAGCGAACCGACGCCGGTGGTCGAAGCAAGTGCTCCGACGGGCGCGAAATCGTCTGGCGCCGAAGAAAGTGGCGCTACACACGAAGGGGAGACGGTCGAAAAACAGTCGAGCAAGACGGGTGGGGAAGCGGGTTCGGAAGCGCACGCGGGCGAAGGCAGCAGCGACTCGCCGGCGCCGGGCGGCGCCGCGGGGTCCGACCGTAAAGAAGCTGCAGACGAAGGCGCGCCGGCGTCCCCGTCGACGGCGCTGCCGGCGGGGGCAGGCGCGCTGCCGGCGGCGGGCGCCGCGGCGGCGAGGCCGGCCGTCTCGATGGCCGCCGGGGGAGGCCAGGCGGAAGTCACGCCGGAAGCGCCGAGCACCAGGGCGCGCCGGGCGCGCCAGGTGCGCGGCGAGCTCGCGGCGTTCGAAGCGTCGATGGGCGCGACGGGCGCGGGCGGTCGCTGGCTGAACGCGCCGGGATCGGCGGCGGCTGCGGCGGCGCTCGCCGCGGGCGTGTCGCCGGGGGCGATGATCGCGACAGGCGCGATCGCGCGCGATCGGGACGGCGGTTCGGCGATCGAGAACCGCGACTCGGGCTCGGGCTCGGCTCCCAGCCCCGGCCCGGGTGGAGCGGGCGGCGCCGGCGGCGCCGGTGGTGCCGCGGCCGCAGCTGCGGGTGCCGGTGCGGGCTCCTCGGCGTCGTCGATTCTTGTCGATGCGCAGCTCCAGACGGCTCCCAGCGTGACGCTGCGGTTGTATGTATCGCAGCCGTCGTGGCAGACGTCGTTCTTCGCTCTGATCCCTGAGCGACCGGGCTAGCTCCTACCGGTCGGTCTCTCAGCGCCAGGCGGCCGCGGATCGCGCGATCCAGGCCGGTCGGGCTATCGGTTTGAAGATCTTTGAAAGGAGCTGTAGTCGTTATGAAACCTCACCTGATGTCGTCGTCGTCAGCGACGACGGTCAATATGTATCGGGCCAGCCAGGATGGGATGGCGGAGGTGCTTGCACATCCCGTCGGCGTCGGCGTCGGCGACCGCGACGCCCGCGCGCAGACCGCGCACGCGCATCCACAGCTGACGCTCGCGAGCGAGCCTGTGTGGAGGCACAAGCTGGTTTTGACGGGCAAGCTGGACCACCAGACGGCGGTCGAGCTGCAGGACGAGATCGAGTGTTTGTGCGAAGAAGGGGTGACGGTGCTGACGCTGGATGTGCGCCAGCTGGAGGCGATCGACCCGGTCGGAGCCAGGGCGATCGCATGCGGTGGCGCGACGTGCAGGCGGCGCGGGCACGATTTCGCGGTGCTGCCGGGCGGCTCGCCGCGGGTGCAGCGTGCGCTGTCGGAGGCGGGCGCGGAGAGCCTGCTCGCGGGCGATTCGAGCGAGATCGGCCTGCCCCAGCTCGCGACCGTCGCCGCTGACGGCGCGCTGCGCGACACCTCGACCGTGATGATCAAGAACCTGTGATCGAGGTGGTCGTTCGCGGATGGCCCTCGCGAGCCGCGCCGGACCCGCAGACGATGCGCGGCGTGCGCGAGGGCCCCGGGCGGGAGAGGGGGATCGCGACTACGCAGATGTGATTTCACGCCGCTGGAGGCTCTGACCGACCGTTACCTCACCGAGCCGGCCTATGAGCTGGGCGCCTGCGAGCTCGCCATTCGCTCCCGGGCCGTCGACGAGCGACCGGAGGGCGCCGACTTCGACTACGCCGGTCTCGCCGACGCGCTCGCCGGGTGACCGCGCCGCCGGCCCGAAAGGGCGCGATCGTATGGGCGATCAGCCCGAGTTCGTTGCGCGCTTGACGCAACGCCAGAGTTGAGCGGGCGGTTACGACGAGTGGTGCTGCACGCTCGTCGGGCGAGGTCAGCACGATGCGCAACAGCCACGGCATATTGGAGCAGCCTCCGTTGCGTTACCCCCACAGCGCGCAGATCGGCAGTGCGAGGATTCGATCGTCAAGCTCGAACGGCCGTGGTCCGGTGTGGAATACGACGCCGCGGGCGAACCTGTCCCCCAGCCGCTCGCGCAGCCACGTGAGGTGTCGCGCCGCGTGGGGGTCGGCTGCGCCTGCCTTCACCTCGAAGGCCACGACCCGCCTGGCTCCCAGCTCCGCGAGGAGGTCGACCTCGTGGCGTCCGTGTTCCTCGCGCAGGTGGTAGAGGCGGGGTCGCGACGCGCAGAGCGCCAGCTCGGCTCTGAGCTGAGCCACGACGAAGCTATCCAGTAGCCGGCCGAGCAGATCGCCTTCGCGCAGCACTGCGCCGGCGTCCAGGTGGAGGATCGACGCGGCCAGCGCGGGCTCGACCAGGTGACGCTTGCGGGCTTTGGAGAGGCGCCTGAGCCGGTTCGAAGTCCACGCCGGGAGCGCGTCCACGACGAACAGGTTCGTGAGCAGCCGCTCGTAGGCGGCGGCGGTCCTGCGGTTGACGCCGGCGAACTCGAGCAGTGTGGCGTCCGCTGCAGTGCCGGCCGTGTTGAGCGCGTACGCCTCCAGGTAGCGCCCCAGACGCGCCGGGTCTCGGCGCGGCTCCACACCGGCCGCGTCGCGGGTCAGCAACTCCTCCACGTACCCGTCCAGCCACCGCGTGCGCGCGCGGGCCGACATGTGCAGCGCGGGGTCGGGGAAGCCGCTGCGCAGAGCGAGCTCCACGTAGCCCCGCAGGTCCGGTGGATCGCGCGGCACACCCGGAGCGTCTCCCGCCGCGAGCACGTCGAGCAGCGCCGGACCGTGCGCGCGCCCGAACTGCTCGCGTACCGTCATCCCGTACATCGCCACGCGCACCACCCGTCCGGTGCCCGGCCACGTCGCCGCGTCGAGCTCAGCGCGCACCGAGCCCGTCAGCAGAAACCGGCCGGGTCGCGGATCCGCGTCGACCGCGCGCTTGACCGCCCCAAGCACCCCGGGCTGCTCCTGCCACTCATCCAGCAGGATCGGCTCCTCGTACTCCCTCAGTGCCACGTCGGGATCGGCGCGAAAGGCCTCCGCCTCCAGCGCGCGGTCGAGCCGCACCACGCTCGCCGCGTGCCGCGCCGCGGTGGTCGTCTTGCCGCCGGCCCGCGGCCCCGTGACCATCACCGCCGGCAGCTCCGCGAGCAGCTCCGCAAGCAGTCCATCGAGCATCCGCTCGCGGTAACGCGTCTCGGCCACGCCATCAGACTACCGCATTTCGACAGCTCCCAGTGCTCGTTTTCGACAGCCCCCGATGCCTCTTTTCGCCGGCCGGGAGCCGGTCATCGACCTCATGCGCGGCTCGACGCGACGAATTTCTTGAGATCGTCCGCGCGAGTCGGGCGGGTTCACATGCCGGACGGCGCGGGTATCCATGCGTCACAGCTGGGTCATCTTGCCCGCAACGGCCGCGTCGAGTACTCGACGCGTCCGTTCCGGTTCAGTCGTTTATCCGGGGCAGGTGGCTAGAGCCCGTACGCCCCCCATTCCTGGAGTCCGCTCAGCTCCACTTCTGCCGTTCCGGCGATCACCGCTCGTTCTCCTATATAGGAGATTTTAGCGTTTTCTTCTTTGATTACTTCTTCCCCTTTGGCATTCTTTTCATCGACCCAGACCGTGTTGATCGGGCTTGTCGGGAACCTGAGACCGACGACTTTTGCTTCCGTTTCGTGTCCGACTTCATCGGGTTTGCCACCGACGACAATTTCACCGACGAACGAGCCCTCGCCTTCCCAGACTGTAACGGTTCTGCACGGTCCTTCCAGTTTGAAATCGTAGATACTGCCTGGCGATTTCAGTAGAGCGAGGATCTTCCCGGTTCCTTCTTTGGTTTCATATGCCAGCGGGCCTTCGACCACGGATGTCACGATGCTGCTTGGTGCCCGGCATTTTTCGCCGTCTCCCGTGACCGTACATTCTTTCAACGACAAAGTCGCCTTGAGGGTCCCTGGTGAGCCGCCGACGATCGATGCGCTTTCGACGTTCGCTTTTTTGCACTTGACGACAGCGCCGGATCCGCGCGGCCATTCGATCGAGAGTTCGCCGGGCGTGCTTGCCGAAACCACTTCGCGTGATTCACCGCTACTAAGGCGTTTTCCAGTGATGCTCCACAACGGTAGTTCGCTGGGCCGCGCCACCGCGCCCCATTCTTTGAGTCCGCTCAGTTCGAGTTCCGCGGTTCCAGCGATCGTTGTTGCCTCGTTGAATACCTTGAGTTTTGCTTCTTCTTCTTTGAGTGTTCCTTCTTTTTCAGTCCAGACCGTTTTGATCGCGCTCGTCGGAAACCTGAGCCCAACGACTTTCGCCGAGGCTTCGCTTCCTACGTCCTCCGGTTTACCCCCGACGACAACTTCGCCGACGAAAGAACCCTTAGCCTCGGTAAACGCGAATTTGCAGTTTGCACCTTCGAATTTGAATTCGGCGATTTCTTCTGTCGATGGTTTGAGCAGAGCCAGGAGCTTCCCAGTCCGTTCTTTCGTTTCATACGCCAATCCGCCTTCGAGCGTTTTAGTCGTGACGTTTGGTACTTTGCATTTTTCGCCGTTGCCCGTGACTGTGCATTCTGCCAGGGACAGTGCCGCCTTAATAGTCCCCGGTAACCCTCCGGTGATCGACGCGCCCGTGACGGTCGGTTTTTTGCATGTGACGACGATTCCCAATTCAGCGGTGAAAGAGATTTCACCAGGACTGCTGACTGAACCGACTTCGACCGTTTCACCAGATTTGAGTTCGTTGCCGGCGACGCGCCATTTCGGTCCAATGACGATCGCCTGTGCTGCGGTCGCGACCATGGCGCAGGCACAAAGCAACGCTGCAGACACTACCAAGAACTTTCCAAATGCTAAGCGCATCAGAAGTCCACTCCCTTCGTGTCAGTTGTAGAAGGTGTCCTGAGATAGAGGAGGTCTGAGAGCCGGTCGTGAAGTCCCGCGCGCCCCTGCCGTCGATACGCGACAAGTGACCGCCGGATCCTGCCCCCGGCCCGTCCCTTTCCTCACCACAACTCTATCGCCCAACCGGACCATGGTCAAGCGTTCACCACCAGAAAACTCTCGCCGTTTCAGACTTGAACCACGCTAGTTTCACCCATCGGACGACCCCGGCTTCCGAGCATCCAACTATCCTACCGGGATCATGATTACCGGTACCGCCGCGGCATTTCCGTGCACGCCCGGGATGTCCGGTCTACCGCCCGCCCAGCGCCCGCGCGAGCGCCTCCCCGCGTACCGTCAGCCGCCACGCGTTGGGTTCACCCGCGCGTCCCCGACGCCTGGCGGCAACGCCTTCCGCCAGCAGCTGCGCGAGCAGCTGTGAGATCTGCGACTTATGCAGCACACCGACCGCCCGTCCGATCTCGCTGTTACTGGCATCCGGATGCCCAGCCAAATACAACAGACACTCCCGCAAACGCCGCACCGTCAGACTAGTGTGCGCTGCCACAAGCGAGTAAGGGTGCAACACCGCCAGCGCCTGCTCGCCGCTGACCCCTTTGGACGCAGACACCCGACCGGGCAGCGTGCCCGCCCGCATCGCTTGCGCCAACTCCTGCCCACGGCGTACTTCTGTGGCTATCGCTTCCTCGCCGGCCGCCAGGGGCGTCATCACGATCCCCATCAGCGGGCCAAGCAGCTCAATCAACGGCTCAGACCCACACTCGGATCCACACTCAGGCTGGATATTGCGCTCGCGAGCGAGTAGGCGGTTGTAGAGGATCCCCATCACCAGCGCGATCGCGCTCTCTGCCGCCAGGTGGGGAACTGGGCCGTGCTCACGCTCGATCCGCTCCACCACCAGCTCGCGAAACGCACTCACCGCCCGCGCCCGATGCTCCACCACCTCAGGGTCTCCGCCCAGCGTCTCGACAAAACACACCCGTGCCAGCATGGGGTCGGAGTCGAAGAACACAAGCAGCGCGGCGAGCGCTCCGCGTACCCCGTCACGCCAGCACTCCTCGCGCTCCAGTTCGCGCATGGCGAGCTCGATCACCTGCTGTGCGGTGTCGTCGAGTGCCGCGACCAGCCCTTCGCGCAGTCCGCCGGGAAAGACCTCGTACAGCGTGCGCCGCGACACCCGCGCCCGCTCTACCACCGTTTCCACCGACGCGCCCGCCCAGCCCTCCACGGCCACGACCTCGACGATCGCACGCACTATCCGCCCCCGCGCCCGCTGCGCCCCCACGTTCAACCAGCCCGCTTTCTACCCTTCCCCCGCTTGCCCCTACCCTTCGTTGCGGTCTTGATCTTCGTCTTCGGGCACCCTGTGATCTGGACCTTTGTGTTCTGTTTGACCGTCGCGCCGTTCTGGCCGATGAATTCCGTCGGCATCACCAGCGATGCAGGGGTCGCCTGCTTGATGATGCGTGTCACGGTCTGCTTGCGCCCTTTGACCGTGACCGTGGTCTTCTTCTTGACGGCCACGGTCTTCACGGACGTGCAGAGGTTCCCGTTCGCTGCGAGAGCCGAGTGGGGGCCCTGGGGGAGCGTTAGTTCGAAGCTCTGGATCGGCTGGTCGGGGACCGTCTTGAATGTCGAGCTCGTGATCCCCGTTTTGCTGATGAACGTGTCGCCTACGAGGTCGATCGTGACGCCGTCCCCTTGGAGCACGACGGTCACCCAACGAACAGCGTGGCCTCACGCTATCAGGGGCCACCCACACCCCCCGCCCCAACGGCTCCCCCGGCAAACGCCGCGCAAACCACAAGCTCACCAGCGCGAAGAAAGAAGCACACAAAAGCGCGCTCTTCAGCGCCTCAAGCTGCGCATCGCATAGCTGTCGAGCAACCCGAAGGCGCCGACTTCGCGTGCACCGCAGCGCGATCGTCGGTAACCCCGTGGGCGCCGTGGACCATAAAAGCACCGTAGCGTCGGTCCGACGTTACGGTGCTTTTAGCGCGCAGAGCGCGGCGCTTTTAGCGCGAAACCCGCAGTCTGATGGGCTTTCCTGGCCTGCTCAAAGCGCCGGCGAACACCGGCGCCTATCGGCTGCGGGGGCGCGCCCCCAGCGCACGGGCGCCGCGCGCCGACCCCTCCTATGCCGCCGGCCTAGCGAACAAGCCGATAGCGGACGCTTCGCCCCCGCTCGGCGCCGACCGGCTCGATCTTCCCAAGCCTCTTCATGTCGGTGAGAACCGTCGAAGCGCGCCTTTCGCTGATTCCGAGGAGCGCTGGGACATCCTGCTTACCGCGCACCAAACGCACACACCCCCGGCAGCGCCAGCCGCGAGTCTCGGCCCGCAGCCCAAACTGCGCTCCCATACACGCGATTCTCGGCTCGGCGGGTAGCCGCGACGGTGCGCGGACGGACACTGCAAACAACCCCCCACGACGCCCACACGAACAGCGTAGCCTCGTGCTATCAGGGGTCGCGAGGACCGTCTGCGAAGTTGCGGCGAGCCATCACGCGCACCCGCCCGCCTAGCCGAGCAGCAGCGCAACTACCGGCGCCGGCAGGGCCCACGCGGGGTGCGAGCAGTCGAGGACCGTCCGCGTGGCGACGACGCCCGCGGCGAGCCGGCCCTCGATCGTCCGCGCCTCGGCGCGCCAGCCGGAGGCGACCCACTTGGACTCGATCGGCACGGTGTGCGCCACCCCGGAGGCGCTCGGTACGGCGAGCGGGGCGAAGTCGATCTCGTGCCCGCCGCCGGTGCGCAGGTACCCGATCGAGTCGTCGTTCTGCCAGCGCCCGGGCTCCAGGGCGTCGACGGCGCGGGCCAGGGCGACGCCGATGCACGCCTCGCTCAGACGGGTGAAGTCCGGGCTCGGCAGTCCGGCGCGCAGCCGCGAACCCAGCCAGGCGAGCAGGGGGTCGCAGAGGTAGAGCTTCGATTGCGCCCCGGCGACCCGCCGCCCGTTCCCCCCGACCTGGTGGCACCAGATCGCCGCGTAGGTGCGCACGAGACGCGCGAGGCGCACCTCGACCGTCTGGCGGCTGCGGTGGCCGAGCGCCTCGGCGAGCGCGCGGCGGTTCAGCGGCGAGCTGCAGCGCCGCTCGAGCGCGGAGAGCAGCTGCGGCACGGAGTCCTCGCCGGCGTCGGGGTCCACGTCACGGTGCAGCCACGCCGCGAGGTCGCGCAGGAACGGCTCGCCGACCTCGCCGGTCTTGTGATGCTCGGCGACCGCCCGCGGGAAGCCGCCCGAGGTGAGGTACGCCTGCCAGGCGAGATCGAGCTCGTCCACGAACAGCTCGAGCGATTCCGCGCGCACGCGGGCGACGTCGTCCTGCAGTTCCCATGGCAGGAGGGGAGCGGGTAGGGGAATCTCCCGCCTGCCAGCGGCGGCGAGTACGTCGCGGAAGCTCATCGGGTGCAGGATCCGCGACCGTTTGCGCGCGGAGCTGCCGGCCCGGCCCGCGAGCAGGTCGCGCTCGACCTCTGCCTCCCGATCCCAGGAGGACCCGGTGCAGACGACCGTGTCGGTGCCGAGGGCGGTGTTGTCGCGCAGGTACTTCAGTGCCTGCGTCCAGCCGCGCAGCCCGGTGACCTCGTCGAGGAACCAGACGCGTGGAGCCTCCCCGACGGACCGGGTGAGCTCCCGGCCGAGCTTGACGACGCGACCGAGGTCAGATGCACGCATGCCGTCGGTCGGTACGTAGACGAGCTGGCGCGCATCCACGTCGCGGCGGCCGCACAGGCGCGCCGCGGTGTCCTTCAGCAGCACGGACTTGCCGACGCGGCGGGGGCCACGCAGCACGACGAGCTTGTCGTCGAGCGGACCGTCGGCCACGTCGGTCGAGCAGGCCGGAGCGGTAGCCCAGGTCGTAGGCGGCCCGGGCACGCAGGATCTGGTCGCTTGCCGCCCACGCAAGGGGGTTGTCCCCCGTCGCCGCCGCGCGCCACCATGGGTTGCGGTCGCGCAGCCGCTCGCGCAGTTCGTCGTCGCGCACACACTAACCTTACCAGAACCCCCCCCCTTTTGGCAACCTCCACACACCAAAACCCCCCCCATTTTGGCAACCACCACATACCAAAACCCCCCCCGGTTTTGGGCAAGCAGCCGGGCCGGCCCGCCCCCTCCCCCGGCACCCACGCTCGCCCAGCGCTCGCCCAGCCGACAAGCAGCGCCGCGATGCCCCCGCAAGTTGCTGTAGGAGGGAGCAGGCATGCCGGCGCTGAGCGTCAGCGTGACATCTCGCACGACTCACGCCCGCGGCGGCCGCGGCGCGTAGCGGTGGTGGAGCATGAACGAGTTGCCGTCGGGGTCGGCGAAGAACGCCATGTGACAGACGCCGGTGTCGAAGATGTCGCCTTTGAAGACGACGCCGCGGCCCTCGAGCGCGCTGCGCGCCTGCGCGACGTCGTTGACGTGCAGCGAGAGCCCGTGCTGGGCGTGGTAGGGGATGCCCATCGCGTCGGCGTCAACAACGGAGAGCGTCAGGTTGGAGGTCTCGAACTCGGCGTAGTGGCGGTCGGGCAGGTGCACCGAACACGGCAGTCCGAGCGTCTCGCCGTAGAAGCGCAGCGCGGTGGGCAGGTCGCGAGTGGGGACGGTCACGAAGTCCACGCCGGTGACGAGCGGGTCGGTGGACGAGGCGGGGGCGTTCATGCGGGGGGCTCCTCGGTCGAGGTTCGGGCCAGGGTTGCGCCCACCATGATCGCAGTCAAGGATCACGCCGGCCCGAGGCGGCAAAAAAACATCCACCGCCGCGCGTAGCCTGCGTGCCATGAACCATCCCCCTACTGTGACGCCCACGCCAGCGGCGTCCACGGCCGAGCATCCGGCGGCGCGCCTTCGGAGACATCGTGATGACGGACTTCCTGTCGTTCGCTGTTGACTTCCTGCGCTACCGCCACCGTGGCTGGCTGTTGCTCTCGGTGCTCGTCGTGTTCGGCGTCGGGTACGGCCTCGCGCAGCTGATCGTGCCCGAATCGGTCGGCAGCGCAGCGTTCTCGACCAAGTACTCACTCGTCCTTCAAACAGCCGCTGGCGCGATCATCGCGGTGCTGATCCTACTTGCGGTACAGACACGGCTCGCCTCGCGCCAGAAACAGTTTGCGATCCGCGGCCCGGGGATGATCGCTGTGCTCGCGACGATGCTCGGCGAGGTCGCGGCGATCGTCGCACTCAGCCCCGGCCTTCCGGGCCGGTGGCAGCAGTTCGTCTTTAGCGTGATGATTACCGGCGCGGGCACAGGCCTCGCGGCCGTCATGTTCGTCGCGTTCGGGGGCGTTGGGGAAGAGGGATGAATGCCGGCGCGCCGTCAAGCTAGAATGAGTCGCGATGACTAACGTGGGATCGGATCTACTCACGGCTGAGGGCTTGGAACGCCCCGCTGGGTCGGTGGTGCTCAGCGAGCAGGCAAAAGCAGATCTCGAGGGGCTCAGCCGCCCGACACGTGCGCTGCTGTCGCGCACGATGCGCGATCAATTGCTTGAGCCATGGCGCTGGCAGGACTTCAAGTTCAAGGCAGTCAAGACCAGCGGCGAGCACGCTTGGTACGAGTTGGGCGTCGGCAAGTTCCGCGTCATGTTCACGCCGATCCGCCACGGCGCCGGGGCGAGCATGAGCGAGGATCGGTACGTCGGACGGATCGTGCGCGCCGAGCAAGCCCCAGGCGCGCTACAGACGCTTGACAACCCAGCGCCGCTCTAGGCCTGCTCTAGGCCCTCAAGGCGCAAACCCCCGACCAAGCAAATGCCGAGCAGCGACGAGCTTGGCAATCTGCGCGGTGCCGTCCCCGATCTCGAGCCCGATCACGTCGCGCAGGCGTTGGGCAAGCGGCAGCTCCTCGCTGTAGGCGGCGTGCCCGAAGGTAAGCAGCGCCTGGTGGCAGGCCTGCGCGGCGAGCGCGGGCGCCCACCACTTGACCATGTTGGCCTCCAGGGCGTGCGGCAGGCCGGCGTCCTTGCGCCAGAGCGCCTCGTAGGCGAGCAGCCGCGCGGCGCGCAGCTGGGTGGCGAGCTCGACCAGCGGGAAGGCGACGCCCTGCTGGCGCGAGAGTGGGGCGCCGAACGCATGGCGCTCGCGTGTGTAGGCGAGCGCGTCATCGAGCGCGGCCTGCCCGGTGGCGAGGCACATCAGGGCGATTAGCGCGCGCGAGTAGTCAAAGCCGCGCATGCAGCGGACGAACCCCTCGCCGACCTCCCCGACGAGCGCGTCGGCGGGCACGGGGTGGGCGTCGAAGGAGAGCGAGGCGCGGCCGATCGCGCGCTCGCCGAGGTCGGTAAACGGCGAGCGCTGCAGGTGCGCGTCATCGAGGGCGATGTAGAACGCGGAGATGCCGCGCGCGCCTTCGCCGGGGCCGGTGCGCGCGAAGACGAGGGCGGTGTGCGCGCTCATGCCGAGCGAGATCGAGGTCTTCTCGCCGTCGAGGCGCCAGCCACCTGCGGGGTCGCGGGTCGCGCGCAGGGAGAGGTGGGCGGCGTCGGAGCCGTGCTCGGGCTCTGTGAGACAGAAGCAGGGCAGTGTTTCGGCGGTTGCGATTGGAGGGAGCCAGCGCGAGCGCTGGCTGGGATGGGCCGCGTTGACGATCACCTCAGCGGTGAGTGCGGGAAGGAACGCGAGGTAGGCGGCGTTGATGTCGGCGCGTGAGATCTGCTCGACGGCGATGCCGGTGGAAAGCGCGTCGGCCCCCTGGCCGCCGTACTCCAGCGGGATGCGCAGCCCGGTGAGACCGAGGTCGGCCATTTCGGCGGCGAGCCCGTCGCGAAACGCGCCGCGGCGGTCGGCGGCGGCGTAGTCGCCGGCGAGGCGAGCGGAGGCGAAGGCGGCGAGCGAGTCACGGAAGGCGCGCTGGTCGTCGTTGAAGGCGAAGTCCATTACAGCGGGCGCGGGGCACGGGCGCCCAACGCGCAAGCCCGCGGGCGGGTTGCGGTGCAGATGCCGAGGACCATCGGCGAACCGTAGCGGTTGGACTCGCGCCAAGCTCGTCGTGGCGATCCCGCGTCCCGTTTGCGGGGTGGCGTCGGATCTGAGGGCGGGGATGTCCACGAAACCGATCACACCCCGGCTTGCCGAGAGCCTGCGCCTGCTGGCCGCGAGCCAGCTACAGACGCAGGCGGCGCGCTCGGCAGCGCTTGACGGCGGCGCGCTCGGCGTGATGGCCGTTGACGCAGCTGTCACCGCGATCGTCATCGACACCGGAGGGGCGTACGGTCTCTGGATCCTCGCGCTCGTTCTGCTCGGCCTGTCCACCGCCCTGGCCATATCTGCCCTGCTGGTCCGGGGAGCAAAAGAAATCGGCCCGCTTGTGACAGACATACTCAACGACCGCGAAAACAGCGATGACAAGGAGCTCGAACAAGCGCTGCTGGAAGACCTCGCCCACGAAACGCTCGTCAACAACCAGGGTCTCGCTCGCAAGGACCCGCTGTGCAGCGGCGCGCTCACCTTCCTCGTGCTCGCCATCATCGTTCAGTTCGCCAGCCGGCTATGATAGACACCATGCTGCACTCCACCGTCAGCCAACCGCCCGCCCCCGAGCCTCCGCTCGCGGACACCGCCCAGACCGGCCGGACAAAGAAGCACGGCGACCGCAACTTCCAATCGCTGATCCTGCCCGGACTGGTATCGGTTCCACCCTTCACAGCTTGGCTGAGCAAACCGTTCCGGCGCAAACACACAGCCGCTGGGCGCTAGCCAGCCACACGTAGGGAGGCTCTTCGCCGCGCTCCCGGTCCCCGCGCGGTCCGCAGAGCGCGATGTTCGGCGCGTCAAGCCCCGGCAGCGCCCGCAGGTGGGTGCTCGCGCGCCCAGCTAACGATCGCGCCCGACCCGCTGACGACGGAGCCGTCGTCGAGCACGAGGATCGGCACGGAGCGCTGCCCGGAGAGCCGCTCGACCTCGGCGCGGTCGCGAGCGCGTGAGGACCAGGTCCAGAACTTCAGCGAGCCGCCCTCGACCTGGGCCAGCTCGTAGTCGTGGCCGGCGTCGGTGAGCGCCTTGGCGGCGCGTCCGCAGGGGTGGGCCATCGGTCCGGGCAGGCCGCCGAAGGACTTGCCGTAGGGGCAGGTGTAGAGCTGCATGGCTGGAACGGTAGCGGGATTGCGAGCCAGCGGGAGCGCGCGGGGGTCGCCGGGCACGCTCCCAGCGGCCGCCAGACACCCCACAACGGCCACCTAACCTGGACACCCGACACCGGCCACCCAACGACTGTTTCGGAAATCCGTTCTACGGTCCGGCCGCCACGCATGGCGCGCGCGTGGGATCATCGACGGATGGCCAAGAAGACGAAGGAGCTGAGCGAGCGCGAGTACGAAAAGGAGTTGCTGCGCCTGCAGACGGAGCTGGTCTACATGCAGGAGTGGATCGTGGCGGGCGGCAGGCGGCTGGTGGTGCTGTTCGAGGGCCGTGACACCGCCGGCAAGGATGGGGTGATCAAGCGTGTGGTGGCCTACCTGAACCCGCGGACCTGCCGCGTGATCGCGGTGCCCACGCCGGGCGAGCGCGAAAGCACGCAGTGGTACTTGCAGCGCTATGTGCAACACCTGCCCTCGGCCGGAGAGATCGTGCTGTTCGACCGCAGCTGGTACAACCGTGCGGGCGTGGAGCACGTGATGGGCTACTGCACGCAGGAGCAGTATGAGGAGTTCCTGCGGTTTTGCCCGCTGTTCGAGCAGTCGCTGCAGAACGAAGGGATCATGCTGGTGAAGTACTGGCTGTCGGTCAGCGACGAGGAGCAGGAGCGGCGCTTTGAAAAACGGTTGTCGGACCCGCGTAAGCGCTGGAAGTTCAGCCCGACCGACATGCAGGCGAGGGCGCGCTGGGTGGACTACGCCGAAGCGAAGGACCGGATGTTCGCGTACACCGACGTGGAGCACAGCCGGTGGCACGTGGTCGAGGGCGATGACAAGCGCAGCGCACGGCTGAACCTGATCGGCCACCTGCTTTCGCTGGTGCCCTACGAACACCTCGACCACAAAAAGCACGTCGAGCTGCCGCCGCGCCAGGAGCGCAAGTACCGGCGCCCACCGAAGCGCACCGAGCACGTGGTGCCGGAACGCTACGTGGTGCGCTGAGGAGGACCGGCACGGGCCGCACAATCGCGATGAGGCGTCCCGTCCTCGGATCCGGCTCCCGGGTCCTCGAGCCGGTCATGGGACGGCGTGGGGTGAAGTGTACGCCAAGCCGCTGGAAGAATATGAAACGGCGGTCGAAGAAAACAAGGCGCTGCCCAAGACGGTGACGGTCGATCCGAGCACCGGCGCGGTGAGCGTCCAGGCCAGCGGTGCCGGGCCCGTGCCGACGATGATGGCCAGTCTGCTGGCGCTCGCCAAGAGCGGCGGCGTCGATGGCAGCCTGCTGACGAGCAACCAGTTCTTTCAGACCGACTACACCAAGCCGCTGCTGTTTATGGCCGACGGCGGCCTGCTCGAAAAGCGCGCCGAAGCCGACCACCTGCTCGGCGAGCAGTGGGGCATGATGAACGAGACCGGCAGCTACCCAGGGCAGGTGTGGCTGTGGCTGTACACGTTCTGGTACCAGATCGAACCGTTCCAGAATTCACCGAACGCGGACCTGCTTGTGATGCTGATTATGGGCGTGCTCAGCCTCACCTTCGTGTGCATCCCGCTGATCCCGGGCATCCGTAGCATTCCGCGGTGGATTCCCATCTACAGGCTGATTTGGAAAGAGCACTACCAGGCGCAGGGAAGCGCCTAGGACTCTCCCCCGGTCTTGATCAGTCCGCGCTCGAGCGCGTAGCCGACCAGCTCGGCGCGCGTGGAGAGCCGCAGCTTCTGCTGGATGTGCGCGCGGTGGGTCTCGACGGTGCGCACCGACAGATAGAGCTGCTCGGCGATCTCGGCGTTGGTGTGGCCGAGTGCGATCAGGCGCAGCACATCGACCTCGCGCTCGGAGAGGTCGTCGGGCGGCCCGGGCGGCGGCTCTGAGGCGATGCGCGCGCCGAGGCGGGGGTTCAGGTAGCTCTCGCCCGCGGCGGCGCGGTGGACGGCTTCGACGAGCTCGTCGTCGGCGGCCTCCTTGAGCACGTAGCCGAGCGCGCCGGCGCTCAGCGCCTCGCGTGCGAAGACCGGCTCCTGCTGCATCGTGAGCACGACGATCTGTGTTTCGGGCGACTCCTCGCGCAGCTTGGGAATCGCCTCGAGACTCGAGGCGCCGGGCATGTTGAGGTCGAGGATCAGCACACGCGGATGGTGTCCGCGCACGTAGCGGCGGGCGCTTTCGACGTCTGCGGCCTCGGCGACGACCTCGAAGTCGGGCTCGCGGTCCAGCAACATGCGCAGGCCGCTGCGCACCACGGTGTGGTCGTCGGCAAGGACAATCCGAATCGTCCCGGTGGCTGCTGCTCCGCCGGTCTCAGGCGACGGGGAGTCCTCGCGGCTCATTACGGTGAAATCTACCGCCTCCGGCCGCGGTCGTCACTCCGCGGCCACACGCGGCAGCACGATCAGCGAGCTGCGGCCGTGCCGTTGCAGGTGTGCGGAGGTGCTGCCGAGCACGAGGCGACGCACGGGGCCGTAGCCGCGCGAGCCGACGATCAGCACGTTGACGCTGTCGCCGAAGGCGGCGAGCTCCTCGCCGGGCAGTCCGTAGACGGCGCGGCCCTGCACCCCGGGCAGGGCGTGTAGGCGCTCGTTGGCCTCGGCGAGCATCGTGTCGATGCCCTCGCCGAGGGCGGGCGGCATGATGCCGGTGTAGGCGTAGGTGGGGATCGTCACTACTTCCAGCACGTCGATCGTCGCGCGGGTCGTGGCGGCAATTTCGCGCGCGAGCCCAAGCGCGGCCTCGCTCTCGTGCAGACCGTTGTACCCAACTCCGATGCGGGCCAGTGGCCGCGGGTCCTCGGCGTAGCCGCGCACGGCGATCGCGACGGCGCACGGCGCGCCGTTGAGCGCGGCGCGCGTGTCGTCGCCGAGCATCGCGCGCCCGAAGACTCCGCGCGAGGACGAGCCGACGACGAGCAGGTCGGCGTGCTGGGCTTCGGCCTGCTCGTGCAGACCGCGCCCGGGGCTCATTCCGGCGAGCGAGACCAGCTCGGCCTGCACGTCGGCCTCGGCGCGCTCGCGCTCGAGCAGCTCGTGCGAGACGTCGCGCTCGGTCGCGAGCAGCCCGGGGGTCGCGGCGTGCACGGGGCGCAACGCGCCGCTGTGGACGTGCACGAGCGTGAGGTGGCCGCCGTCGGGGTCGACCAGCCGGCTCGCGAGCGCGATCGCGTCGCGTCCGCCGGACCGGCCGTCCACGCCAACGAGCACGTTCTTGAACATTTTCTGCCGAGCCTCCTTGTAGCGCGGGCCAAGCCTCGGTCCGCGTCCCCTTCGGGTTGGTTGGTCGCGAAATCTTGGCTCACGACACCACTGTCGCCCTCCAGCGTACGCCGCGGCACGGACGGCGCATCCGCAAGCGGCGACCCAGCGGCTGTGGGTTTCTGCGGATGACGAGCGGGTAGGTAACCGGGTCTCGGGGATCGCTTGCAGGCTGGACGAGGCCGGTCAGTAGTTCCTGCTGAGACCGCTCGGTGGCGCCGGCGGATGGCAGGCAGGCGATCCGCGAGGACGATTGAGGTCCGGCACAACACTGGGAACGCCAACGGAAAGGATGGACGCAGTGTCATCGACAAAGTTCGCGGCATACCCGGCGCCGTTGAAGACCGGCCCCGTGCGAGCGCGCAGCGCAGCGCGACCTGACGTCGGCGTCAACGCGACTGCGCCATCGCCGCTGCTGCTGCGGCGGCGTCGCACCACCGGCGCCGCGGCAAGGCCGGCGGAGACCCACGCCGCGGAGGACCCCGGCGACCAGGCGACGCTGGACCGCGACCACCTGCTCGAGCGGCTACACGAGCTGCGGGTGCTGGTGCCGGCATTCGCGCAGGAGCTGGCCGGCGTGCGACGCGTCGCCGCCCGGCTGCGCAGCGACAACAGACGGCTGCTGGCCGAGGTGCAACGGCTGCAGGCCAAGCACGGCAAGACGCCCGGTTCGCCGTCCTCCTGAGAGAGCCATTCGCGTCCGCGTACGCGTGCGGGCGCGAAGCGGCCCCAAACTCAAACGCACAACCCAGCCCCTCCCCCGACCCGCCATACGCGCGCACACACACGCACGCAGGCGCACAGGCGCGAAGCGGCCCCAAACCCAACACACAACCACAGCCCCTCCCCCAACCCGCCGTGCGCGCGCACACACACACGCAGGCGCGAAGCGGCCCCAAACCCAACGCACAACCCGAAGCCCGCCGCCCAAACGAACACACAACCCCGATCCCAAGCGACCGCCGCTGGTTGCAGCGAGGTTCCCGGCACCTGCGCCCCGCGCTACCCTCCAACCGGAGATGGACGCCTCCCCCCGGGCTTCGATGCGCCGGAGAACGCCGCCGACGAGCGCAGCTGGGACCTGTCCGCTATCGAAGCGTGGTGGCGGGCGTGCCCGGAGGGCCTGCGAGGGTGGTGCATGACGGCGAGCGTCCGTCCGGACGACCTGCAGGTTCCCGCGGAGCTGAGTCGTCGCAAGGTGCGCAAGCAGTTGCTGTTCTTGACGGGGGTCGTCCTTGTCGTCGTTGCGGTCGTGACGCTGCTTCCGGGGCTCGAGGGGTTGCGCGTTCGGCTCTCGCACGCCAACCCGCTGTGGCTCGTGCTCGGCGCGGGGCTGAAGGTGTTGTCGGGCTTGGGGTATGTGGCGATCTTTCGGATGGTGTTCTGCAGGCGCATGAGCTGGCGCGTCAGCTACCAGATCGGGATGTCTGAGATGGGCGCGAACGCGCTCCTGCCGACCGGCGGCGCCGGTGGCCTGGCGCTGGGGGCGTGGGCGCTCAAACGGGGCGGGATGCCGACGGCCGAGATCGCGCGACGCACCGCCGCGTTCTTTATGCTGACGAGCGTCGCGAACGTGGTCGGCGTGGTTCTCATTGGGGTAGGTCTTGCCGTGCGGGTGCTGCCGGGGGAGATGAACCTGGCGCTGACGCTCCTGCCCGCCGCGATCGCGGCAGCCGCAATCGTTGGGTCGCTGCTCGCGGGACGCTCCTCGGCGGACTTGCACCGGCGACTGGATCGCAACGAAGCGAGCGGGTCCTCGCGCCGCTCCACGATCGTGCTGAAGACGTTGGTGGCGGTCGCCGACGGCGTCAACGAGGCGGTCGCGCTGCTGCGCGAAGGCAACGCTTGGCTGATCGGCGGGATCCTCGCCTACCTCATCTTCGACGTGATGATCCTGTGGGCGACATTTCGCGCCTTCGGCGCAGTGCCACCGCTGGCGATCCTGGGGATGGCCTACCTGATCGGCGAGCTGGGTGGACTGATTCCGGTACCCGGGGGGATCGGCGGCGTGGACGCGGGCCTGGTGGGAACGTTCGTGCTGTACAACGTGCCAGTCACCGCCGCCGCCTCCGCGGTGCTCGCCTATCGCGCGATCGCGCTGTGGGTTCCCGCGATCCTCGGCTCCGCCGCATTCGTCTCGCTGCGCCGCACATTGCGCCGCGAGTCCGCCGAGATCTCTTTCTGCGCACCCCAGACAGAGATGGAGGTCATCGGGCTCGGGCGCGTCGTCATCGGACCGGCATCCACGGTCCCACAGCTGTAGGGCCCCCGACGGCTCGGCCTCGCAAGCCAGAGATCGCCCCGCAGCTCGTCCACGGTCCAGTGGCTCGGCCTGCAAGACGGGACCTACAACCCAGTGGCGCGATCGGGCTGCGTCGACCTCGATGCGGCCACGCTCGCCGAGCAGATCGACTGGCCGCGCGGCGCGTAACGAACCCTGGCGCGAGACCCGCCGCAGCATCTGTGCCCACCGTCACACACAAGCGCCCCCCCTTGCTGGATGCTAAATCGCATGTATCATTCGACACGGGCCGTCACCGCGTAAGGGATGGACCTGGAGGACCGTTGTAGGGCGCGCCGCTGTCGAAGGCGCGTCGCAGACATGCAGCAGGCAGCAGCACGCTGAGCGCCGGTATCCGAGGGAACTGGACCAAAGCAAGTGAGCCACCAAACAAACCGCCAACGGCGGGGACCCGCGGCCCGATGAGGACGCTGCGCACGGTGGCGGAGCTGCGCGCGGCGCTCGGCCCGGCCCGCAACGCGGGGCTGTCGGTGGGGCTGGTCCCCACGATGGGTGCGCTGCACGAGGGGCACACCTCGCTGATCCGCCGGGCTAAGGCCCAGTGCGGGGTGGTGGTCGTGACGCTGTTTGTCAACCCGGCGCAGTTCAACGAGCAGAGCGACCTGGAGCGCTACCCGCGCAGCGAGAGCCGCGACGCGGGGATCGCGGCGGAAGCGGGGGCGGATTTGCTGTTCGCGCCGGCGGTCGAGGAGGTCTACCCGGCGGGGTTCGCGACGGCGGTGGAAGTGCTGGGGCTGACCGACCGGCTGGAGGGCTCCGAGCGCGGCGCGGCGCACTTTCGCGGGGTGTGCACGGTGGTGACGAAGCTGCTGTGTATGGCGGCGCCGGAGACGCTGTATGTGGGCCAGAAGGACGCGCAGCAGGCGGTCGTGATCGCCAGGTTGGTGAAGGACCTCAATCTGGCGGTGCGGGTCGAGGTGTGCCCGACCGTCAGGGACCGCGACGGGGTTGCGTTGTCGAGCCGCAACGCGCTGCTGGCGGGCGCGGAGCGGGTGCGCGCGAGGGCGCTGCCGGCGGCGCTGGCAGCGGCTGGCAGGCTTGCAGCGCAGGGCGAGCGCGACCCGGCCAGCCTCACGGCGCGCGCGCGCGAGGAGCTGGAGCAGGCGGGGCTGCGAGTGGACTACGTGGAGCTTGTGGACCGGCAGACGCTCGAGCCGGTCGCGAGCCTCGCAGGGCCGGCGCTGCTGGCGATCGCGGCGCGCGCGGGCGGGGTGCGGCTGATCGACAACACGGTGCTCGAACCGGTCGGGGCGGGGGTCGTTGCGGGGGAGAATGCCGGCGCCGTTGGCGCCGGGGAGGATGGGTCGCGCAACGCGATACCGGCTGGCGCCGGGAGAAAAGGAGAGAGAACGACGTGTGGCGTGTGATGCTGAAGTCCAAGATTCACCGCGCGACGGTGACCGATTGCGATTTGCACTATGTCGGGTCGATCACGATTGACCCGGAGCTGCTGGAGGCGGCGGACATGCTGTCGTACGAGCAGGTGCATGTGGTCGATATCGACAATGGCGCGCGGTTTGAGACGTATACGATTCCCGGCGAGCGGGGGTCGGGGGAGATGAAGATCAATGGCGCAGCGGCGCGGCTGGTGCATAAGGGTGACACGATTATTGTGATCTCCTACGCGCAGTACGACGCGGCTGAGTTGCGGGAGTACGAACCAAGGGTGGTGCATGTGGAGAAGGGCACCAACCGAATTATCAATGTTGACCACGCGGTGGCGACTTTGCTCACTGAGGAGCTGGCGACTGCATAGAGAGGTGGAACAACCGGCCATGCCAGCCTTTGGGCTGTGCGCCCCCCGGCGAGCCGGTCCCCCACACCAACCCCGAGGCGGCGAGCGCCAACCGTGGTGGTCAGAGAGGAAAAGAGAGAAAATGTCGAGCCAACCAGATGTGAAGATCCCGGTCGACCCGGGCAGGCTGCCGATGACGCTGCCGCTGCTGATGGAAAAGAAGCGGTTGGGCGACCCGATTGTGATGGTGACGGCGTATGACTACCCGAGTGCACGGGCCGCGGAGGCGGCGGGCGTCGATCTGGTGCTGGTCGGTGACAGCGCGGCGACGACGGTGCTCGGTTTCAACGCGACGACGCCGGTACGGATCGATGACATGCTGGTGCTGGCGGCCGCGGCCCGCAGGGGCTTGCGCACGCCGCTGCTGATCGGCGATTTGCCGTTTGGCTCGTATGAGGTGAGCGACGAGCAGGCCGTGAGGAGCGCGGTGCGGATGGTCCAGGAGGCGGGCTGCGGCGCGGTCAAGCTGGAGGGCGGCGGCCCGACCTCGGTGAGCCGCGCGCGGGCGATCGCGGGCGTGGGCATCCCGGTGATGGGCCATGTCGGGCTGACGCCCCAGAGCTCGACGGCGCTCGGCGGCTGGAAGGCGCAGGGCCGAAGCGCACAGGCAGCCGCGCAGATCGGCGAGCAGGCTAAGGCGTTGCAGGACGCGGGCTGTTTTGCGATCGTGTTCGAGGCGATCCCGGCGGCGGTGACGCAGGAGCTGATGGCGGGGATGGAGGTGCCTGTGATCGGGATCGGCGCGGGCCCGGCGACGGACGGCCAGGTGCTCGTGTTTCACGACCTGCTGGGGATCCGCGACGGGCTCGGACCGAGGTTCGTCAAGCGTTACGCAAACCTGCAGGAGGAGATGAACGCGGGTGTCGCGGCGTACGCGGAGGACGTGAGGGCGCGCCGCTACCCGGGGCCGGAGCACACGTACAAGATCGACAAGGCGGAGCTGGAGCAGCTGCACGAGCTGCTCGCCTGAGAGCGCGAGGCCCCGAGCCGCCGACACGTCCCCCCCCTCTTGCGCCGACCATCCCCGGCCGGCGCAAGGGGGGATATCTCTGTTTCAAAGACCGTAGTACCCCCAGATATCCAGCTATCTCGGCGGATATCTCGATATCTTGGGCCACTTTGCTCCCAAAAACAACAACAACACACCCACACCCCGCCAACCAGCACACGCCCCAGCGGCCAGCACTCACCCCGGCGGCAAGCACCCGCCCCAGCGGCTGGCACTCCGCTCCGCCGGCCAGCACCCGCCCCGCCAACCAGCACCCACCCCAGCGGCCAGCACTCACCCCGGCAGCAAGCACCCGCCCCGGCGACGGGCACTCGCCCCGCCGACTGGCACCCGCCCCGGCGGCAGCCCCAGCCAGCGACCGGCACCCGCCCGGCCCCGCCCCGCCCCCTACTGCTGCAGTTCGAGCGTGATGAGCAGGTGCGAGTAGCTTTCCACCGCGGCGGCTTCGGCTTCCCCGAGTTTCACTTCGAACCGTTCGACGCGCCGCAGCACGGCGAAGTCGGCTGTCGTCGCGTAGGGGGTGGCGAGGTTGACGATCGTGGGGACCTCTTCGGCTTCGGGGGTGACGGCGAAGTAGTGGTGCTCGAACGCGAGGGTGGTGGCGGGCACCGTCTGGTAGTGGCTGGCGGCCCAGGTTTGCAGGTCGCCGCAGAAGTTGGGGACTGGCAGGGTTGAGAGCTGCGCCAGCCGGGAGGCGAGCTTGTGTACTTCGCGGGTGAGCCGCGGGTTGCTCCAGTGCAGCGACTTGACGGTCCGCGCGAAGACCGCGATCGGCGTGGCGGCGACGTGGTAGCCGACGGTGGTGAGCGTGCCGATCAGCTCGTTGTCGAGCTGTTCTGACTGTTGATTCTGCGGCGAGCCGGCGGCGGCGTGCGGACACTGGGTGGCGAGCTGCGCGGCGTAGCGCTCGACGTCGGAGAGCCCGCGCGGCACGAGCGGTGTGGCGGCACGGATGAGCGTGTTGGTGGCCCGCGCAAGCGCGGTGGTCGTCGCAACGTCCGCCCCATTGCGCGCAGCGGCGCCGGCGGGCACAAAGCAGGCGAGCAGCACGGCGGCAGCGAGGGCGGCTGACGTGCTGCGGGCGCGTGTGCGCATGGATACGAGCCTATCCGATTGGGGGGTTCCCGTGTTGCGAATGGTGCAGGGTGGTTCCATCTGGCGTGCGTGCGGGGCCCAGTCGCGCCCAGCTGACATTGGGCAAACAACACTACTGCCCTGCACCGACGGTACGATCGCGCCAGCGGCCGTCTGGACCAACACCGAAATGCCGCCATTCGCGTACGCGCGCGCGCGCCGCCGCGAATGGCAGCTCAAAAAACACCAAACCCACACCTCCTCACCGCCACTCCCCGGCGGCGTCAGGAGCGGTACCCGACCTGGCGCAGCACCCGCGCCGGCGCGCCGGCGGCCACCGAGAACGACGGGATGTCGTGCGTGACGACGCTGTTGGCGCCGATCACAGAGCGCTCGCCGATCGTGACGCCGCTGGTCACGACGACGCCCACGCCGAGCCAGCAGTTATCGCCGATGCGGGTGGGCCCCTTGCTGGTGAAGCCCTGCCACGGCACGGGCCGCTCGGGGTCGTCGTAGCGGTGGGCGGCGTCGGAGACGAAGCAACCGTTGGCGAACATGCAGTGCGCGCCGATCTCGACGAGCTCGTGCGCGGCGACCATCACGCCTATGTTCAGGAAGGTGCCGGCGCCGATACGCACGCGCGCGGCGCCGGGCGCGGTGATCCAGACGTTCGGCTCCAGCAGCACCCCCTCCCCCACCTCCAGGCGCCCGGCGCGCAGGGCCTCCAGCGCGTTGCCGTGCAGGGGCCAGCGCGCGAAGGCGCCGCGGCGCATCAGCTCGTAGTGGATGCGAGCGCGATTCCACGGCAGCGTGTTGCGCTCGTACCAGCGCCACTTCTGGACCCACAGCCGCGCCTGGGCGGCCAGCGCGGCGGCCTGTGGTGTGTCGCTCACGCGCCGATCTTCGCGCATGGGCGCGGCCGGCGCGAGTGGTACCGGCTCACGCGCCGGCCTTCGCACGCGGGTGGGGACGGGCGCGGCACTGGCTCACGCGGCAAGCGCTTTCGCTCGCCGTTTGCGCGGTTTCGCGGGCGCGCGGCCGTTACGCGCGGCGCCGTTGGCGGACGCGCCGGCGCCCGGCAGCAGCTCGGCCAGGAACTGCCCGGTGTGCGAGGCCGGCTCGGCGGCGACCTCCTCGGGGGTGCCGGCGGCGATCACGAGGCCGCCCTCCTCGCCCCCCTCGGGCCCGAGGTCGATCAGGCGGTCGGCGCACTTGATGACGTCGAGGTTGTGCTCGATCACGACGACGCTGTTGCCGGCGTCCACCAGCCGCTGCAGGACGTCGAGCAGCCGCTGCACGTCGGCGAAGTGCAGGCCGGTGGTGGGCTCGTCGAGGATGTACAGCGTGCGGCCGGTCGCGACCTTCGAGAGCTCGGTCGCGAGCTTCACGCGCTGCGCCTCGCCGCCGGAGAGTGTCGTGGCGGGCTGGCCGAGGCGCACGTAGCCGAGGCCGACCGCGTTGAGGGTCTCTAGGCGCCGGCGCACCTTGGGAATGTGCTCGAAGAACTTGACGGCCTCCTCGACGGGCATGTCGAGCACGTCGGCGATCGACTTGCCCTTGAAGCGCACCTCGAGCGTCTCGCGGTTGTAGCGTTTGCCGTGGCACTGCTCGCAGGGCACGTAGACGTCGGGCAGGAAGTGCATCTCGATCTTGATCTGCCCGTCGCCCTTGCAGACCTCGCAGCGTCCGCCCTTGACGTTGAAGGAGAAGCGGCCGGGCTTGTAGCCGCGCGCGCGGGCCTCCTGGGTCTTTGAGAAGAGGTCGCGGATCACGTCGAACAGGCCGGTGTAGGTGGCGGGGTTCGAGCGCGGCGTGCGCCCAATCGGCGACTGGTCGACGGCGATGATCTTGTCGAGCTGGTCGAGGCCCGTGATCGAACGGTGCGCCCCGGGGCGCAGGCGCGCGCGGTTCAGGCGGTTGGCCAGTGCCTTATAGAGGATGTCGTTGACGAGCGTCGACTTGCCCGAGCCCGACACGCCGGTGACACAGGTGAGCGTGCCGAGCGCAAAGCTCGCGTCGATGTCGCGGAGGTTGTGCTGGGTGGCGCCCCTGACCTTGACGTAGCCGGTCGGGGTGCGGCGCTTCGTGGGCACGGCGACCGTGCGCGTGCCCGCGAGGAACTGGCCGGTGAGCGACTCCTTGACGCGTTGGACCTGCGCGGCGGTGCCCTGCGCGACGATCCGCCCGCCGTGCTCGCCGGCGCCCGGGCCGAGGTCCACGAGGTGGTCGGCGGCGCGCATCGTCTGCTCGTCGTGCTCGACCACGATCACCGTGTTGCCGAGATCGCGCAGCCGCTCGAGCGTATTGATCAGCTTGGAGTTGTCGCGCTGGTGCAGGCCGATCGACGGCTCGTCGAGGATGTAGAGCACGCCGACCAGCGAGGAGCCGATCTGGGTGGCCAGGCGGATGCGCTGGGCCTCGCCGCCCGACAGCGTGGCCGAGGCGCGGTCCATCGAGAGGTAGCCAATGCCGACGTTCTCCAGGAACTGCAGGCGCTCCTCTATCTCGCGCAGGATCAGCCGCGCGACGTGGCGGTCGGTATCGGAGAGCGCCACGTCCTCCAGCCAGCGCAGCGCGCGCCGTGCGGAGAGCGCGCAGAAGTCCTCGATGCGCGTGCCGCCGACGAGCACCGCGCGCGACTCGGGCCGCAGGCGCGCGCCGCCACACGCGGGGCAGGGCCGCAGCGACATGTACTCCTCGATGCGCTCCTTGACGTTTTCGGATTCGGTCTCGCGGTAGCGGCGCTCGATGTTCGCGACGACGCCAGCGAAACGCGTCGAATAGGAGCGCCGCCGGCCGAAGCGGTTCTTGTAGGAGATCGGCAGCGGCTCGTCAGTGCCATACAGAAACAGGTCGCGCTCGGACTGCGCCAGCTCCCCCCACGGCGCGTGCAGGTCCACGCCGTAGTTCTCGGCGATCGCGAGGGCGACCTGCTCGTAGTAGTTGGAGGCGACGTTGCTCCACGGCGCGATCGCGCCGTCGGCGATCGAGACGGTCGCGTCGGGGACGAGCAGCTCGGGGTCGACCTCCATTTGCGCACCCAGCCCGTGGCAGCGCTCGCAGGCGCCGTGGGGCGAGTTGAACGAGAAGATGCGCGGCTCCAGCTCGACCAGCGACGGGCCGTGCTCGGGGCAGGCGAACCTCTCCGAGAAGGTGAAAACGGTGCCCTCGGGGGGCAGCTCGCCGGAGACGATCTGCGCGGCGGCGGCGCGCGTACCCAGTGCCCCAGTCGCACGCCCGGCGCGTTCGTCGTGCGGCCGCGCGACCTTGCCGCGTGCACCGCCTTCGCCCGCAGCGCGTGCACCGCCCTCGTTTGCAGCCGCCCCCCCGGCGCGTCCGTTCGCGGCGGCGGCCTTCCCCGCGCGTCCCTCGGCGGCGCCCTGCGCGACAGCGGGCGCATCGTCGTCCTGCGGGCTGCGAACCCCTCCGGCGGAGGCCGCCAGGCCGGAGCCCCCCACCATCTCAACCTCGACGAGTCCGTTGGCGAGCGCGACCGCGGTCTCGATCGAGTCCGCCAGCCGCTTGCGGATGTCGTGGCGCATGATCAGGCGGTCGATCACCACCGAGATGTCGTGCTTGTAGCGCTTGTCGAGCACGATCGATTCCTCCAGCAAACGGATGCGGTCGTCGATCCGCACGCGCGTGTAGCCGTCGGTGCGCAGCTCCTGCAGCAGCTTGCCGTACTCGCCCTTGCGCCCGCGCACCAGCGGCGCCATCACCATGAAGCGCGCGCCGTCTGGAAGCTCCATCACCTGGTCGATGATCTGCTCGGCGGACTGCCCAACGATCGGCCGCCCGCACTTCGGGCAGTGCGGCTTGCCGACGCGCGACCACAGCAGGCGCAGGTAGTCGTAGATCTCGGTGACCGTGCCGACCGTCGAGCGCGGGTTGCGCGAGGTCGTCTTCTGGTCGATCGAGATCGCCGGCGAGAGACCCTCGATCGAGTCCACGTCGGGCTTGTCCATCTGGCCGAGGAACTGGCGCGCGTAGGCCGACAGGGACTCGACGTAGCGGCGCTGGCCCTCGGCGTAGATCGTGTCGAACGCGAGGCTCGACTTGCCCGAGCCCGACAGGCCCGTGATCACGACGAGCGCGTCGCGGGGCAGGGTCAGCGAGATGTCTTTGAGGTTGTGCTCGCGGGCGCCCGCGACGACGATCTGGTTGCTCTGGGGCATGCTGGAGACATCATAGGGATGGGAACAGACGTTCGGGTGTGCGGGGTGGCAGCCGGTGGCGAATCGTGCTTCGCAGCGGGCCCCATTCGCACCCGCGGGCGCGCGCGGGCGCGGGGGCGCGATGTTGCGGGTGCGGTCAGTCGCGCGGCAGCATGAGCCGCGCCCTGACCTCGCATAGCCGCACGATGCGATCGATTACGGGACGGTGCCAACCCTCGGTCTTGGCAAGCGCTGCAACGTTGCGAGCGCACTCGGGCACGCGCGTGGCGAGCATCCGCCGCACACGAACCAGCTCCGTGTGGGAGATGCCGCAGTCGTAGCTCAAATCGAGCCAATCCGCCTCGATCACACCATCCGGGTCGAACCGATCGCCGATCGCCATCGCCATGTCGCGATCGACATTGTCATATACACACACGGAGACGATGTCGTAGAGCGGCGCCAGGCGTGGACCCTCCTCGGCATAGAGCACAGCGAAGTTCTTGCCATGGGCATCGCTGTTGCCGAGCACGAAGTTGACCAGCGCCGCGCGCACCACAGTCAGCACGTCCGCGCCGCCCCGGACGGACCGCTCGCGCAACAGCGCGCACACGAGCCCGAGGTCCGGGCCAGACTCGGCCTGGTACTTGAGCGCCGGCGTGATCCCCAGCGCTTGACAGAGATCCTCCTGATGCAGGCGCAGCGTTGACACGCCATCAGTGCTGCGATCAAAGCGCTCGACGACCAGCACCGGCAGTCCACCGATGTCGGCGAGATCGGTCCTCACAACCGGCAGACCCGCGCACTCGGCGACCCGCATGCAGAAGCGCTCGTTGAAAACGATGTCCTCGAAGTCCGAGGTCGGGTACTGCGGCTTCAGCAGGTGCGTGCTGGGAGCGTTCTCCGTCGGCGTTCCCCAGGCGCCCGACGGACTCCGGATCAACACCGCCTTGTGCTGTACGCCGGCGAGGCTGAGGCGCGGACGGCCCTTCCCCACGCCCACTCCCAGTGGACTCCTCGGCAGTTCCTCGACGAGCCGCACCAGCTCGTCCGCGTTCAACCACAGCACCGAACCGCGCGACGCTCCCAGCAAGCGTCCCTCGGGCATGATCACAACCGCACCGGCACAGTCACGGCCGAGCGCCGCGAGCAGGCCAAAGCTGTTCTGCCGGCTGAGTTTGAGGCGAGCCGCGATCTGTTCGCGGATATCGCCCTCGGGCAGGATGCCCTCAAAAAACGGGCGACTCGCGACCTCGTCGAAGAGCTCGGCACGCACGGGCAGCGACATCGACAGCACCGCCTCTCCGCGAACTGCCGCGACGATCTCGGGGGTGTAGGCGAAGACGTACTGAGCATCCCGCGACGGCGTGATCGTGCCGATCCGCTTGTCCGCAAGGTAGACCGCGAGAGCGCTGGGAGTTGGGTCGCTCATCGCGGCTTCGTTCCGCGCGATCGATCGCGCGGAACGGCTGCCAGGTCGAGGCCGACGGCTTGCAGGACGCGCACGAGCACGTCCATGCGAACCGTGCTCTTACCATGCTCGACCGCATGCACGGTTCGGACGCTCACGTCGGCCACGAGCGCGAGCTCCCGCTGGTCCATGCCCAGATGCGTCCGCGCCTCGCGTACCTGCCTCCCGATCGTCGCACCCGTTCGCGTATCGCGCGTGGGGGACTTCTCCCCACGCCTCCGCCGGGCAACCGACATCGAAGACGCCGTCACCTCCATACCCAGAGGGCTCGCCGGAGGCTCTATATCTGCACGATCATGCATATTCTTGCAAGCATAGCACGATTGACGCGGTATCCGCACGATCGTGCATATGCGTTGCTGTCTTGCGTAAACGGGGCCCCTATATGCATGACCGTACATATGGAAGTTGCGATCGCTGTGCATGCAGGCCGGCCTGAGCGCGCGCGTGCGGGCGGGCGCACGCGGCGGGGCGACAGAAGGCCTGTCGCGTCAGGCGTCGCCCAGCTCGGCGAACAGCTGGGCGACGTCGAGGCCCGGCACGCCCTCGGCCGGCGACGGGACGCGGTCGCCAACCCTGTAGTCATCGCAGCGCTCGTAACCGCGCGGACCCGGCTCGGTGCGAACCTCGACGGCGCGGCCTGGGACGTTGACGAGCCAATAGGTCGGCACGGGCGCCGACGCGTACATCATGGCCTTCTTGCCACGGTCGAGCCAGTGCGAGGTCACCGAGACCTCGATGACGAGCAACGCTGTTCGTGGGTGACAAGCGGATTGTGGCTCCGTCTCGGTGAGAACGAGGTCCGGTTCGGGAAGCGCGCCCCAGCTTGTTTCGAGGGGAAGCTGCACACCCAGAGAACCCCGAGCGGATGCCAGGCGATGGGTCAGCCGTCTGATCACGGCCGCGTGCTCCGGTCCCTGGGGGCTCACTTCGACCAGTAGCCCTTCAAGCAGTTCGATCGGCAGGCCCTCCAGCACTCCGCTGGCAACCATGCGTTCGTAGCTGCCCACATCGATCCGGTGGATCGGGTCCTCGCGGTGGCTGTGCTTGTTGACGAGCAACCCTTTGCGCAGCTCGACCTCGAGGCCTTCGAGCGCGCCGGCGTCGGCAAGCCCCATGTACAGCCCGACGTCCATCCGGAAGAGCGGCAGCGGAGACTCGGTTGGCGTGTGTCGAGCGGCGTGAGTGGCCATGAGTTCATTCTCGCAGACGACGGTACTCACGGCTTGGGACGGTACGCTCGCGCGCAGACTCGCGGCGACTCGAGTCTGGAGCGCGACTACACGTACTGCCGCGCGCTCGCCTCGCTGCTGCGCGACTCCTCCACCGCCGAGCACCTCGACCTCGGCGAGGAGGTCGAACTCACGCACCTACGCAACGAGCGCACATTCGAAGGCACTCTCTCGCTCGACGCGGGCGACGGCGAGGTCAGATGACTGGTCGACGAGGGCGCGGGGCGCAAGGACGACCCGAGGCTCGAGCACCTGTCGGAGATCGTGGATGAGCTCAATGAGCGTTTCGGCCCTCTACAACCGGCGCCACCGCGCGCCGGCGCGGGCGGTGGTCCTCAAAGAACCCCTCGCGGCCGCGCCCGTATCGATCCGGGCTCGCGCGTAGGAGCGTGGAGCGTGAAGCCAAGGCCCGCGTGCCGCGAAACCAGGATGTGAACAGGCTGAGAACGAGGCCATCGCGAAGTTTCGCATTCACCGCAAAACCAGCGTCACACCCGTGAAAATCCGGTGACCGGCCCGGGCAGCGCGCAGGCCCTGTGGTAGAAGCCGACGCGTCAATCTCGAAGAGGGAGAACCCCGTGCGCCGTTTTAACGCTTTGCTTGGTGTCCTGTTCATGCTCTGCGGCAGCGGCGCGGCCGTGCTCGCGCTGGCGAGCGCCCCGTCGGCGGCGGCCAGCGGCACCGTCTATACGCCGGGCGCGCCGGCGCTCGACGCGGTGTCGGGCGGGCCGTGGAACAGCTCGCAGGGCGATGCCTCCGCGGGGGAACCGTACCCGAGCGCGGACCTCTTCCCGACGTACACCCCGGGCGGCGCCGGGACGACGCTGGGCGGCCTGGGAGAGCCGAACCTCGCGGTGTACCCGACGGGTACGGAAGGCGCGACGGTGCCCTACCCGAGCGGTGTGGCGGGCACGCCGGGGCCGCTCGACGGGTACTGCTCGAGCCTCGGCGCCAACCCGGAGACGGGCACGCCGGTGCCGCAGCCGGGCCGGCCGCTGCCGATGGCGCCGTACTACTTCCCCGACGTCGTGCGTAACGCGGACGGCTCGCTGACGGGCTATTTCGACTACCGCCCGAAGGACAGCGAAGAGGCGATCACGGTCGCGCGCTCGACCGACGGCGGCAAGAGCTGGAGCGCGGAGGGCACGGCGCTCGGCGAGAACTCGGGGTACTGCCCGACGGCTGACACCAGCGACGACGGCCAGGGCCACCCGTACGTGACGAGCGTCGGCGGCGAAAGCGACCTGTACACGTTGGGGCGCCCGGCGGGCGACAACACGGGTATCGGGCTGCTGGTGCACCACGTTGACCCGGCTGCGACCAACCCGCTGGTCGGCCTGCCGAGCAACGAAGCGATCGGCGTGGACCCCAACACGTACGCGGGCGAAGCGGTGCAGGTGCCGACGAGTGGCGAAGGCGCGCGGATCCCGGTGTCGACGCTCGGCAGCGCGGGTTCGCCCGAGCAGATCGTCGCGGGACCGTATGAGGATGCAAGCGCGCCGTCGCCGTCGAGTCAGGTCGTCACCTGCACGGGCACCTCCAGCGAACCGGCGCCGGCGCTGACGGGTTGCACGGTGGCGGGCGAAAGCCCGCTGACGGTGAACGCCAACGACGACCTGCTGCAGGTGATCGCCAAGGCCGAAGCGGCGGTCACGATTCCTGTCGGCCCGAACAAGCCGAGCGGCGAAGGCGGCCTTGAAAACCTGAAATTTATCAACGGCAACGCGGCGGTCTCGCCGATCACGACGTATTTGATGAACCTCAACGCACCGAACCGCGTTTACATCGACGGCGCGGTGGTGTACTGCGCGCAGGCCAACGCCAACCCGACGACCAAGCTGGAGGATTGCACGACCACGAGCGCGACGCCGCTGGAAGTGCACGCCGGCGACGCGATCACGGCCGATCCGATTCTCCCGCCGGACGCGCAGATGACGAGCGGCCTGCTCGCGCCGGACGGGATCGTCGGCACGCTGCCGAAATACCAGGGCGCGCCGGAAGGCTCGACGGTGGTGCTGTACACGCAGAAGGTGCTGTCCTACTTCATCGTCGGCACGACGGATGGGATCGTCGAAGGCTCGACCAAATACAAGGCGGGGACGATCAAACTGCCGGCGAGCACGATCAACTTCAAACCGTCGGTCACCGAAAGCGAGCCGCTGCCGGCGAGCGGCACGATCAAGATCTATCTGGGCACCGAAGTCGGTCAGCCGATCCAAGAAGTGACGTGCACCGGCGTGAGTGCCGCCACGCAGGCTGGCACGCCGCCTGGCAGTCGCAACCTCACGGGCTGCAGCGGCGGCACGGGGTCGGTCAAGGAAGGCAACTGGATCGGCGGACCGAACGCCGCCGTCGCACCGTACTCGGCGCTCGAAAAGATCGGCGAGGGCACCGACAGCAAAAGCAAGGGGCCGGAGAAGCTGTTTGGCAACAACGAGGATTTGACGGTGCTGCGCGCGGCGTACACGTTCAACGGCGTGAGCTTCACGGACCTCGGACCGATCAGCGGCGCGAGCTCGGGCACGGGCAACGACTCAGGGGAATACAGCGACCTGTCCAACCCCGACCAGCAGGCGAGCCCGTCGGGCACGAGCCCGACAAACCTTCCTGCGGGCGCGCCCGACACGACCGAGCTGCGCTACATCGGCTCGCGCGGCACCGTCGTCACCAATCCCGACGGTTCTTTCGGGCTGTTCCTGTCGGGCGCGTGGGCGACCGACGGCGACAGCGACGCGTTCAACCAGATCTTCTACGCGACCTCGACCAACGGCAGGGAATGGTCGGTGCCGAAGGTGGTGCTGAGCACCGACTACACGTTCGCGGCGTCGGCCGCGCAGGACAAGGCGCTCGCGGAAGGCAAAGACGAACCGTTGGGGATCGGCGCCTACTACTCTGGGCGCGCGTACGGCCCGGCCGTCGTGCAGAACCCGAATGGGTCGCTGACGATGGTATTCGCCGGCTATCGCATCCCCAAACCGATCACGAGCACCGGCACGAAACTGGGCACCAACGCCGCCGCGCAGTACACGGTCGGCGCGAGCGACCCGGCGCTGTACCGCGACATCCTGACGATGAACCTCTCCTCGGCCACGGCCCCGGGCGTGACGACGAGCACGGGCGTCAGCGCCTCCGACGAAGGCACGGGCGACGTCGGCGCACCCGTCACCTACACCGCGACCGTCGCGCCGGTGGCGCCGGGCACGGGCACCCCGACGGGCACGGTCGCGTTCTCGGACAGCCACGGGTCGATCGCCGGGTGCGGCGCGGTGGCGCTGAGCGAAGGCGCGCCCGACACCGCGACGTGCGCGACCGCGCACGAGTCCCCGGCGGGCGCCGACGAAGTCACCGCGACCTACTCGGGCGACGCCAACTACGCGGGATCGTCGGGCACGACCAGCGAGAACGTCGAGCAGCCGCCGGCGATCACCTCGCAAGCGAGTGCGACGTTCAGCGAGGGCCACGAAGGCAGCTTTACTCTCACCGCCGAAGGTACGCCAACGCCGACGCTTAGCGTGGCGGCGGGCACGCTGCCCCAGGGCGTGCACTTCGATGCGGGGACCGGCGTGCTGTCGGGCACCCCGACCGAAGAAGGCGTGTTCGCGAGCAGCTTCAAGGCGAGCAACGCCGCGGGTTCGGTCTCGCAAAGCTTCACGCTCACGGTGGACGCGCCGCCGGCGATCGTCTCGCCCGCGGAAGCGACGTTCAACGACCACGAAGCGAGCATCTTCATGGTGCTCGCCTCGGGCACGCCGGCGCCGACGGTCACCAAGTGGGGCAACCTCCCGGCGGGCGTGACGCTCGCGAACGGCGTGCTGTCGGGCACGCCGACGCAGACGGGCACCTTCGAGGTGACGTTCACCGCGACCAACGGCATCGGCGCTCCCGCCACCCAACAGTTCACGCTGACGGTGCTCGGCCTGCACGTGACCACGAGCTCGCTGCCCGAGGTCACGCAGGGCACGCCCTACAAAGCGCAACTGCAGTCGGCCGGCGGGTTGCCGCCGATCAAATGGTCGAAAGTCTCGGGCAAAATGCCGGCGGCGATCAAACTGAGCTCCAGTGGCGAACTGACAGGGACGGTGGCGCTCA
This sequence comes from uncultured Solirubrobacterales bacterium, assembly GCA_963804675.1. Lineage (GTDB taxonomy): Bacteria > Actinomycetota > Thermoleophilia > Solirubrobacterales > Solirubrobacteraceae > Palsa-744. The sequence continues at coordinate 226,883 of CAWDRI010000002.1, read as the reverse complement.
AAAAATACGCGCCCGGTACATCGTTCACGTTCACGGTCAAGGTCACCGACTCCACGCCCAAAGGGCACCAGGTCGCGACGGCGCCGGTCACGCTGACCATCGCATAGCTCGCAGGGCCCATAGCCCGCAGGGGCCCATTCGCGCGCGCGTACGCACGCGGCCGCGAATGGGCCCGCAAAAGACCGCTATCGACGGCCCCCGGGACGACCCCTGGGACACACCCCGGACGACCCCTGGGACACACCCCGGACGACCCCTGGGACACACCCCGGACGACCCCTGGGACACACCCCGGACGACCCCTGGGACACACCCCGGACGACCCCTGGGACACCCCGCGGACGGCCCCTGCGATACACCCCTGGCGGCCCCCTGCAACACCCCCCGGACGACCCCCCTGCGGACACCCCCGTCCGCACGCGCGGCCCGCCACTTGCCCGCCGAGGGCGCGGTCTCGTGTTGTCGAGGGAGCGCGCGCCAGTGCACGCCCCCTGCCCGCGCCGTCCGCGTGGGCGGCGGCGGTCTAGGGCTCGAGCGCGCCGGCGTACAGGGCAAACACCGCGCCCTGCGGGTCGGCGACGACCGCGATCTTGGCGATCTGGATGTCGATCGGCCCGGCGTGCACGGTGCCGCCGAGCTCGCTGACCTGCGAGAGCGACGCGTCGAGGTCCTCGACCCCGAAGTAGGCGAGCCAGAAAGGCGGCGGCCCGGGCTGTTCGCTGGCGCGGATGCCGCCGGCGTTGGCGGCGCCGTTTTTGATCGCGTAGTAGGGCTGGCCGTTGCCGGTGTCCGCGCCACCGTCGAACGGCGCGATGTCCCAGCCGAAGAGGGAGCCGTAGAAGGCTTTGGAGGCGTCGATGTCGGGGCTGTTGAGCTCGTTCCAGACAAGTGCGCCGGGGGCGTTGACGAGCGAGGCACCGATGTGGGAGCGGGGCTGCCAGAGCTCGAAGAAGGCGCCCTGGGGGTCTTGGATGACGGCCATGCGCCCGACGTCCATCACGTCGAAGGGCGGCGCGTGGACGGTGGCGCCGAGCTCGCCAGCCCGGGCGGCGGTCGCGTCGGCGTTGACGACGGAGACGTAGTTGTTCCAGACCGGCGGAACCCCGGCCTCGCGCTGCTGGTCGGGCTGGGTGGCGATCGCGGCGACGGCGAGGCCGTCGCGCTGCATCATCGAGTAGATGTAGCCGCCGTCGCCGACGGGCAGGTCGTTGGCGGTCCAGCCCAGTAGCGACGAGTAGAAGGCCTTGGCAGCCTGCTGGTCGGTGGTGGTGAGTTCGACCCAGCAGAAGGTGCCGGGAGCGTAGGAGGTGCGCTCGCCCATCGAAAGGGGAACGCTAGCGCAGAGGGCGCGGCGATGTCGTGCGGGGGGGGGGTTCCATGGCGCGCGGGCGTGCTCGTATCGGGTGCGGGAGTCCTCGGATCGGCGCGGGAGTGCTCGGATCGGGCGCGCGGGAGTGCTCGGATCGGGCGCGCGGGAGTGCTCGGATCGGGCGCGCGGGAGTGCTCGTGCGCGACGCCGAGGCGTTGCGCACGGCCGGCGTGATCGCGGAGCAGACGCCCGCTCAGACGCAGGAGTGGCCGGCCGAGCTGCCCGACGCTGAGACTCGCGACGACGGCCAGCTCCGCCCATCGGTCGGCCGCTAGCTTTGGTCACAAGACGAGGCCCCCGCCAACCCCGGTCCCTCAGCGCGGCACAGCCCGCACGGCGGTGCCGTAGGCGCAGATCTCCGTCCAGGTGCCGCCCAGCTCGGAGGTGTCGAAGCGAAACGCGAGAACGGCGTTGGCGCCCTTGGCTTGGGCCTCTTCGACGAGCCGTTCCTGCGCGTGCAGGCGCCCTTCGGCGAGCATCTTGGTCATGCCCTTGAGCTCGCCGCCAACCAGGGACTTGAAGGCGGCGCCGATCTGCGAGCCGATGTTGCGCGAGCGGACGGTGAGGCCGAAGACCTCGCCGAAGACCTCCTCGATGTCGTGGCCGGGGAGGTCGTTCATGGTGGAAATGATCATGGTGGTATCCGTTCGTGGGTGGGCTAAAGAATAGAGATCGGCCGACAAGCGCGGCACCGATGCGTCAGCTCATTGGCTGTAGAATCTATGTATGACTGAGCAGACCGACGTCAATCGCTTGCAGACAGGCATCGCATCGGCCGCCGATCGACCCCGGCACTTCCAGCCCGACCCGGCGGCCGAGCTGGCGATCGTCGCTCGCTGGCGCGAGGCAAGTCCCGCAGAGCACGGCCGTGTACTTTGGGGTTTGCTGGAATTTGCCGACCGGGTGCAGTCGAGCAAGGCGCCACATACACCGGAACCGTTGCGCCGCTTGCCAGACCCCGTGGCCGAGGTGCAGGGCCGGTAGCACCGCGGCTCAAGCGCTATGCGCTCACCCGAATTCGGCAGTGAGGGCCTGCCGCAGAAGATACTCGGGCTGCACCGTGTGTTCACAGAACGCGAGATCCCCTACGGCTTCGGTGGGGCTATAGCGCTCGCTTATCATGCTGAGCCGAGGGCGACCGACGATATTGACGTAAACATCCTCCTGCCCCCAGATCGCGGCAACGACGTGCTGGCAGCTCTTGACATGCTGTTTGCAACGCCCGATCGCGACGAACAGCTTCAACGGATCGCTACCCGTGACCAAACCAGACTGCTGTGGGACCAAACGTATATCGATCTCTTCTTTATCGACACCGCCTTCCACGAATCGCTGGCCAATCGAATCAGGAGCGTGGGCTTCGGCGACGTCGCGATACCGATCCTCTCGGCCGAAGATTTGATTGTGTGTAAGGCATTGTTTAACCGGCCGAATGATTGGATTGATATTCAGAGAATCTATCGCATCCAGGACGGCGCGTTGGATGTGCAGTACGTGAGGAAATGGCTCCGATACTTCGTAGGTGAGTCTGACCCGATCCTAGGCGACATCGAAAGAGTCGAGGCGGGTCAGTACGGATCGTAGCGGCGCGCCGATTTCGTGGCCGACTCCACCAGCCCCGCCTTCGGCGAGCATCTTGGTCATGCCCTTGAGCTCGCCGCCGACCAGGGACTTGAAGGCGGCGCCGATCTGCGAGCCGATGTTGCGCGAGCGGACGGTGAGGCCGAAGACCTCGCCGAAGACCTCCTCGATGTCGTGGCCGGGGAGGTCGTTCATGGTGGAAATGATCATGGTGGTATCCGTTCGTGGGTGGGCTAAAGAGTAGAGATCGGCCGACAAGCGCGGCACCGATGCGTCAGCTCATCGACCACCTCGAGTCTCTGGTACTTGCACCGTAAATTCGATGACCTCGAGTCCGAGGACGTGCTGGAAGCCACGGTCTCGGGTTGCGAGAGCGAATCTGTGTTGTTTGCACAGCGCCGCGATCCAGATGTCGTTTTGCTGTATCGCAATGCCTGCTTGCCGGAGTAGGGTCGCGATCTCACCAAAGACGCACGCGGGCTTGCGCCGCGACATTTGCGACCGCACGGAGGTCGTCGGTGCACCTTGTCTGTGCGCTGTGCGTCGCGGCATGGTTTGCGAACGGCGTGCCCGGAGACTTCGCTCGCAACGTGGCAAACACCACGTTTGAAACGTGGCGGCTGGTGCGCGAGGACGCACGGCGCCCCCCCTCCAATAGACTCCCACCCGAATGCCAACAGGCTGCTTCATCTCCCCGGGCCGGGACATCGACAAGGCGATCGAGCGAGTCAAGCTCGCGGAGGGGCTGGGCTACGACAGCGTCTACACGACGCATATCGCCGGTTGGGAGTCGCTGACGGTGCTGACGGCGTACGCGGGCGCGACGGAAAGGATCGGGGTCGGCACGGGCGTGGTGCCGATCTACACGAGGACGCCGGCGACGATGGCCCAGACGGCGGCCTCGATCGACGTGCTGTCAGGGGGCCGGTTGACGCTGGGGCTCGGCGTGTCGCACAGGCCGGTGGTGGAGGGCTGGCACGGTATGACAATCGACCACCCGGTGAGGGAGATGCGCGAATATGTCGCGATCGTGCGCGCGGTGCTGCGCGGCGAGGACCCGCCAAGGGGCGAGAAGTGGTGGACGGGTTTCCATTTGGTCGGGATCGAGTGCAGGCCGCAGCTGCCGATCTATGTGGCGGCGCTGTCGCCGGCGATGCTCAGGCTGGCGGGCGAAGTCGCGGACGGAGCGATGCTGTGGCTGTGTTGCCCGGAGTACATAGGCAAGGTTGTCATCCCGGAGGTGACGGCGGGCCGCGAACGGGCGGGCAAGACGATGGCGGGCTTTGACGTGCTGGCGGCGGTGCCGGCGGCGGCCGTCGAGGACCGCGCGAGCACATACGCGGCGATGCGAGGGGAGCTGCTGCCGTATTTCGGGCTGCCGTTCTACAGGGCGATGCTGGAGCGGGCCGGTTTCGGCCAAGAGATCGAGGCGTTCGACCAGGCCGCGGGCGATATGGACGCGATGCAGGCAGCTATCTCGGAGCGGTTCCTCGGACAGTTGGCGGCAGTCGGCGACGCCACAGAGGTGCGCACCGGGATCGAGCGCTACAGGGAGGCGGGCGTGGGCACGCCGTGCGTGGGACCGGTCGCGCACGCAGATGTCGAGGCGACGCTGCGCGCAGGCATCGGATAGCCGTCCGGGACAGACGCCCGCGCCGCCGCACGCTGTAGGCTTGGGGCGCAAACGGCAACCCTGGCGCCCGTTTCGCCTTAGCGAAACGCGGGCCCGCAAGGAGGTGCGCGGTAGATGAATGGCGAGTGTTTGAGTGGAGGGAGCAACAGCCTGACGGCTGTTGCCGGGGGCGAACATGCAGGGCCGTGGTACGGACGGCTGGTAATGCTAGTTGCGACGGCAGTGGTGGCGCTGGGGGCGTCGCTGGCAACGTTCGCCGCGCCGGCAGGCGCGGCGGTGCCGGAAAAAACGGACATTATGTTCATCTTCGACACGAGCGGCTCGATGTCGGGCGTGCTCGAAGAAGCAAAAGAAGAAATCAAGACGCTGGTCGCCAACACACAGGCGAGCCTGCCTAATGTGGAGTTCGGGGTGGCGAACGTCGAAGACATCCCGGGCTACAACAGCGGCGCGACGGTGGAAGGGCAACTGACGGAAATGCAATACGAAGAAGACGCCGAAAAACCGTGGCATTTGTGGCAGGCGCTGACGACCAACGAGACGGGTGTCGAAGAAGCGATCAACAACCTCTCGGGATCTGAGGTGACGCACTACGGCGGCGATGGGCCGGAAGCGTACGGCCGCGCGCTGTGGGAGACGGCGACCAACCCGGCCATCGGCTGGCGGCCGGGAGCGAGGCACGAGATCGTGATGATCGCCGACAACGTGCCGCATACGCCGGATCTCAACGAAGGGATCCCGACCGAACTGCAGCTCACCCAGCCGTTTACCGACGGCGTCGAAGCGTGGCCTGATACGGGTGAAGAACTCGGGGGCAAATGGGGCATCCCGGATACGCAATGGAAAGAAGGGGAATCGCTGGAGTTCCACAAAACGCTGCAAAAACTGGATGGGGAAGCAAAGCCGCTGGCGATGGTCGACTACTTCCATACGGGAGAGACGGAAGAAAGCAATTTCATTCACTACTGGGAATACTGGGCGGCCGATACGGGCGGCCAGGCGGTTGTCGCCGACGAAGGCGAAAAAACGCTGGACGCGAAGCTGGTGGAGGTCATTAAAGAAAGCGCTGAAGGGATCCCGCCGTGCCCGCCCGGCTTTGAACGCACGCCGACGACGCCGTGCGTGAAAAAACCAGCGCCGGCCCCGAGCCCCGCACCGGCACCGGTGGTCATCACACCGTCGAGCTCGCCGCCGATCCCGAAGGTCGTGATCGTCGACGAAGAAGACGGCGAAATCGAAGACGAAGTCGAATTCCCGGAGGACGGCGAAGCCGACCTGTCGGGCGAAGTCGACGACGGCGCGGAAGCCGCGCGCGTCCACGGCCCGCTGGCGATGCAGTTCGCCGGAGCGCCGGTGGCGAGCGTCGCGAAGAAGCATGGCAAGAGCAAGAGGTGCAAGAAGGGCGATGTCAAGAAGGGCGGGCGGTGTGTGAGCAACGCCCCGATCCCGTACGGATCGATCAAAGTCGCGGTGACGGCGGCGGGCAAGTACAAGCTCAAGCTCAAACCGAGCGCGGCGGCGCTGGCAGCGCTGCACAAGGGCAAGCACCTGAACGTCAAACTGACGTTGGTGTTCACGCCGGCGGGCACGACGATCCACATCACGAGCACGAAGTTCGTGCAGGTGCACCTGAAGCACAAGAGCCATAAGCACAAGCACGGGGGGCATGGGCACAAGAAGTAGCCCGGCCCGCCAGAGACGGTCTCGGGCGAGCACGAGCCCGAGCGGCGATCCTCCCAGGACCGCCGTGTCTTTGCAGGACCGCCGTGCCGACGGGGCGCCCGAACGGGCGCCCCGTCGCGCATCGGCCCGGGCAGCCCACCCGCAAACGCGCCCCACCCCGCATCGGCCCGGCGCCCCACCCCAAACGCGCCCCACCCCGCATCGGCCCGGCGCCCCACCCGCAAACGCGCCCCACCCCGCATCGGCCCGGCGCCCCACCCCCAAACGCCCGCCGCCGCGTATCGGCCCGGCAGCCCACCCCCAAACGCACCCACCACACATCGGCCCGGTACCCACCCGCAAGCCCCCCGCCGCCCGGCCCCCGGGCCGCGACCGACCCGCGGCCTACAATGCGGCAATGAGCTCGACGCCGGAGACAACCGCACGCAGCTGGCTGCGCTGCTACCGCTGCTGGTCGCAGGACCTGGAGGTCCAGGTCCACTACGAGGGGATCCACAAGATCGACCCGGACACGGGGGAGCGCTCGGAAGTTGTGGACGAGCTGCAGGAGGCGGTGGTGCAGTGCCTGGACTGCATGCACGACCAGCCGCATCTGGGCTTCAACAACGGCCGGGTGGAGCCGATCGAGGACCGTTGGGAACGGATGATCGCGGGGACGCCGTGGGTGGCGTCGTGCACGGTGTCGGTCGACGCGGAGGATGTGGAGACGTGCTCGGGCCCGGAGGCGGGCGACGCGCTGTCCTACGCGGCGTTCGGCGACTATGGGGTTAGGGAGTTCTTTACGCATGTGCGCTTCCACAAGCACGAGGACGACGCGCAGATCGTGGTGCACCTGCTGGTCGAGCTGTACGCGAGGTCGCTGGAGGAGGCGACCGAGGTGCTCGAGCAGGCGGCTAGGGGCGACTTGACGATCACCTCGCTGGCGGAGGAGTCGCGCCCCCCTGCCTCATCGAGCGAGCCGCACGGCGCGCACGAATAGCCGCCGCACGTACGCCTCGCCGAGCTGACGCACGGCCACGGCCACCACAACGAGTACGCGCCAGGCGACGCACGGCCGCCACGACGACGTACGCGCCAAGGCCCTACCGCGCCAGCCCTACCGAACCCCCCGCGCAGCCGCCGTGGGCCCCTGCGGCCCCGCTCAGCCCAGGCGCTGCTCGAGCGCAAGCAGCTGCGCGCGCAGCTCCTGCGGCAGGCGCTCGAACTTGCCGTAGTGCTCGTGGAAGTGGGGCAGTTGGGCGCGCCATTCGGCGGTGTCGACGCGCAGCAGCTCGGCGACCGCGTCGCGCGAGATGTCCAGGCCGGAGGTGTCGATGCCCTCCTCGCCGACGGGCGGGATCAGGCCGATCGGGGTCTCCGTGGCGGCGCCGTGGCCGGCGCAGCGGGCAAACACCCAGGCGAGCACGCGCGAGTTCTCGCCGTAGCCGGGCCACAGGAAGCTGCCGTTCTCGGGGTCCTTGCGGAACCAGTTGACGTAGAAGATCTTCGGCAGCTGCGCGCCGGCGTGGCTGCCGACCTCCAGCCAGTGGGCGAAGTAGTCGGCCATGTTGTAGCCGCAGAAGGGGAGCATCGCGAAGGGGTCAAAGCGCAGTTCGCCGACGGTGCCGGCGGCGGCGGCGGTCTTCTCGGAGCTCATCACGGAACCCATGAACACGCCGTGCTCCCAGTCCAGCGCCTCGGTGACGAGCGGCACGACGGTGGAGCGCCGCCCACCGAAGAGGATCGCGTCGATCGGCACGCCGGCGGGGTCCTGCCACTCGGGCGCGATCGCGGGATCCTGGGCGGCGGGCACGGTGAAGCGCGCGTTGGGGTGCGCCGCGGGCTTATCGGCGGCGGGCGTCCAATCGTTGCCATGCCAGTCGGTCAGGTGCGCGGGGGGCTCGTCGGTGAGGCCCTCCCACCAGACGTCACCGTCGTCGGTGAGCGCGCAGTTGGTGAAGAGCGTGTCGCGTGCAACCATGCGCACGGCGTTGGGGTTGGTGTCCTCGCCGGTGCCGGGCGCGACGCCGAAGAAGCCGGCCTCGGGGTTGATCGCGTACAGGCGGCCGTCCTGCCCGAACTTCATCCAGGCGATGTCGTCGCCGATCGTCTCGACCTTCCAGCCCTTGAGCGTGGGGATCAGCATCGCGAGGTTGGTCTTGCCGCAGGCGCTCGGGAAGGCGGCGGCGACGTACTTGACCTCGCCCTCGGGCGAGGTCAACTTGAGGATCAGCATGTGCTCGGCCATCCAGCCCTCGTCGCGCGCCATCACCGAGGCGATGCGCAGCGCGAAGCACTTCTTGCCGAGCAGCGCGTTGCCGCCGTAGCCCGAGCCGAAGGACCAGATTTCGCGGGTGTCGGGGTAGTGCACGATGTACTTGTTTTCGGCGTTGCACGGCCAGGGGACGTCTTCGGGGTGGGTGGGATTATCGGGATCAAGCGGCATCCCGACGGAGTGCACGCAGGGCACGAAGCGGCCGTCCTCGCCGAGTACGTCCAGGGCGCCCTGGCCCATCCGCGTCATCAGGCGCATCGAGACGGCGACGTAGGTGGAGTCGGTGAGCTGCACGCCGACGTGGCTCTTGTCCGAGCCGAGGGGACCCATCGAGAAGGGCACGACGTACATCGTGCGCCCGCGCATGCAGCCGGCGAACAGCTCGCCGAGCGCTTCGCGCATCTCGGCGGGGTCGCGCCAGTTGTTGGTCGGCCCGGCCTCGTCCTCGGTCGCCGAGCAGATGAACGTGCGGTCCTCGACGCGGGCGACGTCGCCGGGGTCGGAGAAGGCCAGGTAGGAGTCCGGGCGCTTGGTCGCGGAGAGCCGCTGGAATGTGCCGGCCTGCACGAGGCGCTCGCAGAGCGTTTCGTACTCCTGCTTGGAGCCGTCGCACCAGTGGATGTCCTGCGGTTCGGTGAGGGTGGCGATCTCTTCGACCCAAGCCAGCAGGCGCTTGTGGTCGGTGGGGGCGTCGGCGGGGGCGGCGGTGGTCTCCATAAGATCGAACTACTCCTCTGGTCTCGTTTGAGCGATGGTGTCTGGGCGCCAGAGCCGTGGGTCCTCACCCGCCCACGACCGCGACGCGCGGGGCGCATCGCACGACAGGCCACCCTGGCAGCCTACAGCACGCCCGTGGACGCGCCGTACGTAGTTAACGTATGAGCGTCGGAGATCTAACGTCGGCTTTGATGCGGATTCTTACGCAACGCTACTCAACGGCCGCCTCGGCGCCGGTCCCCGCCAGCGCGCCCTCGCCGGGGTGCCGGCGCGGTACGAGCACGAGGCGCTTGAACTCGGCGACGAGCACGCCATCCTGGTTGAGTACGCGGGTGTGGACCTTGACGGTGCCGCGGTCGGGCTTGGAGCGCGACTCCTTCTTCTCCAGGACCTCGGACTCGCAGAAAAGGGTGTCGCCGTGGAAGACGGGCGCGGGGTGTTTGAGATCTTCGGTGGCGAGGTTGGCGATCGCCTTGCCGGAGACGTCGCTGACGGACATGCCCAGGGCGAGCGAGTAGACGAGCGGCCCCACGACGACGTTGCGGCCCTGCTGGGATTGGGCGGCGTAGATGTCGTTGATGTGCAGGGGGTGGTGGTTCATCGTGATCAGGCAGAAGAGGTGGTCGTCGGCCTCGGTGACGGTCTTGGCGGGCCAGTGCTTGTAGATGTCTCCGACCTCGAACTCCTCGAGGTAGCGGCCGTAGGGGTGGGCGCCACTCGCCTCGCGGGCGGCTTGGTCGGTCTCGACGGAGGGGGTGTCGCTCATTGGTCTCGGTGGTCTCCCGTGCGCTCGTGTTTGGCACCGGCACTCTATCCGGCGCCGCTCAGCAGGTACCGTTCAGTTCCGCTCGCCGGTGGTTCATGTTCCGCTCGCCGGCGCGGCGGGCAACCCGTGGCGGGTGAAAATGGATGAAAATGGACTGTGATACGCACCCAAGGAGTATCGTCGTAGGAAAATCATACCGTGTGGGGAGGATGCTCCGGCAGCCTTATTGCTTTGGCGCGCAAAACTGAGAAAGTGCATTCCCCCTCAAGGTAGGCCCAAGCGGGAAGGGACCCCCGCCGCGCGGTGCGATCGGCGCCGGCGCAGACGGCGCCGGCAAGCGAGCACCAGCCGCCAGCCGGACCCGCCAACCGCAGCCAGACCCATAAACCCCAGCCAAACCCGCAAACCACTGCGACCCCAGGAGACCCCACTTGCGTAACCCCCGCGACTTCTTCAAGCCTCTCGCCATCGACGCGCCGGAGCCGGCGCGCGAGATCCCGTTTAAGCCTTCGAGGATGATCCATTTTCTGGACTTCTCGAACGAGAAGATGGTCGCCAAGGTGCCGGATATCGCGCCGACGGTGGACATCCTGCTGGGCAACCTCGAGGACGCGGTGCCGCTCGACAAAAAGACGGCCGCACGAGACGGGCTGATCAGGGTCGGCAAGGAAATGGAGCTCGGCGAGACGGCGCTGTGGACGCGCGTGAACGAGCTGGCCTCGCCGTTCGTGCTGGACGATCTGACGCAGATCGTAGGCGAGATCGGGGACAAGATCGAGGTGATTATGGTCCCGAAGGTGGAGGGCGCGCAGGACATCCACTACGTGGATAGGCTGCTGGCGCAGTTGGAGGCCAAGGCGGGACTGGAGCGCCCGATTCTGGTGCACGCGATCCTCGAGACGGCGCTTGGAGTGGCCAACCTGGAGGAGATCGCGGCGGCCAGCCCGCGGATCCAGGGGATGAGTTTCGGCCCGGCGGATCTGGCGGCGTCAAGGCGGATGAAGACGACGCGCGTGGGCGGCGGGCACCCCGGCTACCGCACGATCGCGGACCCCGATCCAAACGACCCGCAGGCGCCGCGCCCGAGCTACCAGCAGGACCCGTGGCACTACTCGATCGCGAGGATGGTCGACGCGTGCACGGCGGTCGGCGCGCTTCCCTTCTACGGCCCCTACGGCGACATCAAGGACGTGGAGGGCTGTGAGACGCAGTTCCGCGCGGCGTTCCTGCTGGGCTGTGTGGGGGCCTGGTCGCTGCACCCGGTGCAGATCGGGATCGCCAAGAAGGTGTTCTCGCCCGACCCCGACGAGGTGGCGTTCGCGAAAAAGGTGATCGCGGCGATTCCGGACGGGCGCGGTGTGCACATGATCGACGGCAAGATGCAGGACGACGCGACGTGGAAGCAGTGCCAGGTGATGGTCAAACTCGCCGAAATGCTGGCCCGCAAGGACCCGGAGCTGGCGCAGGCGTACGGACTGTTTGGCGCCGGAGCGGGCGCCGCCGAACAGCCAGCGCCGGCCGCGGTTTGATCATCGCGCCAACGCGGTGACGTGCGAACCATCTACGCGAGCTACGACGATCGGCGGGCGTGCTCGCGTAGCCGCTCGCTGCTCAGCGACAGCTCGTCCGGGAGCGCGCCGCGAGCCGCCCCGATCGGATCGTCGGGGGCCGGCGCTTGGAGGTAGACGAGGCAGTCTGTGAGCGGCCGCTCGGCGAGGGCGGTGATCGCTGCGACGAGCGCCGGTATGCCCGCCGGGCGGCGCGAGAACCGTGAGGAGAGCGCGATCAGGACGCCGCGGTGGTGTTGGCCGGCGAGCAGGTGCTCGGCGGAAATGCGCGTGAAGTCGGCGACGTTCTCCGTGAGCAGCGCGGACCCCTCGGCGGTCGCCGCCGCGAACACCTCCGGATCGGAGCTGCCCGCCAATCCGAGCCCGATGACGGTCGCCGCCTGAATGCCGACGGCTTGCAGCGCCGCGGCGTGGACGGCGGAGTACATCTCGTCGAGCAGTAGCTTCAATGCTGTTCGGCCGCCGAGGTTTCGCGCCGGTGAAGCTCGATATGGGCCGCAATCTCGTCGGGGTATGTGGCGCGGTAGCGCAATGCCGCGTCCACTTGGGCGCGCGTGAGCGCTGAATCCTCGACGAGCGCCGCTGGGGGCTCGGGCTCGTCGGCTAGATCTTCGACCCACATCGCGACCTCCCACACGTCGGGGCCACCGAGCAACCCCGCACGCCGCCCGGTCGGTCCGTCCCGGAACACGATCAGAGGATGCTCCTCGCGACGAGTGCCTTCCTCGGCATAGCGACGCAGGCGATCCGAGAGCGTCTCGCCGGCAGCGCGCGCCCGCAGACGAAGACGCTCAGCCAGAGAATCGTCAAGACGCACCGACACATTGACCGACATGTACGCAGCGTAGCACAACGTCCGCAAAGGGTGGTCTCAGTCTCTGCGGCGACGATGCCGATGAGATCGAGATGAGCCGCGGGCTTCGGATCGCCGTCGCAGCGCTGGGCGCGACACTCGCACTTGGACCTGCCGCCGCCATGGCCGCGACGCCGATCTCGCAGACCTTCGGCACCGCTGGCGAGCAGCTGTTCACCGTCCCGCCCGGTGTGAGCAGTGTGCAGGTCGCGCTGGTCGGCGGCCACGGCGGCAGTGGCAGCGGCGGGGCTCCGGGAGGGACGGGCGCGACGGTCGCGGCGACGCTGGCGGTGAGCCCCGGCGAGACGTTGTATGCGGAGGTCGGTGGTGACGGTCAGCAGGCCGAATTGCCCGGCGAAGGCCGCGGCGGTTCGGACGGCGGCGGGGGCGGCGGTATCACGACTTTCCTGTTCGGGTCGGCTCCTGCCGGTGGCGGTGGCGGCGGGGCCTCCGACGTGCGCACCTGCGCGGCCGCGGCGTCGCCGGCGGAATGCGGCGGCCTGCAGTCGTTGGCCTCGCGGCTGGTGGTCGCCGGCGGTGGCGGCGGGGGCGGTGGCAACGGCCGCGACCCGTTGACGACGGCCGGCGGGGTGGGCGGCGCCGGGGACCAGCCGGGCACGGCCGGCGCGCACGATGCGATCGGCAATGTCGGCGGCAGCGGCGGCACACGCGGATCGGCGACGGCAGGGGGTACGGGAGGAACCCCTTCGGGCAGCTGTACGGGGGCGAGCGACAACGGCTGCGCAGGCGACGGCACGCTGGGCCGCGGCGGAGCCGGCGGCGAATCGCTCGGCGGTGGTGGCGGCGGCGGGGGCGGCGGCGTCTATGGCGCAGGCGGTGGTGGGGGCGGCGAATTCGGGGAAATCAGCCCCACCGAATTCGCCAATGGCGGCGGTGGTGGGGGCGGCGGCGGGTCGTCGGGCGTCCCCGCGGGCGCAACGGGGGTTTCGGACTTCTCGTACACGCCGAGCGCAGAAGGCGCCCAGCCGGCGGTCACGTTCAGCTGGACGCCGGCGCCGCCGGCCGTCGTGACCGCAGCGGCAAGTGCGGTGACGGCCACGACGACGACGCTGAACGGCACGGTCAACCCGGATGCGTGGCAGGTAACGAGCTGCGGCTTTGACATCTCCCCCGCTCCGGCGGGGGTGGCGTCGTTCCCGTGTGCGCAGCAGCTCACCGCGGGCGGCACGCCGACGGCGGTCTCGGCGACGGCCGCGGGGCTGACGCCGGCAACTACGTACACGGTGACGCTGACCGCGACGACGACGCAGGGAGCGGGGAGCGGCTCACCGGTGACGTTCACGACGCCGAGCGCCCCGCCGCCAGCGGACAGCGGGCCGGCCGTCGGGCTCGGCGCGGCCGCAGCGCTGACGGTGAGCGATCTGCGGCTCGCCCCGGCGCGCTTGCGGCGCGGCCGGCGCGCGGCGGGCATCGTGAGGCGCAAGGCCAAGGCGCCACCCGCCGCGACGACGATCGCGTTCGCGCTGTCCGCGGCCGCGAGCGTGAGACTCGGCTTCGAAGAGCGCCGGCCCGGCGTGCTGGTCGCTCGCAAGTGCGCCGCGGTCTCGAAGTCCCACCGCGCGGGCAGGCGCTGTGCGCGTTACGTGGCGATCGCCGGCGGCGTGGTCCTCGCGGCCTCGGCGGGCACCGACCGGATCGCCTTCGACGGCGTGCTCTCCGGCGGCAAGCTCCTTGCGGCGGGGACCTACCGGCTCTCGCTGACGGCGACCGCCGGCTCCTACTCGACGCACGCGGCGCAGCATCCGCAGTTCACGTTGCTGGCGTAGCTTTGTGATCACACGCCGCGCTTTGCATTTCGCTATGCTAAGTGCATGGCGCAAGTGGTGACACGGCTAGACGACGGCCTCGCAGCCGAGCTGGACAACCTGATCGCCGAAGGCGTCGTCAGCAATCGCTCCGAGGCCGTTCGACTGGGCTTGGAGAGACTTGTCGATGAGCATCGCCGCCAACAGATCGGCTCCGAGATCGTGGAGGCGTATCGCCGCTGGCCCCAGACCGACGAGGAGCTTGCCGGCCTGGAACAGTCCACCCGCGCCTTGATCTCCGAGGAGCCTTGGTGACGGTCCCACGTCAGGGCGAGATTTGGTGGGCAGAGGCCGAAGACGAACGTAGACCCGTTCTAGTTGTGACCCGCTCTGAGGCGGTGAGCGTGTTGAGCGGCATCGTCATCGCCCCCATCACCCGCACCGTGCGCGCCATCCCGACAGAGATCCAACTCGGCGCAGACGAGGGACTCAATACCGAATGCGCAGCCTCCTTCGACAATTTGCAGCGCATCCGGAGATCGGCCCTCACCGCGCGAGCCGGAGATATTGGCGCCCGGCGCGAAGAGATCTGTAGCGCTCTGCGTGCGCTCGCGGACTGCTGAAGGCCGCTCAATCCGGCCACGGCACCGGCGTCCACCCCAAAGCCCCCAGCGCCTCACCAATGCGCTTCGAGATGATGCCCTCGTTCCCGGAGCAGTAGTAATCCAGGTAGCACTCGCCACGACCGGCGAGGCGGGCGACGGTTGCGCCAGCGGATCGCCAACTCATCGACACCAGCTCGCCACCTTCGCGGAGGCGCCACTGCATGTTGCAGAGGGCTGCGTAGAGCTCGCGCGCAAAGCCGTCCTCGGCCGCCACCTGCGGCGCCAGTGCCTCCAGAGCGTTATCGAAGGTGCTGAAAGCCTCATGTTTGTCCATTGCTTCTCCTTCGACCGACGTGGTCGTAAACGCTCTCTGTCGAGACGCTCATTGCATACTATTGTCTGCGGCGTACGGGCGGCGCCACACTCTCGGCCAACTCAGATAGGGTTCCGACGCCTTGCTCACCACCCCAAACCCCCCGCGATGAGGTTCTTCGAGTTCGAGGCGCGCGAGATCGTTAAGCGCGCCGGCATCCCGGTCACTGACTATGGCTTTACGACGGACCCCAAAGAGGCGGCCGAGATTGCGCAGCGCATCGGCGGGCCGACGGTGATCAAGTCGCAGGTGCTGGCGGGCGGGCGGATGAAGGCGGGCGGCGTGAAGTTCGCGGACACGCCGCAGGAGGCGGAGTCCTACGCAGGGGACATTCTGAAGTTGGAGATCGGCGGGCATATGCCCCGTGGGGTGCTGGTGGACCCGAGGGCGGAGGTCGAGCAGGAGTACTACGCGGGGGTCGTGTGGGATGGGACGCGCAAGCAGCCGGTGATGATTTTCTCGCCGGTCGGCGGGATCGATATCGAGCAGGTGGCAGAGGAGCAGCCGGACAAGGTCGGCCGCAGGCACTTTTCGAACATTTTGCCGTTCAGCGAGTTCGAGGCCAAGGAGGTGATCGCCTCCACGGGCGTGACGGGCGGCGCGCTGAACAAGCTGGTGCCGATCGTGACGCGGTTGGCGAGGCTGTTCGTGGCGAACGACATGGTGCTGGCGGAGATCAACCCGCTGGGGCGGCTGGCGGACGGTTCGTTCATCGCGCTGGACGCGCATATGGATATGGAGAACGAGGCGAGGGGCCGCCACAAGCAGCTCTTGAAGGACCTCGGGGTCGGCGAGGAGGAGACGCGCCAGGCACGGGAGGCGACGCCGTTTGAGCTGGCCGGCGAGGCGGTTGACGCGCAGGACCACCGCGGGGTGGCGGGCAATGTGACGGAGTTCGACGGCAATCTGGGGCTGGTGATTGGCGCGGGCGGGGGGTCGCTGACGCTGTTCGACGCGGTGAGGGCGCATGGCGGCAGGCCGGCGAACTACTGCGAGATCGGTGGCAACCCGTCGGTCTCCAAGGCGTGCGGGCTGGCGAAGCTGGTGCTGGGCAAGCCGGGGGTCGACAAGATCGCGGTGATGATGTCGATCGTGTCGAATACGCGCGTGGATATTGTGGCGCGCGGGGTGATCAAAGCCTGCCTGGAGCTCGACATGGACCCGGCGGAGAAGATCGCGATCTTCCGGATTCCGGGCGCGTGGGAGGAGGAGGGCTTCAAGATTCTGGAGAAGTACGGCGTGGACTACGCCGACCGCAGCGTCTCCCTCAACGAGGCGGCGAGGCGGGCCGTCGAGAAGATCCAAGGGGTGGCGGCATGAGCATCCTGATCGACGCGCAGACGACGTTCATCGTCCAGGGCATCACGGGCCGCGAGGCCGTGAACCTGACACGCGAGTGCCTGGACTACGGCGCCGGCGCGAAGGTCGTCGGCGGCGTCACCCCGGGGCGGCTGGGCCGCGAGGTGCATGGGGTGCCGGTGTTCGATACGGTCGCGCAGGCGGTCGAGCACCACGGAGGGCCGATCGACGGGTCGGTCGTGACAGTGCCGCCGGCGTTCACGAAGGACGCGGTGTTCGAGGCGATCGAGAACGGCGTGAAGCTGGTGGTGATCGTCACCGAGCGGATCCCGCGCGCGGATGTGGCGCAGATGGTCGAGCTGGCGACGCTGCGCGGCGCAAGGATCATCGGCCCGAACTGTTTGGGGATTATCGTGCCGGACGTGATCAAGATGGGCGGTATTGGCGGCCCGGCGAAAAACGCGGCGCAGGCCTACAAACCGGGCCCGATCGGCGTGATCTCCAGGTCGGGCGGGATGACGACGGAGATGTCCTCGACGCTGTCGGCGGCGGGGCTCGGCCAGTCCACGGCGGTGTCGATCGGCGGGGACGCGATCATCGGGTCCACCTACGCGGAGCTGATGCCGTCGTTCGAGGCGGACGAGCAGACGCAGGGGATCGTGATCTACACCGAGCCGGGCGGCCGCATGGAGGCCGAGCTGGCGCGCTGGGTCACTGCGCACAACTCGAGGCTGCCAATCGTGGCGTTTATGGCGGGGCGCTTTATGGACGAGATGCCGGGGATGAGCTTTGGCCACGCGGGCACGATCGTGGAAGGCAAGGAGGACACCGCCTCGGAGAAGATCGCGCGGCTGGCGCAGGCCGGGATCGCGGTGGCGGAGCGCATCGAGGACATCCCGGGGATGATCGGGGCGAAGATCGCGGAGAGGACCCCGGCATGAGGGCCGACGGCAGGTCAATCGCAGCGGCCGCCGCGGGAGCCCCCTCGCCCAACCCGGCCGGCACGTTGATCGCAGCGGCCGCCGCGGGAGCCCCATCCCCCAGGCTGGCCGGCACGTTGATCGCAGCGGCCGCCGCGGGAGCCCCCTCCCCCAGGCTGGCCGGCACGGGCGTCGGAGGTGCGGTATGAGGGCCGACGGGACGTTTATCGCCGTCGAAGTGGACGACGCAGCTGCCGCGGACCCGGAGCTGGCGCGCAAGCTTACGGATGCCTGCCCGGTGGACATTTTCGCGAGCAATGGCAAGCTTGAGATCGTCGAGAAGAACCTCGACGAGTGCGTGCTGTGCCGGCTGTGTCTGGACGCGGCGCCGGCGGGCACGGTCAAGGTCATCAAGTTGTACGACGCAGGCAGTATCCTTTAGGGCCGTGAACGAAAACGTCTCACTTGTGGTGATGTGTTTCTTCCTGGTGGCCTCGCTCGCGTTCCTGGCCGACCAGATCCTGTCGTACCACTAGACGGAGCGGGCGCTGGCCAGCCCAGTCGCCGTCCCCCTCAGCCGCGCTGGCCCGGCCGTCCCCATCTCCCTCAGCCATCAGCCCGGCCGTCCCCATCTCCCTCAGCCGCCGGCCCGCCGTCCCCTCCCTCTCAGCCACCGGCGCAGCGTCCCCTTGCCCCTCAGCCGCCGGCCCGGCCGTGCCCCCCTCTCAGCCGCCGGCCTACCGTCCCCACCTCTCCCACAGAAGACGAAGTAGACGCATATATCAAGCTATCCAGCTGGATATCTGGATATCACAGGCCACTTCGTCCCAAAAAACAAACAACACCCTTTCCTCCCCGACCCCCCGGGACCCGACCTTCGGCCCCTCCTCCCCTACCTCCGCTCCTCCTCCCCAACCCCCGGAACCCGGCCCCGGCGCTCGACTCCCGGTCCCCGGTCCCCGGTCCCCGGTCCCCCCCGACCCCCCTAATGCCGGGCCCGCGGCGTGCGCTCGCGCTCCTGCTGGCGTTCGACGACGTTGGAGATCAGTTTGATGAACTGGTCGGGTCCGGTGGCCTTGGCCTGGCCGTAGGTGAAGGCCTCGATCCAGTCGGCGACCTTGGCTTCGCGGGCCATGACGTTGAAGAACTCGCGGCGCATGTCGAGGCGCAGACGGGCGTCGGCGGCGGGACCCTTGGTGACGGCGATGTCGGGGAGCTGGAGGCGAAAATGCTGGACGTCGCCGCGCCCGCGCAGTTCGACGCCGACGATGAGCTTCATCGGCGCTAGCGCGGGCACTTCCTGAAGGAACCTGCGTGCCGCTTGTTCGATCAAGACCTTGGCGTCTTCTGCCATGTGCTCCCCTCCTGCCTGCTGTCGTATCCCGCGCGCCTTGGGCTGTGCCGGCGTGCGCTAAATCTTGTGGCGGGCGAGTAGCTTGCGCCCGATGACCATGCGCTGGATCTCGGAGGTGCCCTCGCCGATCAGGAGCAGCGGCGCGTCGCGGTAGAGGCGCTCGATCTCGTACTCCTTGGAGTAGCCGTAGCCGCCGTGGATGCGGAAGGACTCCTCGACGCAGAAGCGGCCGGCCTCGGAGGCGAACAGCTTGGCCATGCCGGCCTCCAGGTCCGAGCGCTCGCCGGCGTCCTTCAGGCGCGCGGCGCGTAGGGTGAGCAGGCGGGCGGCGTTGACCTGGGTGGCCATGTCGGCGAGCTTGAACTGGATCGCTTGGTGCTCGGCGATCGGCTTGCCGAAGGTTTTGCGCTCCTGGGAGTAGCGCAGCGCCAACTCGAGCGCGCGCTGGGCGATGCCAACGCCGCGGGCGGCGACGTTGACGCGGCCGACCTCCAGCGCGTCCATCATCTGGGAGAAGCCCTTGTTGAGGCCGGCGTCCTCGCCGCCGAGGACGTTCTCGGCCGGGCAGCGGTAGCCGTCGAAGACGAGCTCGGTGGACTCGACGCCCTTGTAGCCAAGCTTTTTGATCTTCGGAGGGACGTTGAGGCCGGCGTAGGGACCGGTGTTCTGCGAGACGCCGCCCTCTTTCTCGGCGATGAAGCAGGTGAAGCCCTTGTGGCGCGGCTGCGCGTCGGGGTCGGTCTTGACCAGGACGAAGACCAGGGAGGACATCAGGCCGTTGGTGACCCACATCTTCTGGCCGTTGATCTCGTAGAAGCCGTCGTCGGTGCGCTTGGCCGAGGTTTTGATCGCTTGCACGTCGGAGCCGAGCTCGGGCTCCGACAGCGAGAAGGCGGCGCGGATCTCGCCGGTGGCCATGCGCGGGAGGTACTTCTGGCGCTGCTCGTCGGAGCCGAACTTCATTAGCAGGTAGGAGCCGATGAAGTGGGTGTTGATGACGCCGGAGATCGAGATCCAGCCGCGCGAGAGCTCCTCGACGATCATCGCGTAGGTGGTGAGGTCGAGGCCCATGCCGCCGTACTCCTCGGGGATCGTGACCCCAAACAGCCCGAGCTCCTTCATCTGCTCGACGATCGGCTCGGGGAAGAGGTCCTCGTGGTCGTAGTGCTCGGCGTTGGGCAGGATCTGCTCGTCGGCGAACTGGTGGACCATCGCGGTGATCGCGCGCTGCTCGTCGCTCATGTCGTTTGGTAGGTCGGCGGCTACGGCCATGTCTCGGGCGCTCCAGGTCGTCGTGATTTCGCGGGTCCATGGAGAATACCGGCGTGAACTTCGCGCGCGACGTGCTCGAGACGCTGCCCCCGCGCGGGCGGGCGCTGGTCGAGCTGCCCCGCGACGGGGGGCGGCGTGAGTGGACGTTTGGCGAGGTCGCCGAGCAGAGCGCGCGGTTGGCGGGAGCGCTGAGCGCCCGTGGCGTGCGCCGGGGCGACGTGGTGATGACGCTGATCGGCAATCGCGCGGAGTGGGTGCTGACCATGGTGGCCTGCTTTCGTATCGGCGCAGTGGTGCTGCCCTGCACCGAGCAGCTGCGCGCCAAGGACCTGCGCCTGCGCCTCGCGGTGACCTGCCCGAAGCTGGTGATCGCCGACGAGCGCAACCGTGGCGAGTTGGAGGAGGCGCTGACTAACGGCGCGGGGCGAGCCGAGGAGGCCGCGCCGGCGGATGCGACGGCTGCTTGTCCGGCGGCGGGCGCGCAGGAGCCGGATGTAGCGCTCGTCCCAGACCACTCGCTCTTTGACGCCGAGCCGGCGCCGGCAGCCGAGCTGGCACCGGAGGACCCGTGCCTGATCACGTTCACGAGCGGGACATCGGGCGAGCCGAAGGCGGTGGTGCACGCGCAGCGCTATCTCTTTGGCCAGCGGATGCAGGCGGAGCATTGGCTGGGGGCGCACGCCGGCGAGCTGGTGTGGTGCACGGCGTCGTCGGGCTGGTCGAAGTCGGCCAGGAATGTGTTCATCGCGCCGTGGCTGACGGGCGCGGCGGCGCTGCTGCACGACGCGCGCTTCGATCCAGCGGAGCGTCTGGAGGTGCTGGCGCGCGAGCGGGTGAACGTGCTGTGTATGGCGCCGACCGAGTACCGCGTGATCGCCAAGCGCGCGACGCTGGCGCCGCTGCCAGACCTGCGCGCGATGGTGGCCGCGGGCGAGGCGCTCAACCCGGAGGTGTTGCGCGCCTGGAACGAGGTCACGGGCCTCGACATCCGCGACGGCTACGGCCAGACGGAGACGGGCCAGCTGACGGGGATGGGGCTGGGGCAGCCGGCGCGGCCGGGTTCGATGGGCAGGGCGCTGCCGGGTGTGCGGCTGGAGGTGCGCGACGGCGAACTCGTGGCCGACCCTGCGACCGTGCCGACATTCTTCTTGGGCTATCTCGGCGAGGGGATCGAACGCGAGGATTCCGCGACCCACGGACATGCGCGGCACACGGGCAAGCCCGAGTACCCGGCGATGCACAACCCCTCATCTTCTGCGATAGAGGCTGGCCGCTGGATCGTCGCGAATGGCGCCGTTACAGGCGAGGTCTGGCGGACGGGCGACAGGGTGCACGAAGACGCGGAGGGCTACCTGTACTTCGAAGGCAGGGCGGACGACGTGATCGTCAGCGCGGGCTACAGGATCGGCCCGTTCGAGGTGGAGTCTGCCCTGGTGGCACACCCGGCGGTGGCCGAGGCCGCGGCGGTCGCGGCGCCGGACGAGGAGCGCGGCGCGGTCGTGCGCGCCGTCGTGGTGCTGCGCGCAGGCCACGACCCCTCCCCGGCGCTCGCGCGCGAGCTGCAGGAGCACGTCAAGCGCGAGACGGCGCCGTACAAGTACCCAAGGATCGTGGATTTCGCGGCGGAGCTGCCGAAGACGGCGAGCGGGAAGGTCAGGCGGGCGCTGTTGCGTGAGTCGGGCGCGGCGCGTTGAGTCGCCCCCCGCCCCCTGCCCCTCGCACAGCACATCCCTCTCCTCGGCAGACCCTCCCTCTCCTCCCCTCTCGGACCCGCCACGCCCGCCGCGTTCAGGCCGTGGCCGCTCTCGCGTCGAGCCCGAGCGCGCGGTCGATGAACGGCCCGAGCAGCTCGGCGATCGAGGAGGCGGTCAGGCCGGCGGGGTCGATTGGCAGTACGGCGTAGCTGATCGCTAGGCGTACGAGGCACTCGGAGAGCAGCGCGACGTCGTGCGCGGGCGCCTGCGGCCAGCGCGCGGTGATCGCGGCGCACAGACGCAGGGCGGCGCTCTGCACGAGCGTCTGGCCGTGTGTGGTGACGAATGGCAGCATCTCGCCGTCGCCGGCGATCGCGGCGCGGATCAGCGGGTCCTCGGCGGCGGCGGTGAGAAACAGGCCGAAGGCGGCGCTCAGCGCGGCACGCGGGTTTTCGCGGTGGGCGTCCAGGGCGCCTTCGATCGCGGCGATGAAACCGTTGGCCTCGCGCACGACGAAGGCTTGGGCAAACTCGTCGCGGGAGCCGAACTCCTTGTAGAGGGTTTGGCGGCTGACGCCGGCGGCGGCGGCGATCTCGGCCATCGTGACCTGGCTCCAGCCGCGATCCTCGAGCTCCCGGCGGGCGGCGTCGAAGAGCGTGTCGCGCAGCAGCTCGCGCGCGGCGACGGCGTAGGGGGTGGTGGCGACGCTCACGCGGCTGGTCCCGGCGGCGGCGAGGACTCCGATTGCGCTTGAGCCGCCCCGGACTGCCCAGCCCCGTCCGGCACGAGTTCGAAGTCGACCTTGTCGCGCACGCCGCAGTCGGGGCAGGCCCAGTCGTCGGGGACCTCGCTCCAGGGCGTGCCGGCGGGGAAGCCCTCGCGCGGGTGGCCGAGCGCCTCGTCGTAGGTGTAACCGCAGGCGGGGCAGCGCTGGCGACTCACCGCGGACCTCGCGAACACGCGTCGTGGAAGAGCGCCGCGAACCCTATGGCGCCGAAGGCGCCGCTCATCACGCCCCCTGCGCCCTGGGCGAGCTGTAGCGCGCGAGCACCTGCGCGCGCCGACGCGGGGCGATGTTGGCCTGCGTGACCTCGCCGCCGTAGTGGGCAAGCAGACGGTGGTCCATCACACGCCGCCAGAGCGGGGGAAACATCGCGAGCACGATCATGCCGGCGTAGCCGGTGGGCAGCTGCGGGGCCTCCTGCACGTGGCGTAGGGCCTGGTAGCGGCGGATCGGGTTGGCGTGGTGGTCGGAGTGGCGCTGGAGGTGGTAGAGCAGGACGTTGGAGGCGACGTTGTTGGAGTTCCAGCTGTGCTCGGGGCGGGTGCGCTCGTAGCGGCCGTCGTCGCGATGCTGGCGCAACAGGCCGTAGTGCTCGAGGTAGTTGACGACCTCCAGCAGGCAGAAGCCGAGAATCGCCTGCACGATTAGGTAGGGCAGGACGACGAGGCCGAAGACGGCGCTGAGCACGCCAAACAACACGACGGTCATCGCCCAGGCATTGAGGATGTCGTTGCTGGGCCGCCAGGGCGAGCGGCCCGAGCGTCCGAGGCGCTCGCACTCCAGGTGCCAGGCCGAGCTCAGGCTGCCGGCGACGGTGCGGGGCAAAAACGCGTAGAAGCTCTCTCCCAGGCGCGCGCTGGCAGGATCCTCGGGGGTGGCAACGCGGACGTGGTGGCCGCGGTTGTGCTCGATGAAGAAGTGTCCGTAGGCGCTTTGGGCGAGCGCGACCTTGCTCAGCCAGCGCTCGAGGCTGGCGCGCTTGTGGCCGAGCTCGTGCGCGGTATTGATCGCGATGCCGCTGACCATCGCGACGGTGAGCGCCAGGCCGATGTCTTCGACGGTGGAGAGTTTGCCGCTGGACCAGAGCCAGCAGGCGAACACGAGGCCGGCGTACTGGATCGGGATGTAGAGGTAGGTGCACCAGCGGTAGTAGCGATCCTGTTCGAGCCACTTGATGGCGCTGTCGGGCGGGTTTTCGGCGTCCATGCCGACGATCAGGTCGGCGAGCGGGAAGATCGCGAAGACGAGCACGGGGCCGTAGAAGTAGAAGGCGCCGACACCGGTGAGCTGCACGAGCCCCCAGGCGAGGAACGGCAGGGTGGGCACGAACAGGCCGAGCAGCCAGAGGTAGCGCTTGGGGTCGCGCCAGGTGGCTGGTGTCAGGGTCTCGCCCGCGGAACCGTGCAAGCCTGAGCTCTCCCCGAGCCCCACCGAAACAGAGGACATGCTGATTGTCTCCTTCGCGATCGTAGAAGCCAGTGACTGTTCGCAGAGTTTACACGGAGCCACGCGTGCGTCAAGAGCTGCTGGCGCTGGACGAGAACCCAGTCCGAGGCGCGGCGAGCTCTTCCGCTTAAGCGCATACGAGGCGCGCGCGGTAGCTGAAGCTTTGGTTGGTGCGAAAAAATCGTAGGTCAACCCATCCCCGAGCGAGTCTGCGGCTGGACACTGCGTCGAGTGAGAACATGACTACTGTGCAGGAGACTCCGGCGACTCCCCGAGCAGGCATTGCCGCGCGGCCCTCGTGGCTGCGGCGCGTCGCTGCGGTCGTGGCGCTTGTTGCGCCGATCGCAATGGCCGTGGTGGCCGTGGTCGCGCTGGCGGGTGACCTCGCCATCGCCGTGCTGGCAGTCGTGCTCATGTTGGTCGCGAACGCCGCCATCTGGTTCGCCTTGACCGAGCGCGCCGCGCGGCGCGCTGTCGGCACGGTGGTCGCGGTGCTTGCCGGAGCGGGTCTGGTCGTGGTGCTGGCGACCCACTGGCACGGACTGCTGGTGCTGGTCGCGCTGTTGTGCTTGCTCGGGTTGTTCGGGTTGACCGCACGTTACGCACTGGGGCGGGCCGGGGAGGTGGCGGTCTCGAGGGCGGCGGCCGTCGTCGTGTCCGCGGGCGCCGCTGGCTCGGCTGCGCTGATCATCAACCTGAAGTCGGGCGGGGGGAAGGCCGAGCGCTTCGACCTCGCCGCCCAAGCTCGGCGGCGAGGTATAGAGCCAATCGTCCTCGGACCTGACGATGATCTGCTCGAGCTCGCCGAGAGCGCTGTTGCGCGTGGTGCGCAGGTCATCGGGATGGCAGGAGGCGATGGGTCGCAGGCGCTTGTGGCAACGGTTGCCGCCCGGTGCGACGTCGCTCATGTCTGTATCCCGGCGGGTACGCGAAACCATTTTGCGCTCGATCTCGGCCTCGATCGCGACGACGTCGTCGGCGCGCTGGACGCGTTCACCGATGGCGTCGAGCGGCGCATCGACCTCGCGCGAGTGAACGACCACGTGTTCGTCAACAACGCGTCGCTCGGCGTTTACGCGAAGGTGGTCCAATCTGAGGTCTACCGCGACGCCAAGCTCGAGACATGGACGCGCATGCTCCCCGACCTGCTCGGCCGCAACGCCGAACCGATCGACCTCGAGTTCGTGGCGGCGGACGGAAGTAGCTGTGACGACGCGGCACTGGTGCTCGTGTCGAACAACCCGTATGAGCTGACACACCTGGCCGGCGCCGGCACGCGCGAGCGGATCGACTCCGGCATGCTCGGCATTGTGGCCGCCCGGGTGCGCGGCGCGGAGGTGTCCAGGCTCGTCGCGCTCGAGCTGGTCGGCCAGGCCGGGCGCTTCCCGGGCCTGCTGTCGTGGTCGGCGCGGGAGTTCGAGGTCCGCTCGGGCGGCCCCGTGGAGGTCGGCCTCGACGGCGAGGCGCTTGTGCTCGACCCGCCGTTGCGCTTTGAGTCGCTGCCCGGGGCACTGCGCGTGCGGCTGCCCCGCGGCGCCGGCCTGGCACCGGGGGCCCGCGCGGTGACACTCACAACCGCCAACCTGGGCACGCTCGTGCGGGTGGCCACCGGCCGGTGAGGGGCACCGCCGCGCGATTGGTGCTTGGCTTCGTTGCCTTTGTGCTCGTAGGTTGGGCAATCGGGGAGCTATGGCTGTCGATCGTCGGGTCGGCCGACCTGGATGAGGTACGCGGCGTTGCTGCTCAGCGCTCGGCAGCCCTGACCGACGTGGCGAAGGTCCTCACGTGGGCTGGTAGCGCGTTCGTCTTGGTGCCGCTTGCCCTGATCTGCTGCCTTGCGCTTGGCTGGGCGGGCCTGCGCCGAGAGGCACTCATCGTCGCGCTCAGCCTCAGCGGCGCGATCCTGCTCTCAGACTCGATCAAGCTCCTCGTGTCTCGGTCGCGCCCGCCCGTAGTGCACCTGCAGGCGGTGACCGGTACGAGCTTCCCATCGGGCCATGCGACGCAGGCGAGCGCATTCTGGCTCTTGCTGGGTTTTTGGGTGCTGCGAGCGGCGGGGGCGCCGCCGCCGGTGACCTGCGTGGCGGCCGCGTTCGCGCTCATGCTCGTCCTGGGGGTGGCCGCGTCGCGCGTTTACTTGGGCGTCCACTACCCGGGGGACGTCGTCGGCGGCGTGCTCCTCGGCACGGGTTGGACGACATTCGTGGTGTGCTGTACACGGGAGGCTACGGTTCAGTGACGATATGGGGTCACGTGCAGTGCCTGGACCGCCGGCTGATGAGGCGCTCGTTCCGTGGGCGCTCACCGGCGCTGGACCGCTCCCTCGTCGCGATCACGTGGGCAGCGAACTACTCCCGGCTGTGGCTGCTCGTCGCGGGCGCACTCGCGGTGTCCGGGGGTCGGCAAGGGCGGCAGGCGGCCGGGCAGGGCATCGTCGCGATCGCGTTCGCGACGGCCGTCGCGAACGGCCCGGCCAAGCTGCTCGCGCGCCGGCGGCGTCCGTTCTCGAACTCGCGGCCAGCGCTCATCCGGATGCCGCAGTCGACGTCGTTTCCATCGGGTCACAGCGCGGCGGCGTTCGCGTTCGTCACCGGCGCCTGCGCCGAGCTGCCGGTGCTCGCACCGGTGCTCGTTCCGTTGGCAGGCGCCGTTGCTTACTCGCGCGTTTACACCGGCGTTCACTACCCGAGCGACGTCGCGGCCGGCGTAGGGATCGGGATCGGTTCCGGCATGCTATCCGCACGTTTGTCGTCGCGGGCACTCATGATTCGCGCATATCGGGCGATTCCAGCTACGCGAGACCGTTGGCCGCGTCAACGGCAAGCAAAGCACCTCGCTCGCCTAGCGGCGGCGGCCTTGGCGCAGAGCAGCGCCCACTGCTTCTCGTCGAGGCTGCCCTCGGTGAGCATCACGTAGACGGTGACGGGCTTCCTGCTGCTCAACAGCTTGTTACGAATCCAGGGGCAGGGCCTCTGCTCGCCTCCCTTGGGCCTTTCGCCGATCCGGAGAGCGAGCCACGTCGCATCGCCGGCGGTGCTGCCGGGAGCGCCGCTCCTGAACCGGCCACAGCGCGCAGCGATACGCCCATCGTCACGGGCGAAGAAGCCGATCCTCCGCCAGCGGCACGGCGGCTGACTGCGTTGTCGTTGACGATCCCTGCATTTCGTTGCGTTGCAGGTGTTTTTGGAGCGCCCCCGGCAGGATTCGAACCTGCGACCCTCGGATTAGAAGTCCGACGCTCTATCCAGCTGAGCTACGGGGGCTTGGCGGCGCCCGTCGCGAGCGCACGTCCTTTGCGGCGACGCCCATGGCAGGCGCACGTCCCCTACAGTGTGGCTATGATCGCCGGCGTCCGCCGGCCGGGCAGGCGGCTCCTTAGGAGCCGGGCAGGCGGTCCTTAGGCAAAGTTGATCGAGAAGCGGTAGAAATAGGTCGATGAGTTCGCCCCCGGACACAGATCCCACGCGCAAGGAGCGCCGCGAACACGCGCGCGCACAACGGCGGGCGATGGAGGAGGCGGCCAGCACGCAGGCCGCGCGGCGCCGGCGGATGATCCAGCTGGGTTCGGTGCTCGGCGCGGTGGTGGTGATCATCGCGGTGATCCTGATCGCGACGGGCGGTGGCGGCGGCGGCAGCAACGGGCTGGCGAAATCCAAAGGCGAAGTCAACGAGAACGTGACCGCCGTCAATAAGCTGATCGGCGGGATCCCCCAGTCGGGCAACACGCTGGGCAACCCGAACGCGCCGGTGACGCTGCAGTACTTTGGCGATTTGGAGTGCCCGATCTGCAAGGAGTTCACGCTGGGGGCGCTGCCGGGGGTCATCGAAAAATACGTGCGGCCGGGGAAGGTCAAGATCGAATACCACTCGATGGAGACGGCGACGCGCGAACAGGAAACGTTCCGCACGCAGCAGATCGCCGCGTACGCGGCGGGCAAACAGAAGCTGGCGTGGGACTACATCGAGCTGTTCTACCACGAGCAGGGCCAGGAGGACAGCGGTTATGTCACCGAAAAGTACCTGCAGGGGTTGGCCGAACAGGTCCCGGGCCTGAACCTGCCGAACTGGAGCGCGGCGCGCAACGACCCGGAACTCGCGGAAGAGATCACGCATGACGCGCAGGCGGTCAACCAGCAGGGTTTCACGGGCACGCCGTCGTTCCTGGTGGGCAAGAGCGGCGGCCCGTTCAGCAAGATCGAAAACCCGAGCCTCGAAGAGCCGACGGACTTCGAATCGGCGTTCAACAAACTGTTGAGCTAGCCGTGGTTGTACGGCCGCCCTCCACCCCAGTGCGCAAGCGACCGGTGGCGAGGCGCGGGGCGCAGCCGGCGAGGACGCCGAGGGGGACGCGATGAGCAGCAGCCGCGTGATCCGGATCGTGATGATCGCGATCACGACGGTCGGGTTGGGCGTGGCGAGCTACCTGACCTACGTGCACTATGCGGGTATCCCGCCGCTGTGCTCGGCGGGCGACAGCTGTCTGGTCGTGCAGACGTCGGTCTACTCGAAGCTGGCGGGCGTGCCGGTGGCGTTGATGGGGCTGATCGGCTACGTCGTGATCCTCGCATCGTTGTTGGCGCCCGAGCGCGAGCAGACGCGGCTGGCGACGATGGTGGTGACGCTCGGCGGGTTCGGATTTTCGGCGTACCTCACCTACAGGGAGCTGTTCTCGATCCACCAGGTCTGCGAGTGGTGCGCGTCGAGTGCGGTGATGATGACGATTCTCGCGTGCCTGGCGGTGTGGCGCTTCCTGCGTGGCGAGGAACCGCCCGCGCTGGCGGCTAGAGGTGTGGAGAGCGGCGCCGATGGCGCCGCAGATGGGGCCGGTGCGACCGTGCCACCGCTCCCGGCCGGCTCTTGACGGACCCGGCGACGGAGCGCTACAAGGCCGCGGCGGCGCAGGCGGCCGCGGCGCTGGTCGCTGAGCACACGCGGGTGGGCCTCGGCACGGGCTCGACGGTGGCGTATCTGCTGCCAGCGCTGGCGGCCAGGGGGCTGGCGGGCGTGCGCTGCACGGCGACCTCGCCGGCGACGGAAAAGGCGGCAAGGTCTTTGGGGCTGGAGGTCGTGGAGCTCGACGAGCTGGGGGCGCTGGATATCGCGATCGACGGCGCCGATCAGATCGATCCGGCGGGCTGGCTGATCAAGGGCGGCGGCGCGGCGCAGACGCGGGAGAAGATCGTCGCGGCGGCGGCACAGCGGTTCGTGGTGATCGCCTCGGCGGAGAAGGCCGTGGCGACGCTTTGCCCGCCGGTGCCGATCGAGGTTTTGCGTTTTGGGGCGCGCACGACGCTCGCGGCGCTCGCGCCGGCGAAGCTGCGCGAGGCGCCGCCGAGCCCCGACGGGAACCTGATCGCCGACTACCTCGGCCCGATCGAGGACCGAGAAAGGTTGGCGGGCAGGCTGTCGGCGACGCCGGGACTCGTCGGGCATGGCCTGTTCGCACCGGGCCTGGTGAGCGACATCCTGATCGCGGGTCCAGCGGGCGTCGAGCACCGGTCCGGCGGCAAGGCCGGCTGAACGCCTTCAAACGGCAATCAGATCGAGCGCGTCCAGGCGCCGCGTCGCGCGCGAGGCGCGGACGGCCTCGCCGTCGCGACTCAAGACGCCCTCACCCTCGAGCTGCGCAAGGGCGCTGTCTATGAGCAGCACGGCGTCGCGCGCGACGGGCTCCTCGCTGCGAGCGGCTCGCCCAGGCTGGTGAGCCTGCTCGGCGAGCTGTGCGGCGAGCTGCGCGCGGGGCCAGTGCGGCTCGCGGTCGTCGCGTAGGACCTGCAGGACGATCGCCCGTTCGAGCGTCCGGGTCGATCGATTGGGGGATTGCTCGGCTTGGCGTGACATGGCAGAGACCACCTTCCTTGCGTCATGGGCGCGGCACGCGGCGGGTTTCCCGCGAGCAGCCGCATCGGGCACAACCACCAAGCTACTCACAGCTTGGGACGGGATTCGCGCGCCACCCCACCCCCAAGCCAGCCGAGGGCCGAGCGGGGGACCGAGGAATCGAACCTCGAGCAAGGGTTTTGGAGACCCCCATGTTACCGTTACACCAGTCCCCCAAAAGCGCCTGTTTGCAGGGCTTTTGTGTATGTTCAGGGGCGCGGACCGACGGCTCGCGAGCGAGGCCGCGGGCAACGCGCGCTGGGCCGCCCGGACCGGACCGAAGCCGCGTCCCGCGCCCAAGGATACCCGCGCGGACGCCCCACCCACTCGCCCGCCTGCCGAGCGGACCCAGTTCATCCTAAAGCCGGCGGCCCGGACTGCCGAAGGGAGCGTGACCGAAAGCACGCGGTACATGCGATGAGCGACACGTCCCCTTCGAGCTGGCGGGGAGCGCCGAGGCGGCTGCTCCAGTTCAGCCATGCCACCGCGGCACGTCTCGCAGGGCCGCTCACCACGGTGCGCCTAGCCGGGCAGGCCACCGCGGCGCGTGTGGCAGAGCGGGCCACCGCGACAACCCTCGCGCGCCGCGCCGTCCAGGAGAGCGGCGTGACGCTGATCGAAGTGGTCGTCAGCGCGGTGATGGTCGGCTTCATCGCGATCGCGACGTTCAGCGGGTTCAACGCGGTCGACAAAGCGACGGCGCAGGAGCGCTACCACAACCAGGCGGCGCTGCTTGTGGCGCAGTCCCAGGAGCAGTTGCGCAGCGACTCCGCCGAAACACTCGACACGCTGCAGAAGACGGCACACGCCTTTACGCAGAGCGTGGGCGGCCAGACGTTCACGGTCAGCCAGTCCGACAACTGGGTCAACGACAGCGCGAAAACGGCGGGCTGTAGCGCGACGAGCAAAGAAAGCAACACCAATCAGAACGGCAGCTACGTCGAGATCACCTCCACGGTGAGCTGGCCGCAGCAGATCGCCGCGGGCCGCCCGGCGGTGACGCAGACGAGCTACATCACGCCGCCGGATGGGTCGGGGCTCGAGATCGACGTGACCAACGGCGGCACGCCCGTGCAGGGCGTCGGTGGCGCGAGCGCGGTCGCGAACGGTCTGGAATTGACGACGAGCGAAGCGGGCTGCGTGATCTTTGGGTCGATCCCCGCGACGAAGGTCAACGTCGAAGTCAAAAAGCTTGGTGACGTGCAGGAAAACGGTTCGTACCGCAAGGTCACAAAAGAACTGCAGATCGTGCCCAACATCACGACGCACTACCCGGTGACGCTGGCGCCTGCCGGTTCGGTGGAAGCGCATTTCACCTACGAAGGCAAACCGGCCGAAGGCGACACGTTTGTCGTGCAGAACAACAATATCAACGAACTGCCCGACTACGAGCTCGGCAGCACCATCCTGCCAGAAAACTGGGAATACGAACATACGGGCGAAGCGTCGGGCAATTACAAAGCTCCGGTCAGCACGTACGGCTACAAAGCCTACACCTACAAAAACGCCGAATTTTACCCGAATGGCGACCTGTTTCCCTTCCAGGCTGCGTGGAGCGTGTACGCGGGGGACTGCCCGGCCAACGAACCGGCGAAATTCGGCGCGTCGGGCGCGAGCGCACAGGTCCAAGCTGGCGAACAGATCACGGTGGGCGTGCCGACGTCGTACGTCAAACTCGAAGTCTTCAAGCCGACCAGCAACACGGAACTCGAAACGATCACGTCGCGGTCGGTGAAGATCACGAATCTGAGCTGCAAAGGGTACACGCCGCCGAACAATTCGATGGGCTCGCTCGCGATCGAACACACACAGATGACGACCACCGGTGTTTCCGGAGGCCATTTGAGCGATCCCTACCAGCCGTTTGGCAAGTTTAAGCTTTGTTTGTACGCCTCAAGCCTCGGCAAGAGCTATTGGGCCGAATACACCAACGAAGGTTCGACGCCGACGACGCTCAAACTGTATCTCAAAGAATCGTCTCCGGGCTACACAAACGGCTCGCAGAAAGTCGAAATCGCAAACGGAAACAAATGTTGACAGGTACGCCCACACCTCCGCCGCACAACGAGGGCAACGAGTCGGGCTTTACGCCCGTCGAGCCGCAGCGTAGCGGCAACAGCGAGCAAGGCTTTTCGCTGGTGGAACTGTTGGTGGCGATGTCCTCGGGCATCGTCGTCTGTTTGGCCCTGTTCGCGATGCTGTCGTTCGCCACGCACCAGCAGGCGAGGTTGACAGACGCCGTCCAGGCCGACCAGCTGAGCAGGGGCGCGATGACCAAGGTTGTTGACGCGCTGCACTTGTCGTGTATCGCGCCGGAATTCACGCCGATACAGGAAAAAAGCACGGAAACCGATTTGCGCTTCATCAACGCGTACAGCTCGGGGGCGGTGATCGGCGAATCCGAAACCACTGGGGCTAAAGAAGCCGAGCTACATGAAATCGAATGGAACAAAGCGACGGGCACGCTCAGCGAAAAGCTCTCCTACCCCACGGCGGGCACGTGGCCGAGCTTCACGGCGTGGGGATCGCCGAAAACGATTGTGCTCGCTAAGAACGTCGGCCAGGCGACGCGCGGCGGCAAAGCGGTGCCGATCTTCCAGTACTACGGGTACTCGCTGACGGCGTCAAACGGCGCCGAAGAAACGGTCAGCACGCTGAGCGGCGAACCGCTCAAAGACTCGCCGGAACTCTCGAAACTAAACGCCGGCAAAGCGGCGGCGGTGGCGATCAACTTCAAGCTCAACGATGGGGCGAGCAGCAAAGAAGAAGAACACGCGGGTGGCCGCGTGGTCGAACTCAGCGACGAGGTGACGCTGGCTTTCAGCGCGCCGAAGTCGGCATCCACAGTCGTCGATGGACCATGCCAATGAAACAGTTTGGAACATATGCTAGAGGTGCAGTGAGTCGAGCTCGGGAAGTCGCCGGGCACGACGAGGGCTTTACGATGATCGTCGCGTTGGGCGTGACGTTCGTGACCGCGCTGCTGATGGTGGCGGCGTTTAAGGCGGCGAACGGCGACATCCGCTTGTCGCACGACGACGAAACCCAGAAGCAGGCCTACTACGCGGCGCTGGCGGGGATCCAGGAGTACGAGTACCATCTGCAGTCCAACCCGGACTACTGGCAGACGTGCGCAACGCCGTCCGGCTCTGTGTACAAGAAAGAATCGGAAAAAAGCGAAACCGAAACGACGGCCGAGCACTACGAAGTGACGCCGCTGCCCGCGAGCACGGCGCCGACGGGCACCAAAGAATGCAGCACGTCGAACCCGGTGGCCACCATGATCCAGTCCACGGGCGCGGCGGCCAACACGTTCCGGATCGAGTCGGTGGGCACGCTGGGCAAAACGGGCGAAGCGGGCTACGAACAGCGCGAGATCGTCGCGACGTTCCACGTGATCGGGTTTTTGAACTTTATATACTTTACGGAGTTCGAGGTCGAGGACCCGGAACTGATGGAACCGAAGGGCTCCGCACAGTGCGGGAACCTGTACAGCGTGCGCCAGAAACTCGGCGTGAACTGCCAACCGATCGTGTTCACGACGGGCGACTCGGTCGAAGGTCCGATGCACACCGACGACGCGGTCAACATCTGCGGCGAAGCGACCTTTGGGCGCGCGGGGCACAGCCCGCCCGATGTGGTCGAAATCAACGGTGGTATGTACTCGACGTGTGGTGGCTCGGAATCGGAAGCTACGTTCAACACGGCGAACAAAAAATACTCGACGGGCCCGGATTTGCTGCCGCCGGAAGGCGACACGAGTCTGGCGACGTACGTCAAAGAAGGCGGCTATGAATTTACGGGCGCGACGCACATCGAACTGCTGGGACTGACGAGCAAGATCATCGTCAAAAACAACAAAGGCGAATCGGAAACGCTGCCGTGGCCAAAAAACGGGCTGATCTACGTCAAGACGAGCCCGGAAAAAGCGTGCGGCTACAAATACGAACCCAACGAATCGGACAATAGCGCGTACGCGGGTGCGAATAGCGAGGCCTCGACGGAGACCTACTGCGGCAACGTGTATGTGAGTGGTAGCTACAGCAAATCGCTGACGATCGGCGCCCAGGAAAACGTGATCATCAAGGGAAATGTCTACCCGACGAGCGTCGAAGGCGCGCTCGGCAGCGTCCCGACGGGGACGGCAACGCTCGGCCTGATCGCGGGCGGCGACGTGCGCGTGTACCACCCGCTGACCGAAGAAAACTGCAGCTACCACGACAAGAACGCGGAAGGCTCGCTGTCCAACCCGTGGATCTACGCAGCGATCCTGTCAACGAACCACTCGTTCGTGGTGGACAACTACAACTGCGGCGAAGCGCTTGGCAAACTGCACGTGTATGGGGCGATCGCGCAGCGGTTCCGCGGGATCGTGGGCACGACGGGCGGCACGGGGTACATCAAGGACTACAAATACGACGAACGGTTGGCGGTGGACGAGCCGCCGTACTTCCTGAACCCGATCAACGCGGGCTGGGAGGTCGCGCGCGAGACGGCGCCGGAAGGCGGCTAGGGGGCGCCGAGCCTTCGCGGCCGCGCACCTTCGCGGCCGCCGGCGGCGGCCGACGCCGGAGCGCGCGCCGGCCCCGCGACAGCGGCAGCACCCGGCGACAGCGGCCCGGTGGCAGCGCGGCGTGTCCGATTCCGGCGGCAAGGCCGGCTGGGGCCGGCCGACTGGCAGCCCCCTGCGCCTCAGATCCCCCGCAGCAGCACCCCGGGGTCGATCTCGAGCGCGCGGGCGAGGCGCAGGATCGTACGCAGGTTGGGGTTGCGCCGGCCGCGCTCGAAGACGCTGATCGCGGCGCGATCGACGGTGGCCTCGTTGGCGAGCGCTTCCTGGGAGAAGCCGGCGTGCTCGCGCGCCCAGCGGAGGTTGGCGCCGAAGTGGGCGGCGGGCGTTTCGATCCCGGCGGGCCGGCGTGGACGCGGCCGGGGCGCGCCGTCGATGCCGAGGCCGTGCAGGAGCGCGGCGGGCTTGACAGAGACGCCACGAGCTATGCGCACGATCGTGGTCAAGTCAGGGGCGCGCTCGGCGCGCTCGATGAAGCTGACGGCGGCGCGGTCGAGGTCGGCACGGATGCTCAGATCGATCTGCGAGAGGCCGGCCTGCCTGCGGGCGTGACGAACGTTGGACCCGAACTGTGCAAGTTGTTCGTCGAGAGTGGCGTCGCCCGTGCTTCGCATGCGCCCATACTGTTGAGTCGCTTACAAAAAGACCACTGCGCAAACACTAGAAACGCCGGGCGTGTCGGCGGTCATGCTAACGCGCCACGGGCCTCGCCGCGCGCGCCGGAGCAGGCGCAGGGAGCGTCGAGCGGCCCGCAGTGGGCGCACGGGCCGCCGAGCGGCTGGGACGCTGTGCGCGCGAGGTGCGGCGGGTGGGAGTCGAACCCACACGCCCTTGCGGACAGGGCCTTTTGAGGGCCCCGCGTCTACCGTTCCGCCACCGCCGCAGGCGGCGCGCATGTGCGTGGAGACGATTTTAGGGGTAGACGCGGCCCGGCAATGTTCGCCGGCTGCCAAGTGGTCGTCGCGTCGCGGCTGTCGGCACCCACGGCGCGACTGTCGGCCCCCACGGCGCAGCAGCGGGACGACGGTCGCGCGCCGCTCACACCCTACGAGAGCAAGCGCGCCGGCCAGCGGACCGCAGCGAGGCCGATGGGGCCGCGCGCGTCGTCAGGCAGCGACGGCCGCGTGCGGGTCGTGGGCCTCGCGCTCGACGTTCCAGCCCTGGGAGAAGCCGCGCATGGCGAAGGCGATCAAGAGGATCTGGACGGGGATGATGAGCAGCGTGAGCACACCGAGCAGCCCCGCTTCGATCGAGGGCTGGGCGAAGCCGGCTTTGTCGCGATCGAACCAGGAGGGCGCAGCGACGAGGGCGAAGGTCGCGAGCAGCACCGCGAGCGCAGCGGCGACTGGCAGCACGCCGCGGTTCCAGCGCGCGGCGTAGAAGGCGAGGAGCAGGTAGAGGCCGACGTAGATGAGCTGGATGACGAGGGGACCAATTCCTTCGAGCGCGCTGGCCCCGCCGATGGTGATCACGAGGACGAGCAGCGCGGAGGCAAGCAGCAGCAGGATGACGGTGGCGCGCGTGGCCTGCACCGCGGGCTTGTCGCGGTTGGGGTGCGTAACGACGACGCCGGCGGACTGAGCGCGGGAGGATGCGGACATCGTTATAGATGACCATACAATCTTTGACGGCTGTTCGCACGCGCGTGGTCGCGGCGACGCCGACACGAGGAACTCGCGGGCGTGGTGGAATTGGTAGACACGCCGGCCTTAGGAGCCGGTGGGCGAAAGCCCCTGGGGGTTCGAGTCCCCCCGCCCGCATTTCGCTGTCGGCCCTGTGGGGCTGCGAGGAAACCCGCTGGCCGCGCTACGCTCCGCCTATGCGCAAGCTCTCGCTGTGGTCTGACGAGGCCTCCTTGCTGTCGGTCGGCTCCCGAGGCTCGTTGCTGTCGGTCGGGTCGGTGGGGTCGGCGCTTTCGATCGGGTCGGTCGGCTCGGTGGGATCGGCGTTCTCGATCGGCTCGGCGGGATCGCTGGGGTCGGTGCTGTCGGCCCGAACAACGGCGTCGGCGCTCTCGTGGAAGGCCAGCGGGGCACTGCTCGGCGAGACCGAAAAGGGGCGAGCGGGCACTGTCTTGGCGGGCGTGCTGGTCGCGATCACGGCGTGTCTGATCGTCGGGCAGGCCCGGCCCCGGCAAGCCTGAGCGGTGGCAGGGTGCGCGCTTTTCGACTGCTCGCGGGGAAGCCCAAGGACGCGCCGGTCGCGATCGGCGACCCACGCTTTGAGGAGTGGGAGACGGTGAGCACGTTCGAGGATCGGGAGACGGCGCTGGCGTGGCGCGACCAGTTGCGCGCGCTCGGGATCGACGCGGGCTGTGTCGCCGATCATCCGCTGGACCGCTACGGACGTGGCGAGATCTATCTGGTGGTCGCTCCCGGGCAGTGGTCAAGGGCGAACGAGGTTCTCGAGAACCTCGACTGAGCGCTGCCGTGCGGTGACACCGTCGAGCGAACCTGAGGAGAGCGCCCAACGGGGCCTGCGGGTCGCCGGCGAGCTGACGATCCCTCTTGCCGAGGTCACGTTGCGCGCAAGCCGCTCGTCGGGCCCGGGGGGACAGCACGCAAATGTCACGGCCTCGAGGGTGCAGGCGAGCTTCGACGTGCTCGCATCGCAGTCGCTGAGCGACACGCAGCGCAGAAGGCTGTTGGCGCGCGCGGGAGCGCTGGTGGTGGCTGTCGCGCAGGACGAGCGTTCGCAGGCGCGCAACCGCGAGCTGGCGCTGGCGCGTTTGAGCGCGCGGCTCGCAGCCGCACTCTCGACGCCTAAGCGCCGCCGCGCTACCCGTCCCACCGCGGCGTCGCGCGAGCGGCGCCTGGCAGCCAAGCGGCGGGCCTCTGAGCGCAAGCGCGAGCGCCGCCCGCCCGCGGACTCCTGACGCGCAAACGGGCGGGAGCGCGCGGGTGGACTGACGGTAGAGTGAGGGTGCAAGCGACCATCGAATAGGAGGACGGCGCCTCGGTGAGGAGCAGAGCGCGAGAGGTGGGCGCCGTCACGTTCGCGGCGCTGGCGGTGCCGAACTACCGCCGCTATATCGCAGGCCAGGCGGTGTCGCTGACGGGCACGTGGATGCAGATGGCGGCGCAGGCGTGGCTGGTGTTGAGCATCACGGGCTCGGCGACGGCGCTGGGTGCGGTGGTGGCCGCGCAGACGCTGCCGGTGCTGCTGCTGGGGCCCTATGGCGGGGTGGTGGCCGACAGGGTGGACAAGCAGAAGCTGATGGTGGTGTTGCAGAGCGCTATGGGCGTGCAGGCTCTGGTGCTGGGGCTGTTGACTGTGATGGGCGCGGTACAGGTTTGGGAGGTTGCAGCGCTTGCAGCGCTGCTGGGGGTGGGCAATGCCTTCGAGAATCCGGCGAGGCAGTCGTTCATGCTGGAGATGATCGGCAAAGAGCACCTGCGCAACGCGGTGAGCTTGAACTCGGTGGTCGTAAACGTGGCACGAACGCTGGGACCGGCGGTCGGGGGCATCCTGATCGCGACGGTGGGGACGGGGGTGTGCTTTCTGTACAACGCGGCGAGCTTTGGCGCGGTCGTGTTCTCGCTGGTGACGCTGGATCGCACGGCGCTGCAGCCAAGTCCGCCGGCGAGCCGCGCCCGCGGCCAGCTGCGGGAGGGGTTGCGTTATGTCGCGGGCCACGTGGAGCTGCGCGCGCCGCTGCTGATGATGGCGGCGGTGGGGTGTTTGGCGTATGAGTTTCAGGTGTCGCTGCCGGTGATGGCGCGCGAGGGGCTGCATGCGGGGGCGACGGGGTATGGGTTCATGACGGCGGCGATGGGGGTCGGCGCGGTGGGAGGCGGGCTGGTGGTGGCTGCGCGGGGTCGAACGGGGCTGCCGATGCTGGTCGCGGCGGCGACGGGTTTCGGCGTGGTGATGACGCTGGCGGCGCTGGCGCCGAGCCTGCCAACGGAGCTGATCGCGCTGGCGCTTGTGGGGTGGGCGAGCATTTCGTTCATGGCGAGCGGCAACTCGACGTTGCAGCTGGCGGCGGAGCCCTCGATGCGAGGGAGGGTGATGTCGCTGTGGTTTGTCGCGTTTCAGGGTTCGACGCCGATCGGGGGCCCAATCGTCGGCTGGACCATGGCGCAGCTGGGCGCGCGGGCCGGTCTTGGGCTTGGCGCGCTGACGTGTCTGCTGGTCGCGCTGGCGGGCGCGATTACGCTGGGGCGGCTGAGTCCGGGGTCTTCGCTGCTGCGAAGAACTCGCCCAGAAGCTCGTTGACGCGAGCGGGCTGCTCGTGCTGGACCCAGTGGGTGGCGTCGGGGATCCACTCCATGCGCAGGTCGGGCACCCACTGGGGCGAGGGTTCGGCGAGCTCGGCGCCGAGGTGGCGGTCGCGCTCGCCCCAGATCACCATCGTCGGCGCGGCGATCGGGCGCAGGTCGCTGAGCGCGCCGCGGGGCGAGCGGCGCAGGGCGGCGCGGTAGTAGTTGAGCATGCCGGTGAGCGCGCCGGGTTGGCCCCAGGCTTCGGCGTAGCGCGCGAGGTCGGCGTCGGAGAAGGACTCGCGCGAGTCGGCGCGCAGGGAGCGCTTGGCGAAGGCGAAGTTGTCTTTGCGCAGGAGGGCCTCGGGCAGGGAGGGCAGCTGGAAGAAGAACATGTACCAGCTCTTGCGCAGCTGACGCAGGGTGCGAAAGCCGGCGAGCATCCGCTCGGTGTGGGGGACGTTGAGGATCGCCAGGCGACGGACGACGTCGGGGTGGTACATCGCCACGCCGTAGGCGACGGCGGCGCCCCAGTCGTGCCCGACGAGGTTGGCCGGCTCGTCGCCGAAGTGGCGGATCAGGCCGGCGATGTCGCGCGCGAGGGCCTGCACGTCGTAGGCGCGCCAGCCGACGGGCTTGTCGGAGAGGTTGTAGCCGCGCATGTCGGGTGCGACGACGTGAAAGCCAGCGGCGGCCAGCGCGGGGATTTGGCGCCGCCAGGAGTACCAGAACTCGGGAAAGCCGTGCAAAAGGACGAGCAAGGGCCCGGAGCCGGCCTCGACGTAGTGCAGCCGCAGGCCGTCGCCGACGTCGGCGTAGCCGTCGGTCCACTGGGGCTCGGCCTGCGAGGGTTCGGCTGGCTGCGCGGGGGCGTTCATCGCGACGTCTAGGGTAGTGCAAGACGAGAGGCCCGACCGAAACCGGGTGACACGCACCCCCGGCACGAGCGCCCGACTCGACGCGAACCCGGGACACGCACCCCCGGCACGAGCGCCCGACTCGACGCGAACCCGGGACACGCACCCCCGGCACGAGCGCCCGACTCGACGGGAACCCGGGGACACGCACCCTCAGCACGAGCGCCCGACTCGACGGGAACTGGAGGACACGTGCCCCCCTCGGCGCGAGTCCCCGCTTCGGCCAGCCGACCTCGATGCTGGCGCCACAGGCCGGTGCCCTCGCCGATGCCGTGCTCGACCGGCAACCGCTCGACGCGGGTGCTCAATCGAGCAGCCATTCGCGGGCGCGCGCGCGCGCCGCCGCGAATCGGCCCTCAAAAACAACACCCCCCAACCCGTTGCCGTCCGCAGCGCATGTCACATTCAGAGGCCGTGACAATCGTGCTCTTGATCATCGGACTCCTCGCTGGCGCGCTGGCGGGCGCCGCCGGCGCGCTCGCGCTCGCGCGCGCAAACCGCGAGCAGCTCCGCGACACGATGCGCTCGATCTCAGGCGACGTGCTCGCCCAGACCGGCGACGCGCTGGCCCAGCGGCTGGCCGACCAACGACGAGTCGAGGAGGAGCGGGCCAGCGGCGAGATGGCCAGGCGCGCGCAAGCGTTCGAGCAACTGGTGGGGCCGGTGCACGAGAAGCTCGGCAAGGTGGAGAGCGAACTCGGGCGGTTGGAGCGCGAGCGGCGCGACTCGCACGTCCAGCTGGCGGAGATGGTCAGAGCGCTGAGTGCGGGCACGGACACGCTGCGACGCGAGACGGGGGAGCTGGTGGCGGCGCTTAAGCGCCCGGAGGCAAGGGGCTCGTGGGGGGAGATCCAGCTGCGCCGGGTGGTCGAGCTGGCGGGGATGGTGGCGCACTGTGACTTCGTCGAGCAGCAGACGGTCGGCGGCGAGGGCGGGCGGCTACGGCCGGACATGCTCGTGCGACTGCCGGGCGGGAAGCTGATCGTGGTCGACTCCAAGGTGCCGCTCGACGCCTACCTGGCGTCGGTCGAGGCGACCGATGGCGAGCAGGCGGCGGCGCAACGCACACGCCACGCGCGCCAAACGCGCGAACACGTCGCAAAGTTGGCGGCGAAGGGCTACTGGCAGCAGTTCGAGCAGACGCCGGAACTGGTGGTGATGTTCGTGCCCTCGGACGGGATCTACCAGGCCGCGCTGGCGGCGGACCCGACGCTGATCGAGTACGGCGTGGGACAGCGGGTGCTGATGGCGACGCCGACGACGCTGATCGGGCTGCTGCGCGCGGTGCATTACGGCTGGAGCCAGGAGCAGATCGCACAGTCCGCGCGCGAGATCGCGGGTTCGGCGCGCGAGCTGCACCGCCGGCTGGGCAAGTTCGCGGAGCATTTATCGAAGGTGGGTCGCCAGCTGGACGGGGCGGTGGGCGCGTACAACGCGGCGGTGGGTTCGTTTGACCGTCGCGTGGTGCCGCAGGTGCGCGCGATCGAGCAAGCGGGCGTGTCGGCCGAGCCCGATCAGGAGCTCAAGCCCCCGGTGGCGATCGAGGCCGCGGCGCGCGTCGTGAGCGCCGAGCTGGCGGACCCGCTCAACGACCAGCCGGACGAGCCGAGCCGAATCGCTGCCTTCCGGGCAGAGCGTCGCGCTCGCGTGTGAGACCTGCGTACCTCTGGGCGCTTCCAGTTGTAGGTCGCTCGTGGCGGTAGACCTGCGGCTTGAGCTGGGGGTCGCGATGGTGGTGGGACATCCTTGTGTCTTCTACCCGCGTGGCGGGCCGGCGGTTACGCGAGGTCGAGACAACGCGACGAGGAGCAGCGCCGCGGCGACGGGCACGGTCGCGGGCAGCTCGTCAACGGCGAAGAACAGGAGGTCGAAGAGCAGGGCGAGCAGCGCGACGAGCGCGGCGGCGCGCAGCTGCAGGGCGCGCGCGCCCCGGGGCAACCCCTGCTTGTACGCGCCGCCACCAACACCTGTGCCCGTGCTGGCACCTGTGTCCGCGCTGGCACCAGTGTCCGCGCTGGCACCAGTGTCCGCTGTACCCGTGCTGGCACCTGTACCCGTGCCGGCACGGGCTGCGGCCGGCCGGCGCAACGCGAACGCGCCCCCGCGCGCGAGCAGGCCGCCGAGGACGCCGGCGACGAATAGGTCGCCGTAGCCCATCGCGGCGGAGCCGAGCACGGCGGCCTGCAGGCGTGGCAGGCCGGCGGCGGGGTGGGCGGAGGTGAGGGCTTCGTTGGGGTGTTGCAGGAGGGTCGAGACGACGAGGGCGGCGTCGGCGAGGGCCATCAGCACGATGCCGAAGGCGAGCCAGCGAGCGGGGGTGACGGCGGACAGCAGGACGCCGAGCGCGACGCAGCTCAGACCGGAGAGCGCCAGCGCAGCGGCCTCGCCCGGCAGGCCGGAGCGGTCGGCCCAGGCAAGTGCGAACAGGACCGGCACGGCGAGCATCAGCGCGGGGTGCGCACCGCGGGCGAGCAGGCCGAGCGCGAGCGCGGCGAGCAGCGGCACGGCGACGAGCGCGAGGTAGGTGAGGCTTTGCGCGCTGGCGCGTTCGGCGGCGCTGGCGATCAGCACGAAGAGGATCACGGACAGCGGCGGGACGGCCGCCCACAGCCGGCTGCGGCGCCGGGCGACCCAGGGGATCGCGATCGCGCGCCCGTCGCCGGCGAGCGCGACGAGCGCGCCCTGGGCGAGCGAGAGCAGGCCGATCGAGAGCCAGAAGGGGAGCATGGCCGCCTCCAAGTTATCCGGGGCCGGCGCACACCCAGGCAACGGGCCGGCAAACTCCAGACGGTCGAGCCGGCAGAAGGCGCAGGCAGGACGCTTGGCGAGCGTAGGTGCCGGCAAACTCCGGACGGTCGAGCCGCAGGACGCGCAGGCAGGACGCTTGGCGAGCGGAGGTGCCGGCAAACTCCGGACGGTCGAGCCGCAGGACGCGCAGGCAGGACGCTTGGCGAGCGGAGGTGCAATCGCACCGGAGGGTGGACGCGTGGGCACGGTTTCGCCGGGGGATGCGATACAAGGAGGCCCGATGTCCTCCCCGCCTTCCTCCCCGGCGCCGCCGCGCAACCAGCCGCCGCCCGGTCCGTCCCCGCGCGGGCCGGCGCGCGCGGGCGCGATCCGCCGTCGCAGGGCGGGCGCGGGGGTGGTGCTCGGCGGCCTGGTGGTGCTGGCGCTGGCGGCGTCGCTGGCCGGTGGCGGCAGGCAGACGGCGGCCCGCCGCCACCGCGATCCCAAGGCACGCCACGCCGGCATTCCAGGCCTGACACCGGCCGCACAGGACGCGCACCAGGCCACCACCGAAGACGCGGCGGTGAGCAGGGTGTTGGCGTACGCGCCGGCGGTGACCGAAGGCGGCGATCGCGGACACGAGCTGGCGCTGACGTTCGACGACGGCCCGGGCCCGTACACGCTCGAACTCGTGAGGACCCTGAACAGGCTGCACGTGAAAGCGACGTTTTTCGCGATCGGCGAGGAGGAGCGGTATTTCTCGGCGGGCACGGTGGCGGAGCTGCGCGCGGGGGATGTGGTTGGCGACCACACCGAGACGCACCCGATGATGGCGGCGATGTCGGCGCACGAGCAGTACGAAGAGCTGTGGGAACAGATCGTGCGGATTCAGGTGCTGGGAGGCCCGACGCCGCGTTTGTTCCGGCCGCCGTACGGGTCGTTCGACGCAACGACGTTCAAGCAGCTTAAAAGGCTGCATTTGTTGATGGTGCTGTGGTCGGACGACACCTCCGACTACACGAAACCGGGCGTCGCGGCGATTGTGGGGCGAGCGCTGGCGGGCGCACACCCGGGAGCGATCGTCCTGATGCACGACGCGGGGGGTGACCGCAGCGAGACGATCGCGGCGCTGCCGGCGATCGTGGCGGGCCTGCGCCGCAAGGGCCTGCAGCCGGTCACGATCCCGCGTCTGCTGCTGGACGACCCGCCGCCGCGCGGCCAGCCGCTGCCGAGGAGCCTGGCGGGGGATTAGCCTCGTCTCCCAACTCGAAACACCCGGACACACCGTCACACTCCAAGACCCCGTGGCAGCCTGAACGCTGTTTTCCCTTTCGCCCTCGTCGGCCCGAAGCCCGCGGTGCGGGCCTATCGCATTCAGTGCCCGAGCTGCACGGTCTTGACGACCAGGAGCGCGACGGCGACGACCAGGTAGCCACGCAAGAGCAGCATCGCCGCGCGCCGTCCGGGCGACCAGACGGGTCGCTCCAGTAGCGCCAGCGGGGGCATCGTCCAGGTGGCGCGCCGCTCGCGCGATTCGCGGGCGGCCTGGCGGACGGCCTCCCCCCCGCTGGTGGCAAGGCGCGCGAGCGCGGCGGCGGGGGCGCGGCCGCGCATGACGTAGAGCCCGAAGGCGGCGAGACAGACGACGAGCAGGCCGCTGAGGTAGAGGAAGAGGTGGGTGGCGTTGGCGTGCGGGAAGACGGTGGTGGCGACGAGCACCAGGGAGAGCTCGACGAGGACGCCGATGATCACGGCGGCGAGGGCGTTGAGCCAGGGCGCGTTGACCCAGGGGCCGAGCACGGCGCGGTCGTTGCAGAGCAGGAGCAGAAAGACGGTGGCGCTGGGGAGCAGCACGCCGGCGAGGGCCTGCACGGAGGTGGTGATCAGGCCGAGGGGGGCCCCGGGGATCAGCACGATGCCGGCGGCGGCGGCGACCATCGCGGCGAAGGTGGCGTAGAAGAGCTTGGCGTCGCGGGGGCCGCGGTGCAGCGAGTGGCTGGCCCCGAAGACGTCGCCGAAGGCGTAGGAGGTGGCGAGGGTGACGGAGGCCGCGCCGATCATCGAGGCGTTGAGCAGGACGATCGCGAAGAACGCGCCGGCGAGCGGGCTGACGTAGTGGCGCAGGCCGGTGGCGACGGTGCCGGCGTCGAGGAAGTGGCCGGCTAGGGGCGTGCCGCCGAAGGCGAAGGCGGCGACGCAGATCATCGCGCCGGCGCCGAGCACGACGACGAAGGCGCCGATCACGGTGTCGGTGCGCTCGTAGTTGATCCAGCGGGGGGTGATGCGCTTGTCGATGATGTTGGACTGCTGGAAGAACAGCTGCCAGGGGGCGACGGTGGTGCCGACGATCGCGATGATCAGGAGCACGGCGGTGGAGCTGGCGCCGCCCTGGATGGAGGGCAGGAAGGTGTCGTGGGCGATCGTGCCGGCGTGTGGGTGCACCATGAAGAGCAGGGGGATGACGAGGAAGTTGGCGGCGATGAAGACGTACATGAAGCGCTCCCAGCTGCGGAAGCTGCCGGTGGAGGTGATCGCGACGAGCGCTAGGGCCGCGAGCGGCACGG
The DNA here is from genome assembly GCA_963804675.1 of uncultured Solirubrobacterales bacterium. Lineage (GTDB taxonomy): Bacteria > Actinomycetota > Thermoleophilia > Solirubrobacterales > Solirubrobacteraceae > Palsa-744. The sequence goes on along the minus strand of CAWDRI010000002.1, from coordinate 182,086 downwards.
CGATGTAGCGGCTGACGCCGAAGTAGCCGAGCGCGAGGCTGACGCCGATGAACTCGGTGACGATCGTGAGGAAGTTGAGGATGAAGAGGTCGCCGACGGAGAACCAGCCCCAGAAGCGTCCGAAGCGCTCGTTGATCAGGCGTGCGTGCCCGACGCCGGTGACGGCGCCCAGGCGGATCACCATCTCCTGGTTGACGATCAGCACGGGGATCAAGAGGATCAGCGTCCACAGCAGGGTCGTCCCGTAGTTTTGGCCGGCCTGCGCGTAGGTGGAGACCCCGCCGGCGTCGTTGTCGCCGACCATTACGATCAGACCGGGGCCCATGATCGCCAGCAGCGCCATCGCGCGCGAGCGCCAGTCGTGGCGGGCGCCGACGTCCCCCATCTTGATCGTGCCAAGCGCGCCGCGGATGTCGCCGATGTGCGCCTCGTCGAGGACGGGCGGCACGCCGGGCGGCGTCGTCGTCAGCGGTCCCGCACCGCCCCCACCGCCCGCACCGTGGCCATCGCCCGCAGGCCCGGAAGCACCGCCCGCGCCGGGCGGCGTCGTCAACGGTCCCCCACCGCCCGCATCGCCCGCACCGTGGCCATCGCCCGCAGGCCCGGAAGCGCCGCCCACGCCGGCCGGCACCCGACCCCCACCGCCCGCAGGCCCGGCCGCGCCGGCCTGCGCAGCCGTGCCCGCCCGATCCTCGGAGCCGGGAAACGTGTTCGGGTTTTTGGCCATCTTGTTCACCTCCCTCCTCTGCGGAGTGCTGCGGAAAACGGAGCGCGCTGCAAAAAGCACGCCGAGGCGCGGACGCCTCGGGCGAGCGGGGGGCGCGCGCACAGACGGAGTGAAGTCGAGGGTGGTGCTGCTGTGGCGAAGCTCGCAGCTAGGCGGCGAGCGCGGACGAACCCGACGGGCGCGCGGTCGGCTGGGTACTTCGCGGCTGTTCTCGGTCCATCACAGCCTCCTTTCCGCGTGGCTTACGGGGCGCTCGTGTGTGCGCCCAGGGTAGCACCGCGGCCGCGAGCGGCGTCAGTCGCGCACCAGCCCAAAGCGCCGGCGCCAGCCGGCGGGCAGGGTCTGCTCGAGCACGTCGTCGACGGTGATCACGCCGACGATGCGCCGCTCGTCGTCGAGCACGGGCAGGGCGAAGAGGTTGTAGTCGGTCATCGTGCGCGCGACCTCGGGCAGGTCGGCGTCGGTCGGAACCGCCTCGGGCTCGCGCTCGGCGACGTCGGCGAGCCGCGCGGCGGCGTCGGCGCGCAGCAGCGCGACGATCGCGACCGAGCCGGACAGCGCGTGGGTGTCGTCGTGCACGAAGACGGTCGTCAGCGTCTGCGGCGCGATTTCGCTGGCGCGCACGCGCATCAGCGCGTCGGCCACCGTCGCTGCCTCGGGTAGGGCGATGAAGGCGGGGCTCATCATCCCGCCGGCGGTGCCCGGGTTGTAGCCGAGCAGGATTTCGATTTGCTGCCGCCCTGCGGGCGGCAGTAGAGCGAGTATGCGTGCCCGGCGCTCCTGGTCGATCTCACCAATCAGGTCGACCGCGTCGTCGGGGGCCATGCGGGCAAGGACGGCGGCGACCTGGGCGTCGGGGCGCTCGCGGATGAACTCGAGCTGGTGGTGCTCGTCGAGCTCCTCGAAGACGTCGGCCTCCAGCTCGCGGTCCTGGCCGACGGCCTCGATCAGCTCCTCGCCCTCCTCGTGCGAGGCTGCCTCGACGAGGTCGGCGATCTCTGCCGGGTGCAGGTTGGCGAGCTTGCGATGCGAGAAGCGTAGGCGCGCGGAGGGGACGTGTCCGACGAACGGCTCGAGGTCGGTCCAGTCCAGAAAGGGACGGTCGCCGACGGCGCCGCGCAGCGGTCGCGGCAGCGCGCGGCGCAGCTGCGCGCGGGCGCTGGAGTCCACGCCGACGACGCGCCACCAGCTCTCGATGCAGGCCAGCTCGATCTCGTGCGCGGTGACGAGGCTCGGCGGGTCGGCCTCGACGTTGACGAGCTTGCGCCCGAGGACGTCCTGGCGCAGGAGCACCTCACCGGGGCGGCGCTCGAAGCGTCCGAGGTTGAGTTTTTGGCCGGAGAGGTGCGCCGCGCCGGGCTCGAGCTTGGCGAGCTTGGCGACGGGCACGAACAGCTCGCGCCCGGCGATCCGCGCCTTGAGCCCCGTCAGCGGCGGGTAGCCACCGTCGGCGAGGCGCACGATCAGGTCTTCGACCCGCCCGAGCCGCTCGCCGGTGCGGTCGAGCAGTGGGCTGCGCAGAACCGCTGAGAGGTGCATCACAGGCTCGGGCAACGCACGGGATACGTTAGTGCACGCGGCGGCCGGGCCGGGGGTGGCGGCTCGGCCCTACGCGGCCCTATGCACCGTGGCCCCGCGATCGACACCGGGCTGCGAACCCCACACCGGGGCCCCAACGGGGCCCCCATCCCATCTCTTGCCCCCAATCGCCGGCAGGGTGTCCATCGCCGCCGCGCCCCGCCCTATCTTTAGCCGCGCTTGCGGGCTTTCTTCGCAGGCTCTTACGACGTGACCCCATGATCGCCATATGACCCCCCAACGGTCCGTGCGCCCGTGGCCGACGTACGCGCTGGGCCTGTTGTGTATCGCCGCGGTCGTCGTCGCCGTGCTGGTCGTCGGCCCCAAGGCGCAATCGACGGTCACGCAGGACCGGGTGGTGAGCGTGCAGCAGGGTGTCGTGCAGGCGACGGTGTCGGGCAGCGGGACGTTGCAGCCCGCCGAACAGATCGGCGTCAACTTCGCCGCGAGCGGAACGCTGAGGGGCGTTTTCGTGACGGTCGGCGAGCATGTCAGCGCCGGACAGCTGCTCGCCGAAGTCGAACCGACGAGCGCAGTTTCGAACCTGCGGGCCGCCGAAATCAACCTCACCGCCGCGCAGGCGCGCTACCGGGAGGCGCTCGAAGGACTGACACCCGCGGAGGTGCGCGAGAGCGAAATCGGCGCGGCCCAGGCGCGCGCGTCGGTCAGCTCGGCGCAGCGGTCGCTGCGGGAGGCTGGGGAAACGGCGAAGTCCGACGAAGTCGCCGCGCGAGCCGCGGTGGAGCAGGCCGAAGTGAGCCTCACACAGACCCGGCAGGCGGTTAAGCTGGAAGCGGACAGCCAGCAGGATGCCGTCAACCAGGCGGTTGCCGAGCGCAACACAGACCAGCAGGCGGTCGGCGAAGCGCAGACGCAGCTCGAAGAAGCCAGAGGCGCGCTGGCCACCGAAAAGGCCGTCATGCCGCCCAACCAGTCCAAGATCAGCGCAGCCGAAGCGCGCGTCGGCTCGGCCGAAGCCGCGGTCAAGTCCGCACAGGCGAAGCTCACCGCCGACGCCAACACGATCGCCGATGCGCAGAATACGCAGGCGGCGTCGGCGCTCAAGGGTCAAGGGTCGATCACCAGCGCGAGCAACGCGGTGGCCAACGACAGGCAGAACATGGCCGCAACCGCCCTGGCGAACGACCATGCGATCGCGCAGGCGCGTGCGGCGGTGACCACCGCGCAGCAGTCCCTGCAGTCGACGCTGGCCGCCAACGCCGTCAAGGCCACGCCGCCTAGCGAAGCGAGCGTGATCGACGACAGGACGAGCGTGCAGAGCGCGCAGCTGGCGGTCGAAAACGCGCGCGAGGCGCTGTCCGACACGAAGCTCTACGCGCCGGCCAGCGGCGTGGTCGCCTCGGTTGGTGCGAGCGTCGGCGAGTCGGTGTCGGGCGATGGCGGCTCGTCGAGCGCGAGCACCGCCGGCAGCGGCGCGAGCGCCAGCGCCAGCACTGGCAGCGGCAGCACCGCCGGCAGCGGCGCGAGCGGCAGCGCCAGCACTGGCAGCGCCAGCACGGGGAGCGGCGGGGCAGGCGGCAGCGCCAGCAGTGGCAGCGGCGGGGCCAGCAGCACGGGTGCGAGCGCCAGCTCCGGCGGCGCAGGAGCCGGTGGCGCGAGCGGCGCAGGAGCCGGTGGCAGCTCCGGCGCCGGCTCGGGCGGCGCAACGGGCGCGGGTGGGAGCGCAGATGCGGGCAGCAGCGGGACGAGCGGCAGCGCGGTGACGGGCACCGGCGCAAGCAGCACGGGCACTGGTGGGGCAGCTGGCGGCACGGGCGCGGGCACTACATCAGGCGGCAGCGCAACCGACAGCACGGGCGGCGCAGCCACGAGCGGCATCCTCTACACGGGCGGCGCCCGCACGATCGCGGTCGCCGCCACGGGTGCCGGCACGAGCGGCGCCGCGGGCGACAGCGGCACGGGCAGCACCGGCACCGGCACGAGCGGCACCGGCACGAGCGGCACCGGCACGAGCGGCACCGGCACGAGCGCGGGCGCGTTTATCGAATTGACGAACCTGGAGGGCTTTCAGGTGGTGGTGCCGATGAGCGAGTCGGAAATCGGGCGGGTGCACGTGGGCCAGATCGCGACGGTCACGGTCGAAGCGCTCGAAAGCCGCAAGTTCGCGGCGCGGGTGGCGAGCGTGGCGGTGCTGTCGACGAGCGACAGCGGCGTGGTGAGCTACGACGTGACGTTCCAGCTCGAACAGACGGCGGCGGGGTTGAAGCCCGGGATGACCGCAGGCGCCGAAATCGTCGTGGACCAGGCCGAAGGAGTCAATGTGCCGACGAGCGCGATCTCGGGCGGTGCGGTGACGGTCGTGCGCGACGGCAAGCAGGTGCGCCAGACGGTGGTGACGGGCCTGGCGGGGAACAGCACGACGATCGTGCTGAGCGGGCTGCGGGCTGGGGAACAGATCGCGTTGCCGGTGGCGAGCGCGAGCACGAGCGCGACCGGCAGCCTCAGCTCGCGGCTGGCCAGCCGGCTCGGCGGCGGTCTCGGCGGAGCGGGGCTGGGCGGTGGCGGCGGAGCGTTCTTCGGCGGTGGTGGAGGCGGCGGCGGCGCGTTCCGAGGCGGCGGCTGATGCGGCGTTCGCCTCTGTCCGCGCTCGCAGCGCGCACGGCGCGAGGCCGACCGTTGGTTTCCCGCACCCCTCCCCCACCCGCCGATGACCTCGCCGGACCCGATACCGGTCCCGATGCCGGACCCGCCCCACACGCCGCCCGCCCCGCCGGCGCGACGCGCCCGGTGATCGACGTGCGCGAGGTCAGCAAGACCTACCGGCTCGGCGAGATTCGTGTGCGCGCGCTGCGCGGCATCACGCTGCGGATCGAGCGTGGGGATTTTGTCGCGATTATGGGTAGTTCGGGTAGCGGCAAGAGCACGTTGATGAATATCGTTGGCTGTCTGGACGTGCCGACGACGGGGCGCTACCTGATCGACGGGATGGACGCCGGCCGGCTCGATGGCGACGAGCTGGCGGATCTGCGCAACCGCAAGATCGGGTTCGTCTTTCAGAGCTTCAATCTGGTGCCGCGCACGAGCGCGATCGCAAATGTCGAACTGCCGCTGGCCTACGCGCACCTGGACCGCGCCGAACGCCGCGCTCGCGCGGAACGCGCGCTGCGCTCGGTGGGTATGTCCCACCGTTTGCGCCACCTGCCCTCGGAGCTGTCGGGTGGCCAGCAGCAGCGGGTGGCGGTCGCGCGCTCGATCGTGACCAACCCGGCGCTGATTCTCGCGGATGAGCCGACGGGCAACCTCGACTCGCACTCCACCGAGGATGTGCTGGCGATCTTCGCGGGTCTGAATGTCGAGGGCCGCACGGTGGTGCTGATCACCCACGAGCCCGATGTGGCCGCCCAGGCAAAGCGGGTGGTGCGGCTCAGCGACGGCGCGATCGTCGCCGACGAACGCACGCGCGGCGTGCAGGAGCCGCCGCCGGTGGCGCGCAGCCAGAAGTCGGCGCACGCAGGCGGCGTGGCGGGGAGCGGACGATGATCGGCGCGGAGACGCTGCGGATCGCGTGGGGCGGAATCGCCGCCAACAAGCTGCGCTCGGGCCTCACGATCCTCGGTATGACGATCGGGGTGGCTTCGGTGATCGTGCTGATCGCGGTCGGCAATGGCTCCTCGCACGCGGTGCAGGAACGGATCGAGGGTCTGGGGACCAACGTGCTGCTGGTCGAGGCGGGCGGCCTACGCGGCGGCGCGCGCGCTGCGAGCACGAGCACGGTGTCGCTCACCAAGCAGGACGCGGCAGCGCTGATGAGCCCGGAAGCGCCGGCGGTCAAGAGTGTGGCGCCGGTGGTGAACGCGACGGGCGTGACGCTCGTCTACAACGGCACGAGCTACGAGCCGGGCACGTTCGTCGGGACGACCCCGTCCTACATCGCGGCCCATGATTACAGCGTCGCGCAGGGTACGGGGATCACGGGCGAAGATGTGGCGCACCACGAGCGGGTGGCGGTGGTTGGGCCGACGATCGTCGAAGAGCTGTTTCCCGGCCAGGACGCGGTGGGGCAGACGATGCGCGCGGATGGCGTGAACTTCACGATCGTGGGTGTGCTCGCGCCGAAGGGTTCGAACGGCACGGCGAACCTCGACGAAATCGTGATCGCGCCGATCTCGGCGGTGGAAGACACCCTGACGGGGTATGGCCCGATCGACTCGATTACGGTGCAGGCGACGTCGCAGGCGTCGTTGGGCGACGCCGAAGCACAGGTGACGCAGATTCTCGAGCGCGAGCTGAAGGTCAAAAGTGGCGCCGAACCGGGCTTTCAGGTGATCAACCAGGGTTCACTGCTGGAAACGTCGAGCTCGACGAGCAGCGTGTTCACCACGTTGCTGGGCGAGGTCGCCGCGATCTCGCTGCTGGTGGGCGGGATCGGGGTGATGAACATCATGCTGGTGAGCGTCACCGAGCGCACGCGCGAGATTGGGATCCGCAAGGCGATCGGCGCGCGGCGCAGCGACATCCTCACCCAGTTTTTGACCGAGGCGGTGCTCGTGTCGCTGTTTGGCGGCGTGACCGGCGTGGTGGTCGGCGTGGTCGGCAGCCAGTTCGAAATCGCGGGGGTGCACCCGCTGATCGCGACCTACTCGATCTTTCTCGCGTTCGGCGCGGCGGTGCTGACAGGGCTGTTCTTCGGCACCTACCCCGCCAGCCGCGCCGCCGGCCTGCGACCGATCGAGGCGTTGCGTTTTGAGTGAGACCGTCCCCCCGCACGATCCCGCACATGACCCCTCGAATGACCCCCCTCGAATGACCCCAAGGAGCCAGTGATGTCGACTGAGCCAACCGAGCAGGCGACGCCGGCCGCGACCACGCCGCCCACAGCCGCAACCACCATGCCGCCCACGACCGCCACCACGCCGCCCACAGCCGCAACCACCATGCCGCCCACGACCGCCACCACGCCGCCCGAGCCAGCCGGACTCGACGACCGCTGGGCGGACGACTACGAGGAGCTGCCGCCACGTCCGCGGCGACGCCTGCTGGCACCGGTGCCGCTGGCGCTGGCGGGGGTGCTGCTGGTGGCGGGCGGGTTCATCGGGGGGGTGCTGGTCGAGAAGGGCCAGACCTCCTCCTCGTCATCGACCGGTGCAGGGTCGGGTTTGGCGGCCAGGCTGGCGGCGCTGCGCGGCGCCGCCGGCACGGGCGCAAGCGGCGCGGCGGCGGGCGGCGCGGGAGGCGGCGCAGCGGGCGCGACGGGCGCCGGCGGCAGCGCCGCAACGGGCGCGGGGGCCGCGGGCAGCGGCACCGGCGGCGCGAGCACGGGCGGCGGGCTTGGCCGCTTCTTCGGCGGCGGCGCCGGGGCGGGCGGCGGCGCGACGATCGGCGAAGTGTCCTATGTGGAAGGCAGCACGTTGTACGTGACGAACCTGGAAGGCAACACGGTGAAGGTCACGACCTCGCCGGCGTCGTCGGTGACGAAGACGGTCAAAGCAAGCGTTCACGGCATCCACCCCGGGGAAACGGTGGTGGTGCGGGGGAGCAAGAGCAAAAGCGGCGCGGTGAGCGCGACCACGATCTCGGTCGGCGCCAGCGGTGGTGGTGGTGGCGGTGGCGGCGGCGGCGGCGGCGGACTCGGGGCTCTGTTCGGTGGCGGTGGCGGTGGCAGTGGCGGTGGTGGCGGCGCGGGCGCCGGCGGCAAGGGCGCGAGCGGAGGGCTGTTCGGTGGATAGGGGGGCTTTAGGTGGCTGCGGCAGAGTGCAGGGCAGACTTCACAGGACAGAACAAGACAGATACGCGAAGCCGCGACGGGGTGGGCCCGGGCTGCGGCGAGCGGCTGAACGACAAAGGAGCTTCATGTCTGATCGGTGGATGCGTGGTGGCGGAGACCCAAGGAGCACGAGCGGCCCGAGGCGGTGGCTGAGCGCGCTTGTCGTGCCGCTGGTGGTGCTCGTGTGCGGCGGGCTGACGGCGTGCGGCGGATCGTCGTCGCCGAGCACGTCTACAAACGCGGCGGCGAAGGCGTCTGCGGCGGTGGGCAGCTCGGCAGCCGCCACGACGAGTGCTGCGGGCGCGGGCACAGCCAGCGCAGGCACGAGCACGACAGGCACGAGCACGAGCGGCGCGGGCACGAGCGGCTCGGGCAGTGGCGGCACGTCGACGAGCCCGGGGACGAGTCCGGCCGGCGGCCCCGCAGGCGCATCGGGCAGCTCGTTCGCGGCGCGCTTCGCGACGGTGCGGGCGTGCTTGAGCAAAAACGGCGTGACGCTGCCGACGCGCACACCGGGCAGCGGCGGCGGCTTGCTCGGCGGCGCCAAGGGCGCGCCGGCCCTGCCGAAGGGCATGACGCGCGCACAGTACCTGGAAATCCTCAAAAAGTGCAGCGGCGGCCTGGGCAGCCCGCGGACTTTCAGAGGCGCCCATTTCCGCACAAGCCCGGTCTTCCAGCAGGCGCTCACGAAGTTCGCGGCGTGCATGCGCCAGAACGGCGTGAACCTGCCGAACCCGAACACGAGCGGCAAGGGTCCGGTGTTCACGGGCAAGGGCATCGACACGGCCAGCCCGCAGTTCAGGCAGGCCGAGGTCAAGTGCCGTCCGGTGATGGTCGCGGCGTTGAGATCGCTGCGACACCCGGGCGGGGCGGGCGCAGGCTAGAGCGCAGGCTAGCCCCGCGGGTCGCGGATCGCCGCCGAGCTGGGCTTGGCGGCGACCGCGGGCTGCGGCAGGGCGGCGATGCGCGCGATCAGCGCGTTCCACTCGGTCTGACTGAGCCCGCCGCCGAGGCCGCGCAGCGATTCGCTGGCGGCGCCGCCAAGGCCGACCCCGCCGCGGGCGCGGGCGGCACGCGCGGCGTGCGCAGAGGTGGGGGTGGAGGCCGTGAATGTGCCAAAGCCGAGCTGGATGTGATTCCAGGCGGAGGCGCGCGCCAGCGTGCTGGGGGTGTGGGGGTATTCCATGAGGCTGACGATGCGGTCGGGCGCGTACTGGCCTTTGAGTGTGAGCAGCGCGCGGATCGCGGCGTCAGTGACCGTTCCGGGGCCTTGGTGGCCGGCTATCGGGGTGTCGTTGATCGCGGTGATCGTCAGCGAGCCGCCGGCGAAGTGCTCGAAGACGGTGCCGGTGAGCGTGGTGTGCTCGCGGGCGCAGCGCAGGGCGCCGACGGTCGGCTGCAGGCCGCTGCGGGAGAGGAACTCCAGGGCGGCGAGCGCGCGCCGGTCGATCGCCCCGGCGGCGACATCGCGGCGAGCGCAGGCGTCGAGCGTGACGCCGGGGTCGGCGAGGGTGGAGCGCTGCAGTTCTTCCTTGGACATCGCGAACACCGCGTCGGCGGTGGCGCCGAGCAGTTCGGCGCGACGGCGGGCGCCTTTGGGCCGCAGCGCGACGCCGAGCTGGCGCCAGTTGGCGATCAGCGCGGTGGGGTCGATCGTGGCACTGTCGCCGGCGGGCCGCACGGCGAAGCGCAGCTGGCCGGCGCCGGGTCCGGGCGCGAGCGGGAGATGACCGAGCACGGTGCCGGCGGAGACGAGCGAGCCGGTGTGCAGGGGCAGCCAGCGACCGTGCACGGTCGCCGCCGAGCGGGCGGCGCGGGCGGCCGCGGCGCGCGCGAGTGGGTTGTGCGGGTGAGCGTAGAGGCGCACCTTGCCGAGGCCGGCGCCCGTGGATTCGCTTTCTTCGGGTTCGGGGGCGGAGGTCGCGGCGGCGCTCGCGGTGGCCTGCTTGACGTGGAGCGTGAGGGGCGCCTGGTGTCCCGCGGAGGCCGGCAGCGTGGGCTTGGGTTCGCCATGCCCGCCGGATCCGGCGCCAGCTCCAGCTCCGGTCCCAGCTCCAGCCCCAGCCCCAGCCCCGGCTCCAGCTCCAGTCCCGACTCCAGCTCCAGCTCCGGCTCCGGTCCCAGTTCCGGCCCCAGCCCCAGCCCCAGCCCCGGCCCCAGCCCCAGTCCCGACTCCAGCTCCAGCTCCGGCTCCGGCTCCGGCTCCGGTCCCAGCTCCAGCTCCAGCTCCGGCTCCGGCTCCGGCTCCGGCGGCCGAACTGGGCGTGCGCCGCAGGCTGTCGGTGGGAGGCGTTGGGCGGGGATAGCGCGGGGCGATGCTGCCGAGGCCGGCGTAGGTGAAGATGTCGCCGTAGGGGTCGCGCAGCACGAGGTAGCGCCCGAGCGCGTGCGACTCGCCGAGGCGTACGACGCGCCCGCTTTGCACGGCCAGGACGGGGGCGCCGGGGGTGCCCAGCAGCTCGACGAGCTGCGAGCGCTTGGCGGGTGCGTCGGCTGCGGCTTCGGCACGCGCGGCGGCGACCTGCGGCGGGGGCGGCAGGGTCGATCCGGGCAGCGCGGCGTGGTGTGCGGAGGCGGTGCGCGCGGAGTGCGCGCTGGGCGTGCCGGCCGCGCCCGTGCTGGGGACACCCGCCGCGCCCGACTCCGTCGCGGCGCCGCTGCCGGCCCCGGCCCCCACGCCGGCGGTGCCGGCGGCCAGCGGATTGGCGGGCAGCGCGCCGGCGGTCGCGCTGGAGGCTGAGCTCGAACCGGACCCGGCAGCCCCGGGCGAGCCGGCTGTACTCGAACCGCCCGCGCCCGCGTCGGCGGTTTCACCGGCGCCCGCGCCGGCCGATCCCGAGGCGCCCGCCAACCCGGCGGCGGCGATCCCGCTGGCGGGCGGTGCGAGCACGGTTGAGGCCACACGCGCGCCGGGGGTGGGCAGGCGCCCGTCGACGAGGCCGGTGAGCGTGTCGATGACCGAGCGCGGGTAGGAGGCGATCAGGCGGGCGCGCAGCAGAACGGATTCGACGTAGGCAGCGGAGTGGTTGTAGGCGAAGATCGCCCCGCGCAGGTGGTGGGCAGCGCCGGCGGCGTGCAGGTAGCGAGCGGCGGCGAAGACCGCGTTGACGGGGTTGTAGGGGTCGGCGCTGCCGGCGGCGGTGGCGTCGACCCCGTACATCAGCCAGGTTTGGGGCATGAACTGCATCCAGCCGACCGCGCCGGCGGTCGAGACGGAGAGGTCGGTGCCGTAGTCGGTCTCGACTTCGTTGATCGCGGCGAGAATCGACCAGGGGACGTCGTATTGGCTGGCGGCCGCCTGGTAGATCGGCAGCAGGAACAGGGGGATGCGGTAGAAGTCGAGCGCCTGCGCGGAGACGGCCGAACTGCCGGTGCCGGCGAGCAGCGCGGAGAGTGCCGCCGATTCTGCGCCGACGGCCTGGGGGGCGGGCGCGACGCCGTTGGGGGTGCCGGGCGGGACGTTCGCGGACCGGTTGCCGGCAGCGGCCCCGGACTTGCCGGACTTGGCGCCCGCGCCCTTGCCACCGGCGTTGCCGTTGCCGGCCTTGCCGTTGCCCGTCCCGCGTTCGCCGGTACGCGAGCCGCCACGAGACGGCTTGGGGGCACCGCCGGTGGTTTGCTGGCCTTGCTGGATGACGACGGTGGGCGCGGAGCTGGGGTGTTCGCGGCCGGCACCACCGCCCGAAGCCGGTGCGCTCGGGCCTGGGGCGGTCGCAGCCGGGGTCGTGGCCGCGGGGGTGGTCGTGGTGGGCGCGGGGGTGGTCGCGACTGGGGTGGTGCTCGCAGGCGTTGAGGAGGTGGAGGTCGTGTTGGCGGGCTGGCCGGCGCCGGCTTCGGGTGTGGTTGCCTGTGGCGTGGTGGTCGAGGGCGGCGTTTCGGTCGTCCCGGTCGTGCCTGTGTTGGGGGTCGTGCCGGTCGTGCCTTCGGCGCCGACGGCGCCGCTGACGGGTCCGCCAAGGCCGGCGACGGTGATGCCGCTGCCGGCGAGCGCGGAGAGCAGGGCGCGACGCACCCACCGGCGCGGCGCGCTCACAGGGCACCTCCGCGCGCGGGCGGCGCAGGCTTCTCTGTCGTCGTCGTCGCCGTCGGCGGCGTCAGGACTGGTGGCGTCATGGGTGGAAGGTGGCTGGCGTGCGGTTGGTGAGCTGTGCGGGTGTCGGCGCGGCCGCAGTCACGGGCCACCCCCGACTGGGTTCATATCGGCAGCCAATCACGTGGTGGTAAAGGGTTTGTAATCAGCGACCGCGAAAGGACTGGATGCGCGCAGCGCGAGAAACGCCGCCGTCGAGGCGTAGCGGCTACAGCGGCAGCACTTTACAGGTGGGTCAGGCGGAGGCGCGACGGTGGCCGAATGACGGATTGCGCGCACGATTGCTTGCAGCGACGCGTGGGCTGCGCCGATAACCGTGGGGTCGTAGACCTGCGCGCGGGGCGTTGCACGCGCGGGACGCTGGTGCGCGGCAGGCCGGCCGGGCACGGGTGCGCGATGGCGGGGCACACGGACGGGGCGCATATAGGTACCCTTCGGTGCAGATGGAAGCGATCCTGTCGGTTCTCCAGGTGATCATCGCCGTCGTGCTGATCTTTCTCGTGCTGATGCACTCGGGGAAGGATTCTGGGCTGTCGGGCGCGTTCGGCGTGGGCAGCGGCCAGGGCCCGCTCGGCGGAGGGTCGATGGTGGAGCGCAACCTGAACCGCTGGACGGTCTTCTTCGCAGTGCTGTTCGTGGTGAACACGATCGTGCTGCTGAGGAAGCCGTGGTAGCGGCAGTGGACAGCCCCAAATAGGCCTAACGGTCCTCTTAGCATCCATTTTTGTACCGACCATCCGGTACATTTTTGTCCCGGATAGGCGGTACATCACCCTGACGGTGTGGTGTTGTTGGGTGCCTGAGGGCCGGGGCGGCTGGCCGGCAGTGGCTAGCCAACCCCGGCGGGCACGCCGCCGTCCTCGCGGGCGTCGGCCTGAGCCGGCGCGTCGCCGGCGGTAAGGGCCTCGAGCCGGTCGAGCACCGCCAGGGCCTCCACGCGCAGGGTGGCGCCGGTCTGTTCGTAGTCGCCACGCGAAAGCTTGCCGGTGGCGTAGTCGAGCTCGAGCTCGCGCAGCTCGCGGTACCTGACCTCGCGCGCGGCTTCGAGGTCGGCCAGTTCCCCGGCGCGCGCGCGGGCCGCGTTGCGCTGTGCCGCGACGGTGCGCGCCGCGGCGGCACTCGTCTCGCCGGGCGCGCCCAGCTCGACGGGCAGGGCGATCCCTGCCCGGGCGGGCTGCAAGCCCGCCCCTCCCCTACCCGCACCAGCCAGACGCCGGCGCACGCCGCGTGCGAGGGCGCGCCGGCGCATCGTGCCGAGGGAGGGTGTGAGCGCGAGCAGACCGCCGCCGAAGACGATCAGCCCGCCGATCCAGATCCACATGACCAGCGGCGAGACGAGCAGGTGAAACTGCGCGGGGGGCGGGTCGCGCAGGTATTCGCGGGCGAGCACGGCGATCGCGAACAGACCCTCGTCGGGGCGCGACATCGGGATCGTGCGGTTGCCGATGTCGATGACACGCTTCAGGCGCGGGCTTTCCAGTTCGGGGGCGATTGCGCTCCAGAGGGTGGGGCCGAGCGAGGGGTCCATCGAGACGTGGCTGACGGGCTGGCCGCCGATTAGCCGCCCGACGGAGCCCAGCGAGGTTTCCTGCGATTCGTAGAAGCCCTCGGAGGGGTGCAGGGTGGCGACGTCGCGTCCATTCTTGGTGACGCTCAGGAGCGCGCCGACGTCGAGGGTCGAGCCGGTGTGGACGGTGTCGTTGGCGGCCGAGACGGTGGCGGTGGGCCGGACGTAGTGCACGGTGTAGGCGCCGACGCGGGTCGACTGGCCGGGCGAGAGCGACAACTCGGAGACGTGCTGGAAGGAGGACGAGGCGGCAACGCCAACGAACAGCACGGCGATGCCGGCGTGCACGATGTAGCCGCCGTAGCGGCGGCGGTTGCGGGTGACCAGGCGTAGCAGCGCGAGCGGAACGGCCTCGCCGGAGGCGGCGCGCCGCACACGGGTGCCGCGCCAGAACTCCTGGGCGACGACGGCGAGCACGAAGGCGGCACAGCCGAACATGATCAGGGCGCCCACCTTGTGGGCGACGCCGGCGGCGAGCAGGACCGTCACGGTCAGCAGGCCGGCCGCGAGCGGCAGGACGAGGTTGCGGCGCAGGCCGGCGAGGCTGGCGCGCCGCCAGGCCAGCAGCGGCGCGAGGCCGGAGAGCAGCACGAGGATCAGCGCGAGCGGGACGGTGTAGCGGTCAAACCAGGGCTCGCCGACGGAGGCGGCCTGGCCGGTTAGGGCTTCGGAGATCTTGGGGAACCACGTGCCCCAGAAGATCACGAAGGCCAGGCCGACAAGGACGATGTTGTTGAACAGGAAGATCGCCTCGCGCGAGATCAGCGAGTCCAGGCGGTGGGTGCTCGCGAGTCGCTCGCGGCGGGAGACGACGAGGTAGATCGAGCCGGCGATCAGGATCGCTATCAGCACGAGGAAGGGCACGCCGAGGGTGGCGCCACCGAAGGCGTGGATCGAGTCGAGGATCCCGGAGCGCACGAGGAACGTGCCCATGATCGCCAGCGTGCCGGTGGCGAGTGCCAGCGAGACGTTCCAGACCTTGAGCATCCCACGGCGCTCTTGGATCATCAGCGAGTGGATGAAGGCGGTGCCGGTCAGCCACGGCAAAAGCGAGGCGTTCTCGACGGCGTCCCAACCCCAGTAGCCGCCCCAGCCAAGCTCGGCGTAGGACCAGCTGGCGCCGAGCAGGATGCCGACGCCGAGGAACAGCCAGGAGGCGAGCGCAAAACGGCGGACGACGGCGATCCACTCGCCGTCGACGCGCCTGGCGATCAAAGCGCCGGCGGCGAAGGCGAAGGGGATCGTGCAGAGGGTGTACCCCGAGTAGAGCATCGGGGGGTGGATCATCATCGTCGGAAAGCGCAAGAGCGGGTCAAGACCGGCGCCTTCGGCGGGAGCGGGGCTGGTGGTGGCGAAGGGGTTGGCGTAGAAGACCATCAGCCCGACGAAGAAGCCGCCGAAGCCGAGCAGGATCGCGGTCGCGTAGGAGGCGACCTCGCGCAGGCGGTCGCGGGTCAGGTAGAGGGCAAGGCTCGACCACATCGAGAGCAGCCAGGCCCAGAGCAGCAGGGAGCCTTCCTGGGAGGACCAGACGGCGGCGGCCTTGTAGAACGCGGGGGTGCTGCGGCTGGAGGTGTCGGCGACGGCGTTCAGGGCGAAGTCTGAGCGCAGGAACGCAAGCTCGAGGATCGCGAAGGCGAACGTGAGCACCGCGGCGAGCGAGTAGATCGAGCGCCGCCCGGCGCGCACCCACTCGGCGCGCCCGCTGCGCGCGCCGTAGACGGCGGCGCAGGCTCCATAGACGCAGATCGCAAGCGCGAGCAGCAGCGCGAGGTGCCCGACGGTGGGGACCATCAGTCGCCCACCCGTGCGGCGGCCGATCGCCTCAGCGCCGCCGCTCCCCTCAGGGCCGCCGCTCCCCGCAGCGCCGCCGACCCCCGCAGCGCCGCCGCGGCCGGCTCGGCCGGTCGTGCGCGCTGACGGCCTCTCCCCCACCCCGCACGCGGCGCCGGCGCGGGCATCACGCGTTCTGCTTCTCGGAGGGCGGGGCGACGGTGTACTTGGAGGGGCACTTGGTGATGAGCGATTCGCGTTCGCCGATGTACTGGTCGCCGCTGCGCTGCACCGTGACGATCACCTCGCGCCCTTCACGAAAGGCGTCGGGGACGACGCCGGTGTAGGCGACGGGGATCGAGGGTCCGCTGCTGGTCGCGCGGTCGGCGACGGCGAAGTGCAGGACACCGCTGGCGTGGTACACCGAGCCCGGCACGACGTCGCCGGTGACCTGGTAGCTGCGGCCGGGCTGCTCCTCGTGCAGGAACTGGGTTGGCGTGAGCGCGGGGCTGTCGGCGCTGAAGCTCGTGTAGATCAGCGCGCTGGCGAGCAGCACCGCGGCGCTCAGCGCGACGAGGAGCCTGACGGTGCGCTTGCGGGCGGGATTCATCGAGAGCCAGTATCTCAAATGACCTGGGACGGAACGCTGCTTCGCCAACCATTCACGGCACGACGGGCACGAACCACGCGGCGGCGCCATTCGCGCGCGCGCACACACGCGGCCGCGAATGGCTCCCAAAAAAACCAACAACCAGCAGCCAACCCAACCGCCCACAACCAACCACCACGCCCAACCGCCCACAACCCGACCGGGCACGAACCACGCGGCGGCGCCATTCGCGCGCGCACACACACGCGGCCGCGAATGGCTCCCAAAAAATCAACAACCGGCAGCCAACCCAACCGCCCAGGATGGGCCACCCAAGGCGCGCGTGCTGCGTGCGGCCCGCTCTTACCGCTCGCCCGGAGGAGGGGCTGCGGGGCCGGCAGGCTCGAGCTGTGCGAGGACGGCCTCGCGGGAGGTGCCGTGGGCGCGCAGGACGGCGTCGAAGTGGGCGCCGTAGACGTCGAGGACGGCTAGGAGGAGGTCGCTGGTGGCGACGGCAGAGGCGCGGCGCGCGATGGCTACGCGGGCGGCGTGGTCGGCGACGGCCGTGACGGCGTCGCGCTCGGGCTCGGGCTCGGGCTTGGGCTTGGGGGAGGCAGCCGCCTCGTCAGGGGAGGCAGCCGCCCCGCCGGCGCGGTCATCGTCACCCTGGTCGCGTCCGGAGGCGCTGTCCGCCAGTGGCCCCTCGCTGACCCCGAGGGCACGGAGGGTCGCGCCGGCGCGACCGTGCAGGCGCAGGAGGCGCAGCCAGCGCGCGGCCTCGGCCCGCGGCGTGCGGGCGAAGGGGAGCGCGGTGGAGGCAAGCCCGAGGACGATCGCGGCGTCGGGTGCGAGGCCGATCGCGGCGCGGTCCGCTCGCCTGCGCGGGGACGGCGCGAAGCCTGGCCGCGCCGACGCGGACGGCGCGGCCTCGGACGGCGATGACCCGGGGGTAGTCGTGGGTGGAGGCGATGGGGGTGTCGTGCTCACAAGGGGGCTCCTACCCGCGGGAGGTCGGGAACATGCGTGGGCGGCGCGAGCACGGCGACGTCGTCGCAGCGCAGCTCGACGTGAGGCGCAGCGTCGCCGGCGCCGACGCGGATGTGCAGCACGGCGGTGCCGACCCGCCCGGCGGCGGCGGCGGCGTGCTGGATGTCGGTGGCGCGCGAGCGGGAGAGACCGCAGGCCAGGAGCAGGCGGGTGGTGCGCGCGCAGAGGGCGTCGTCGCGGTCGACCACGAGCTCCTCCTCGGTGGCCAGGACAGGGGGACCGAGCGCCGATGTGGGGGGAACACTCGTGGCCGGTGTGACCCAACCCTCCCCGCGCGCGCGAACGCGCGCGCGGTCGGCATCAAAAACAGAGTAGGTACGAACGCCCCCGTCCCGACCGTCGGACCCGCCCGCGGCCTCGACGCGACCGGCTGCGGCGTGCAACAGGCAGGCGGCCATGTCGTCGGGCCGCGCGTCGGTGGTGGCGGCGACGCGCGCGAGCAGCGAGGACGCGGTGGCGGCGGGCCCGAGCGAGGCGAGCGCGCGGCGCAGGCGGTGTTCGCCGTAGAGGTCGCCGCTCACGCGGGCCTCGGTGAGGCCGTCGGTGTGGAAGCAGACGAGCGAGGGGGCGCTGAAGTGAAGGGTCGTCTGGCGAGTGCCGGTGCGCAGCCCGACGCCGAGCGGCGGCGCGGAGCTGACGGTGAGCGCCTGCCAGGGAGTGGGGTCTGGTGGGCTGTCGGGCGTGAGCGGCACGACGACCGGCGGGGGGTGCCCGGCGCAGGCGAAGACGAGGGTGTGGGTGTCGGGGTCGAAGGTGGCGAGCAGGACGGTGGCGAAGACGCCGGAGAGCTGGCGCTCGAGCACGGCGGCGGCGGTGTCGAGCGCGACGCGCGGAGCGAGGCCGGCCTCGAGGTAGGCGCGCAGGGTGAAGCGGATCAGGGCGGTGTGCGGGAGGGCGGCGCGGCCGTGCCCGGAGACGTCGCCGAGGATGATCGCGAGGCGGCCGGAGGGGAGCGCGAAGATGTCGTAGAAGTCGCCGCCGGCGCCGGGCCCTTCGGCGGGCTGGTAGGCGGCGGAGACGGGCACGGACTCCAGCTGGGCGGGCACGTCGGGCAGCAGCGCGGCCTGCAGCAGCCCGACGTCGTCGAGCAGCTGCCGGCGGTGATGTTCGAGGCGGCGGGCGCGCAGGGCGATGAAGCCGGAGCGCGCGCCCAGGGCGAGGGCGAGCGCGACGAGGAGCGCGACGATCAGCCGCATGAGGGGCGGGACCACGTTGACGATGCGGGTGACGGTGGTTATGAGTGGTGAGGAGGAGGGGGAGTGCGGGGTCGGGGACGAGCCGTCCTCGCGTGCGCGGCGGCCGGCGTGCCGCGAGAGTGGCGCAACTTTGGGGTGCAGGGCCGAGGCCGAGGCGAGCGCCCCGACCGCGTGACCGATGCCGCGGTTGTGGGGCGCGCGCGCCAAGCGGGAGCCCCGACGCCGGCGCAACGCGCGCGCGGAGTGGCGGTGACGCGCGCCCCCCGAAGACAAGGCCCGCGTCCGAGTGGCGGGAAGGGTGGTCGTGCCGGGGGAGGCGGGTGTGGCGGGCGCAAGCGCGGAGCCGGTGGCAGCGACGGCGGGCCCGGAAGTGGCAGGGGTCGCGGAACCCGCGGCCGAAGCCCCGGCAGAGCCCGCCCCGGAGGAACCGGCGCTGCCTGAGCCCGCGGCGGCGGCAGCAGCGGCGGCGCTGGCCGAGCCCGAGGACCCGGAGCCCGCTGACGCGCTGCTGCGGGTGTCGCTCGCGCCGGTGCTGTGCCGCGCGGCGGGCGGCCCGTGGTCGTCGCGCGAGCCGGCGGTGGAGACGTCCGTGGAGCCGGTGGCCGCAGTGTCGGTTGACCCGGTGGAGCGCCGGGCGTGCGCGGCATCGCCGTGGCGCGCGGTGGGCCCTTCGCGACGCGGGGAGGTGGCGGGTGCGACGACGGTGGGGGCGCTCTGAGCCGGCGCGGCGGGTTCCTGCGCGCTGGGGGCGGCGGGCGCGGCGGGCGCTTCGGCGTGTGCGCGCGGCGAGGCGGGCGGCCCGTGGAGGGTTTCGTGGGGTTCGGCGGGGCGCGTTTCGCGGTGTTCGCGGGGGCCGGCGCCGGGGGGCGAGGCGGCGGCGGGGCCTACCGATAGGGAGAGCACGAGGGCGCCGAGGAGGCTGGCAGCGGTGGCGCGCGGTGCGGTCATGCAGGGATCCTTAGCCGGTTTCGGCGGCGCGGGCGCCGACGAACGCGAGGGCGGCGTCGAGGGTGGGGAAGATCGCGAAGGCTTCGTCGAGGCCGGCGTACTCGAAGATCCGCAGGACGTCGGGGGTGGGGCAGACGATCGCCAGGCGGTCGGCGGCGGCGAGCTTGCGTTTGGCGGCGACGAGCACGCCGAGCGCGGTGGAGTCCATGAAGGTGGTGAGCGAGAGGTCGAGCACGATCAGCCGGTGGCCGGTCTCCAGGGCGTCGAGCAGGGTCCACTTCAGCCGCGGAGCGGTGGAGAGGTCGAGCTCGCCTTCGACGGCGATGACGGCGGTGAGTGGGTCGAGGTCGCGCTGCACTAGCCCGAAGGCCGCAGAGCGGTTCGGGGTGCGAGGGGTGGGGGTGTCGCTGCGACCGAGCATCTGATCCTGGCGGCGCGGCAGACCGTTCGGCCCCCCTCCGCGACCGTCGGCCCACACAGGTGGGCCGCGGCGCGGAACCCGAGAGCGGGCTGCTGCGCGCGTACAGTCTTGCATCGACGGGGAGCGGCGTGCGCTGACTGGCGCCGCCCAAGATCGAACATGCGTCCAGCGGGCGTGCGTTTGCCAACCTCCGCGGCCGCCCTACCGAGCCGCCGTCAGATCACTTCTTCCTACCTCGCTTCTTCTTTGTGCCCCCGTCCTGGCGGTGCGTTGTGCCCCCGTACTGGCGGTGCGCCGCGGCTTCGCAGCCGGCGCGCTTGCGGCCCTTCTTGGCGTGGCAGGCGTGCAGCGCTTTGTTGAGCTTTTCCGCCCGCGTCAGCTTCCTGGTGACGACGAGGTTCGGCAGCCCTTTGTCTTCCAGCGCTTCTTTGGCGTCGAGTTGCGCGATCGACTGGTAGGGGATCGTGGCCGGCAGCCCGGCGGGTGCGGCGCCGGCGGGTGCGGGGGTCGTCGTGAAGGCCCCTTCGGCGCTGGCGGGACTTTCCGTGTCGTCGGCGTTGCTCGCGGTGAGCTTGTAGTAGTAGGTCGTGCCGGGGGTGAGCGATTCGGCCGGCAGGCTGAGCGGTGTCGGCGTGGACGCGCTGCCCGACGCGGCGAGCTGCCACAGACCGGGGATGTTGGCGAGCTGCAGTTCGTAGCGTGTCGGCAGCCCGTCGGGGTCGAGCGTCGCGGCCACGGTCGCGCTGTTCTCGGTCACGCCCCCCACCGAGATCCCGCTGAGGATCGGGGGTGTCGCGGTGGTCGTGAATGTGCCGTCCTGGCCGTAGCTGCTCTGCGGTTCGAGCGGTTCGACCGCGTTGATGTCGTTGGTCGCGACGATCCGGTAGTGGTAGGTCGTGCCGGGTGCCAGCCCGGTGAGGCTCGCCGTCTTTTCAACGGCTGTTGTGCCTTCGCCGATCGTGCCCGGGGCGAGCGGGAGCTGTTCGCCGTAGCTGGTCGTTGGCCCGTACTGGAAGTAGTAGGTCGTCGCGGAGTTCGGGCCCGTGCTGCCCGGATCGACGCTGCCAGAGATCATGGCGCTGGTCGTCGTGACCGCCGACGCGCCCTCGGTGAGCGCTTTGGGTGGGTAGGGCGGCGTCGTGAACGTCTCGTCCGGACCATCGGTCAACCCGGATGCGTTTTCAGCCAGCGCCCGGTAGTGGTAGGTAGTGTTCGCGCTCACCGAGACAGGGCCGCTTTCATCCCGTTCGAACCCATTCCCATTGCCGAGTTCTTTCGGTGTGCAGGACGTTTCTTGCGCTCCGGTGTAGCCGTGTTCTTCGAAGGCCTGCTGGTTGACATACTGCCATCCCGCGCAACGCGCTTCTTGGAACTCGGGATCGACATGTCCATAGAATTCGGCTGTCGTCTGCGTCAGTGCCCGGACGGTCTCGTTTTCGACAACGGGGGGTTGTAGTTTTTCTGTCGTGAAGTGCTCGAGCGTGCTGGTGGCGCCTGTTTGGTTGCTCGCCAGGACACGGTAGTAGTAGGTTGTCGCGGGGGCCAGTCCGCCGATTTCGCCGCTGGCGGTCTGTTCTTCGCTGACACCGGGGAGCGTTCCTTCAGCGACGAGCGTGACTTCCTGATTTTTTACGAGGTCTTCTTCGCTGTTTGCGTATTCGAGTTTGTATTCGGTGGCCTCGTTACCAGCGCTCACTTTCGCTTCGATCACGGCCGCGAACGGTGTCACCGACGCGCTCGTGGAATCGATCGTCGGTTTTTCCGTCACCGGCGCCGCAAACGCCGGGGCCGTCGAAAGCGCCACGATACCCATGGCGCAAGCCAACCCTACCAGAGTCAATCGACGGACAGTACGCATTACTTGCTCCTCCGGTTGGACTTGGTCGCTTTCCGTCGCGTCTTCTGCTTGGTCGCCTTCTTGGCCTTCGCGCAGCCCGTGACCGCGATCTTCGTGGCCTGTTTGATGACGGCGCCGTTCTGGCCGGTGACTTCGGTCGGCATCGCCAGCTTCTGCCCGCACAGGCTGTAGTGGTCTTTTTCGGGAACATTCGCGCCGAGGGCCGAGTACTTGCCGGTCGGCGACTTGACTTCGAAGGAGCTGACGGGCACGTCGGGTGAGGCTTTCAGCGTCAGGCTTGTAACGCCGTGCTTGATCTGCGTGTTGAAGTCGAGTAGCACTCTGACTCCTTCGCCTTGTAGCACGATCTCGAAGTCGGGGAATGCGCCCCCGCCGTGGCTGACCAGGTAGGCCGGCCCGCTCACCGGGACGTTCAGGAGCGGTGTCGTCGCGGTCGCGGTACCGACATCCGAGGCCGCCGGGCAGTTGGCGGGGTCGGCTTCGAAGACCGCTGCTACGCAGGCTTTCTGCAACGTCGCCAGCCGCGAGGGCAGCTGCTTGGGCAGCGACACCTTGACGGATTTGATGTTCGCATAGGTGCCCGCCGGGCCGGCCGGGAACGCCACCTTCACATCGAGGCTCGCGCCGCCGGTCTCGCTCGCCTTGCCGACGGTCGAAGCGGAGAACGCGGGCGCGAACTTCAGGCCCTTGCAGCCCTGCGCCTGATAGGGGCTGGCCACGTTCGCCGTCGCGTTCTGCGCACTCGCGATACTCGCAGCGATCGACTGCTGATCGCAGTCGGTCGCGTTGAACGTGAAGTTGTTTTCCTGGCCGACGGCCACGTTCACCGTTTTTACGCGCAATGGCACGCCGTCGATCATCTGCGGCAACGGGTTGCTCACAACCGTTACCTGTGCCGTGCTCGGATCGATCTCGATCGCGGCCCTGACGACGATGTTGCCGAGGTGGAACGGACCGGCGTTCGCCGGGACCACGACCGCGAGGCCGAACGGCGCGCCGTTGTACGGGCCGGTGAGGTACACGTTCCCGGACTGGTAGAACGGCGTCGCGCCTGCACCGGCGCCGGCCGTCGCCGTACCGACCCTAGAAGCCGCCGGACAGCCACCCGTATTCGCTTCGGCCGCTTTGACTTCCGCTTCGCCGCACCGCGCGATCCCGGCGACCTTCCCCACCAGCCCCTCGGGCATCGTCACCGTCAGACCAGAGAGGTCCTGTTCACCGTCGTTACGCGAGAACGTCAGCGTGAACGGGCTGTACGCACCCGCGACCGGCGAGACCGTGCCGGCCGCGAACGCCGGTGCAAACCCGCCACCACAACCGCCAACCCCGAACGATGAGCTCGGTGTCGCGTCGGGTGTTTCCGGAGCGCTCCACGGCGTGAGGTCCGATGTCGTCGTGAACGTGCCGCACGACTGCGGGTTCGCCAGCGGCGCGCGCGACCCGCTGTTCAAGCGGAGCTTCAGTTCGCTGAACGGGAACTGCGGGTTTTCAAGGAAGCTCGTCGTGATCTGTCCCGTCTGCGGGTTGACCGTCACCTTGCCCCTGAGCTTGACGACGATCCCCGACCCTGCGACTTCGAGATAGATCCCAAACAGCTTCCCGCTGGCCGCATCCGCTTGGGTGCACGCTTCCTCGCCAACCTCACCGCATTCGGGCTCAGCCACGTACACGTGCCCTTTCAGCGGCGCGGCCAGGACAGGCGTCACGACTTCGACTTCGCCGACCTGCGACGCCGGCGGGCAGTGGCCTGGTGCGACATGCGTCAACCCGTCTTCGCCGATTTCCATCGCTTCCGGGTCAGCCGCATCCAACGGCTGCGCGCCCGTCGGTTCCCACCCCTGCGTGATGTTGATCCCTTCCGGCCCCGCTTCCCGGCACGCCGCAAGACCGTTCGCTGCCGACGGCGAAATCGCCACCCCTTCCGGCAACCTCACAACGGCATCGCGTAGATCCGGCGTAGCAAGAACCCCCGGTACGTTCCGCGACTGCGGAATCCGCAGATCGATTTCATAGCCGGACGGCGTATCGGCCCGCGATTCTTCCGGCGCCACCTCGATCGACGGTTCAAAGCGCAACAACCCGCACCCCGACACACCACCGTCAAACACCTGGGCTTCGGCCGGCACCCAGTGTTCCGGGTTGACCCACGAATCCATTTCCAGATGCGCCACACCCGTGTGCACGGCACAGTCGTCCGGGTTCGTGAAGAACGCTTCACCGTTCCCCGACCCGTCGATCGCCGTCGGATCGCCAAAGAACACCACCGTCGCACCCGTCACTTTTATCGGTCGTGCCCGTGCGATATCCGGCACTGACACGCGCAACTCATACCCAGCCGGCGACGGCACCACGCTCGCCCGCAAAAAAAACAGCGTTTCGTCGAATTCAAAGCCAAACTCCGCCGGATAACCCGCTTCCGGCACGATGTTGTACAACAGCTTTCCTTCCGCCCCCTGCCCGCCTGCATCGACCGTCACGACCCCGACCTGACTATCCGCAGGACACCGGCCTGGATTTAGCGCCACCGTCCTCAACGCCGCCTCGGAGCACTGCCCGGCCGCCAGCGGATCGCCTACCAACCCCAACGGCAAGGCCACGATCTGCGACTTCGGTTCGTGAACCGCAGGGTACTCGAGGTTGCCGTTTTTCACTCCAGCCCTTGACAAAAACGTTGTGAAGTCGACGGTCGTCGCGATCGACTCCGGATGATCGCCAGCCTGAACATCCTGCGCCCCATCCGCGCCAAATACGCCAACCGTCAAGCTCTGCACGTTGAATGGCGTCGCCGCAGTGGCGGTGACCTGGTTCGCCACCGTGCCGGGCGCCGCTGTCACCGCGGGCGCAGCACCGCCCCCCCGCACTTCCGCGAAATTGATCAGCGAGCTAGGCGCTTTACTGGTGACGACCACTTCGAACCCAATCGTGAGCGTACCTCCGGGAGGGATTTCGCCTCCTTCATATTCACACATGACAGTCGGGGCGCCGCTTGGGGTCGGGCAGTGCACACTGCCAGTGGGCGATGCCGGCGCTGGGCCACCGATCACGCCGATCGCACCTTCAGACGGCGCCGTTACGACGCCCGCTGGCAAGACATCGCGCAATACGACCGTGCCACTCGACGGCCGATCACCCACGTTCGTGATCGTCACCACATATGCATCGCACTCTGTTGTTGTAGTGCACTTGGCCGAATCTTCGCGCGTGAAGTTCGTCGGCAACGGAATCGACTGGATCTCCCACGCCGGCCCGTCCGCCCCGAGCGCCGCGGTGGCGCTCGCGGCAAACGCAGTGAGCGTCGTCGCCACGATCACGAGCAGGCTCAGGCTCAGGGTCAATCCACGCCGCGCGCGATGCGATGACCGGAGGTCGATGCGCCTATCTGCGGCTGTTTGCTGTGATGCCAGGCTTCTCATGACCTTGCCTCCCGCTCGGCGCCGGCTCGCTTTGCTTGGTTGGCTTTACGCCCTTTGACGCACTTGCCCCTCTGTCTCTTGTAGCCTTTTTTGCAGGCCTTTGCCCTAGCCTTGGGTTTCGCTCTCACGGCAGGCTTGGGTTCCGCGGGGGGAGCCAGATTGCCCGAGGCCGTCAGGGTATCGCTGCCCGGCGCAGCGAACACCGGAGCGCCAGTCGGTGAACCTTGGCAGAGGGCTTGCACGCACGATGGTGTAGCTGCAGGCCGTGGAAAGCCGCCGTCTTCGCGTGCGTCATAGAAGCTCGCCTGCGAATCCGTGTCCTGCGGCACCAAACTCTCGGTGGAGCGGAAGAAGACGTCATTCCCAGATTCGTCGGTCCCGTACAGCCGGCTCGCTTCGCTGTCCTGCACTGAGACCGCTTCTTCGCCGATGGCGATCAGATAAACGTTGTTTTCCCGGTACTCGTATAGGTTTTCGCCGCCAGCGACGGCGAACGGTGCCAGCGCGTCGCGACTCTCGAAAACGACCATGCCGTTGTTGGCTACGGAGATATCAGACGTCCGATTCGGACTGGGAAATGTCTCCGCGGACTGTGTCGGCTTCACCATCACGGGCGGATCTTCTGAGGTGTTGCCGTCGCAGTTGTAGTGAGCTTCGATCAAGCCGGTCGTCGCACATTTGTAGCCCGCGGCCGATGCTTGGCCGATCGACACCCGTGTCACCCTGCCGGTGTTTGCGTCGTACTCGAACAGTTGCGCGACCGTGCTCGTGTCGCCCGTCCCTGTGAGCTGCACAGGACTCTCGAACACGGCGAACTGCCCGTCGTGCGTCGTATCGATCGGGCTCGGTTCCTGAGCCACGTACGCGATCCGTTTTTCCGCCGTATCGTAGACGTAAAGGTTGTTGTGGGTTTCGACCGCCTGTTCGCCGTTTGCGTTCGACGCCAGGGTGAGCTGATCGGGGGACTGGAAGTAGACCCGCCTGCCATCCTCCGTCGGATTCGTCACGACCGTGACGTCCGGTGCGACGAGCGATAGCCGTTCGTGCGGGTTCGCGGCGTGGAAGTTGTATTCGTACAGGCTGTCGCCTTTCGCGCCTGCCAGCAACGCCTGTTCGGACAGGAAGAACACCTGCGAGCCATCTTCCGACGCCCCCTCGAACACCGCCGGCTTCCGTACCGTCTCTTCACATGCCTCGCAATTACCCGTGAGGCCTGTCGACGGCTCGGAGATCGCGACCGTTTCTTCAGCGTTCACCCGCGCATACAGTTCGTTTACCAGGGGGCCGCCCGGGCATTCCAGCGCGGTGAAATACACTACGTTCCCAGCCGCAGAAACCGCATTGTAGCTGGAAGCTATCTTGACCGAGCCCAGTTCGGTACCGCACTTGCTGATGAGCTCGGCGCCTTCGTTGACATGAGGCGTTCCGTGCAGCGCTCCTCCGTTCTTTACCGCCACCAGCACCGGTTCAACGGCTCCGTCGCTCGCGTATTCGTAAAGCGACCACTTCCCTGGTTCCGTTTCATCACCAGGCCAGAGCTGCCGATCGACTGCCTGCACTTCGAAGACGATATCTTCGAGGTTCGCTGCAGCACCCTCTACTACCACAGTGGCATCTGAACTGCTGTTTGCTTCGGTTTCCGGTTCGTGTCCAGGTGCGGTGAGTGGGCCGACTTGTGTAAAGCGGCCTTTTCCATTTCCCGCAGGTTCTCTGATCGCCAAGATCTCAGCGTTGTTCGAAAGGAAGGGCGGTAGTTCTTCGTTTTCGCGCGCCGGAATATACACTCCCCATAGCATACGTTCCAGATTGGCGCTTCCCATCAAAAAGTTACGTCTCGGGTACTGCGAAGCGGGGGGGTCCAATGCTTCCGTTTTCCACCCAGTCGCGGTCCGCGAATACTCATATGTCGTGCCATATTCCAACCCTGATTGTTCGTCATTTTCGGCGCCCGCGAAGCCCGCGTAAGAGATAGAGAGTACGTGTTCGCCGTTTGGCGAGATCTGCGGTAGTTTCGCGTTATCCCCTTGCCCAAACGGAACCTGTCCACCGACATATGGGGGTGTGACGAGCTCGTAGCCGCGGCAGTCCGGCATGTAACTGCGAAAGCCAGGGGAGCTTTCGGCTTCGCTTGGGCAGGCTTCGGGGTGGTTGACGTCGCCTGTGGCGAGAGCGCTCGATCCGGGAAGAGCGAGAATGGCGAGAAGGGCGAGGACGACGATCGCCCCAACCAAGGATGCACCGCTCCCTTTGGCGATTTTGGGCGCACCACTTCTTTGGGCGCTGAGCGGGCCGCCGAGCAACGCGAAGAGACCGGTTGCGCTGCGCGGCATCTTCGTCTGCTGCCTGGTGGAGTTCACTTTTGCGCCTTTCGTGTGGTGGTTGGTGTTGCTCATGTTTTCGAGTTGCGCGTCTGTGGAGGGCTGCGCGAAACCGGGCTGGGTCTCGCGCAGCTCCACTAGCTCAATTAGCTGTTCAGATCCATCGCGTGGTCACGTGACTTCCAGTGTTTTTTCGAACGAGAGCGTTTCGGTGAGGTCCAGCGACCAGCCTGTCAAGTTCATTTTCAGGCTCGGATGCTTGCCCACTTCAGCGACTTCGATCGACTTGATGTCGTTCGCGCCTTTGGCGCCGATGAACGCCAGCTGCAGGGTCTTGCCCGCGGTTTTCGTTGGGGTCACTTCGGCCGCGACGCCGCCGTCCATTTCGGCATTCATGTTGCAACCTTCGAACGTCGCGAGCCGGTGGGGAGCTGCGGACGCTTCGAGCATGAGCCCTACCCCCGACGCTGCTTCGGTTTTGTTAACTTCACCGAGATAACCTGTCAGGGCGCTAGTTACGATTTCCCCTTCGGTTTTAGCGCCTGTACTTTTGATTTTGCATTTCACACCATGCGCTTCGCCGCCGCAACCGGTAAACGTCAGCACGACATTCCCGAGCGTCGTCGCGCCCGTGACTTCACCTTTGCTTGTCTCTTTTGTGCACGTTAGCGCGATTTCGTCATCTTCCCACTTAACCGCGCCGCTGGTGCCGGTGAATGCCTGTTTGGTGCTCAGTTTGAATTCCGGTGTGGCGGCGGACGCCGAGGCGACAGCCACAGCGCTAAACGCGAGCATCGCGAGGCCCCCCACGACCATTGTTCGTATAAGCGATTTCATCTGCTGTACTCACTTTCGTCTCATTCAGCGCCGGGATGCGACCCCCGCGAGGGGTCGGGCCCCGGCTCCGGTCAAGTCCCGCGCCCGGCGTACCCAGGCGCGGGCGGAACCCCGAATGAGACGCAACGGCCGATCCAAAGGCCGGCCGGTACTGCACTTCCCCGAGCGGGGAAACCTGACGGGAGCGCAAGCGCGATCGCGCTCGGCTCGCCCCGCAGAAGTCGAGCTGGTACGACGGGTGCCGTGTCATGCGGCCGGCTCCTCACGCGCGCTACCTACGTACAGGCGCTGCGTGACCTGTTCGCCGAGCTGGGTCAGCCGCCACGCGTTGGGCTCCCCCTGCGTGTGCCCGAGCCCCTGGTTTTCCAAGAGCCCCAGACGCTCGAGGCGTCGCAGAAGCTTGGACACCTGCCCGGGGTCGCCGATTCCGGCACGGTCGCCCACCTCGCGATTGCTCGCGCCGGGGCGCTCCCGCACCCCTTCGAGCGTCCGCGCGGTGCGGTAGGTCAGACGCATCCTTATGCCCTGCAGCGGGTCGGGCTGCGCTGTGGCGAGCGTACGCGAGCGCTCGCGCACGAGCGTGGCCGCCTGCGGCGCGGGGCGCGCCTGCTCGCGGCGCGCCGCCGCGGGGCCCAGGTAGGGGAGCACGATCATCCCCATCAGCTCGCCCGTCAGCTCCAGCAGCGGAGCGGGCTCGCCGCGCAACAGCCGCGCGTAGAGGATCCCGAACGCGGCGCCGACCAAACCCTCGGCGGTGAGCGGGGCGCAGTCACCCGAACGCGACCCTTGCTCGCAACCCTCGTTGACGACGCGCGCCAGGCGCGCGAGTAGCTGCTCGCGACGCTCGAGCACCGGCGCCCCCGCGCGTAGCGCCTGCACCACGCAGACACGCGCGAGCGCCGGCTCGCGGTCGAAGAACGCCAGGATCACAGCGAGGCCGCCGCGAACGCGCTCGCGCCACGAGAGGCTGTCGAGGTCCGCCGCCGCCAGCTCGCTCTCCAGCTGCGCGATCACGTCCTCGATCAACGCCGCGAGGCAGTCTTCGGTGTTGGCAAACTGTTCGTAGAACGTGCGCCGCGAAACCCGCGCGTGAGCGGTGATGCGCGCGACAGTCGTGTCGGTGTACCCGTACTCCTCGACCGCGCCGAGTGCGCCGCCGAGCAGCCGCGCGCGCTGGATCTCGGCGAGCTGGTCGCGCGCCGGCCCGCTGCGCGAGGGCATCCGCCCCGCCTCACGCCGCCCCGCCTCACGCCGCCCCGCCTCACGCCGCCCCGCCGCACCCGGCGGACGCCCAGCGTTACCGGGCACTGCGCCCGCATCGCCCGGCGCCGCGCCCGGCGCCCCGTCCAACGCGCCGCGCGCCTGCGCGACCGACTCGTGCGCGTCCCGGCGGCGAGCCATCACGCCACCCCCACGTGCGCGCGAGAGACATGGAGAAACCCAGGCCCCCGCAAGCGAAAACCCGGGTGGCGCCGAGGCGCCGGACGAGACGAGCTAGCGGCTAGCGGCCAAGACGAAGAGAGAGAAAGAAAGAGAGAGAGAGAGATGCGTCAGCGCCAAGCTGGCGCATCTAACGACGGTCCCCCAACGGGTGCCGCACGCCCCCAACACGTTTCTCCCTACAGAAACCACGCTAAACCAAGCTCCCTCATCAAAACTCGACCCGGCCCCTCTTCCAAACCCCGTTATGCACGCTTGTAGGTCGACCAGCAAAACCAGGCGACCCCAACCAGACCCTCTATGTACGCCCCGTGGCCCAACCGACAACCGCAGGACCCCATCAACATAACCCAAACCCACGCTACTGTCAAGCGACATCGCAACTCCAGCCGTACTACAACCCCCAACCCCTAGCCAGCCACCACCACCCAATCCACCCACAACCCGCGCAAACAAGCCAAAACAAGCACCACCCAACCCCAGGCCACCATCGGCAAGTCCGCAACCGAGCCCCACCCAACCCGGCCCAGCCACCACCCTCGGCAACGCCGGGTCCCTTATGATCAAACGAGAGGGGAGCTCCCAAGACGCGGCCAGCCGCCCAAGCCCGACGGCGCGAAGCGGCCACCCGGGCCAACGGCGTGCCGTACGAACCCCGCCGTGCATTTCGGCGGCCCAGCGTGTCCCCCCCCGCGATCTCGCCGGATGAGGAAGGGAGATGTCAGGCGAGCTCCCGCACGACGACCGTCATGCGCGACCCGCCGTGGGCGAACTGATGCCGCGCGCGGCGCAGGCGTTCGGCGTGCGCTACAAGCTCGCCACCTACGCTTTGGACCCCACCCACAAGGACGGCGGACCCAAGGCCCGTGGATTCGCGCTGATTCTCGGGATCACGATCGAGGCGATCGACTACCTCGAAGCCCAGATCCTGGCCCGGATCCTCGACACGCCGATCGGCGAAGTCCGGGACAACGCGCCCCACGGCGTCAACTGCGCCGTTGACATCCAGGTCCGCGGCATAGGTGCGAAGGCCCACCGCGTTATCACAGTCAGGACCGTCTGGATCATCAGCGCTCCGGGCAATCCGCCCCGCCTTGTGACCGCCCTCCCCAAGCCCTAAACTGGAGCAACCATGCCGCTCGTCAAGCAAGCCATCCACGAGAACGACTATGTCGAGCTGATCGACGCCGTCCAGAAGACCCAGGAGGCCGGTCAATGGCCTGCTGGAACCAGGGGCACCGTCGTCGACGAGCACGACCAACACAAGCTGCTCGAGATCTCCGACAACGACGGGCAGATGCTGGACCTCATCTCCCAAACCGAGGACCGGCTCAAGCTCATCACCAAGTACAGCTGAGCAAAACGTCGCCGAGAGCTCGACGGCGTCGCCTTAAGCAGCTCGAGCTGATCGAGAAACACGGCCGAGATGCCGCTCGTATCGCGCAGGTGCTGGCGGCTGCCGTGGCTCACTCAGAGACGCGACTTGCGTGGGTGTAATGCTCACCCTAGACTGGTGTGTGCGCTGCCTACCGTGTATCTGCCCCGCGGCTGGCGCTCATCTGAGACCTGGCTGGATGCGTCCATGGCGGCAGTGACTGCTGTGAACTGCAAGGAGATGACGCAATGACCAGACCGATCAGGCTGGCTGGCTTGGCGCTGTTGGTGGCGCTGACGGCATGTGCCCTGGCGGCCACCTCGGCGTCGGCCAACGCGCAATTCAAACCCGAAGTAGTTAAATTTACCACCACCAGCGGGCTGAGCACCATATACATCGGCGGTGTCGCCTCGATCAAATGCAACAGCGATACGGGGACAGGCGGCACCACCTCCAAGGAAGGCCTGTCGTGGGTGTCCTTCATCTTCGAAGGATGCACATCTGCGATGCACTGCCTGAGTTCGATGGGCTTTGAAGCACTCTCAGGCGAAACTGGGACCGTCGCAGCATCAGAAGCAGCCAGTGAACGGGGAGTGATGCTGAACATCACCTCAACTATGGAATGCGGAGGCGAAATACTAAAGATACGCGGCACGGTCGCCGGCGAATTCGCACCGAAAACACTGGAAATAAAACACAAACTCAACTTCGAAGTCGTTAGCGGTGAACAAAAAATAAAAACAATCAAAACCAAAAACGGGACGATCAAACCAAAACTCGAAATCTTAATGAACGGCCCTCGGTTCGAACCGGCAGCGCTACAGTCGGAAGAGACCAACACGTTCGCAGAAAAAATTGAAATGACCTGACGCGCTCGCGACCGCTGAGTACCACGGTCAACGGGTGGTGGACGTCGAGCGCGACGCCCACCACCCAGTTCGGCAGCGCGGGCCGAGCCGCTATGCGACAGGGGTTCTACGAAGGCTCGCCGACCTCGCGGCCTGGGGCGCTGATGACTCGGCGGTATGTGCTGCTCACCGGTGACCCGCACCTGCAGCGCCGCGCGGGGAATCACGCGTTGATCCTCGTGTGTTGATCCGCAGACCCCAACGCGCCGTGATCGCCCCTTCATCCGGGCGGCCGGGGTCAAGCCGACCGATGCCAGCGCTCACACGTCCCAGGCACCCATCGATCAGCTCATGGTCGGCGAACCCGAGCGTCTCGGCGATATACCCGAGACGCTTGAACACAGTTCGGTTGCCGAGCCGATCACCGTATTCGACGATCCGACGCCATGAGACGTCTGGCCTCTCGGTATAGCTCGCGAGCGCCTCGGTCGTATGGCGCAGACCACCTCCGAGCGACGGATCGTCAAAGCAGTCCACCAGAGTTCGCTCTCGGTCAGAGGCCTCGACCGGCATCCCCTCACGCCAAACCCGACGCGTGCCGAACAAGGCAGACTCCGATCGATGGCGAAGCTCGAAATGGATATCGCCGATCGTGCGGCGGCGGCGGGGCACAGGCCGAGCGGTGATGAAGACCGTCGTGGAGAAGATCTGGTCGGTGAGATCCCAGTGATGCAGCGCCGTCCAGCCCCCCTGACCAACCTACGACCGCCGGGATCCCCATATTGGCTGGGTGCCGCTCAAGTCGCAGGCCCCGTGTTCACTGGGTCTTCGTGCCTCCAAGTGCTCCTGGGTTCGTCTCAATTCGTTCCCCAAATCGTTCCCCAGCCGGATGGGCTCTGGATGATGGTCTTGGCGCGCACTGCGGAGTTGGCTCGATGCTCACTACCATTGGTCTTGTTCAGCAGCAGCCCACAAAAGGATTGGTTTTCTTCATATTTAGGGGATAATAACATTGGTTTTGAGCAAGGGCATTCTGGTCGGCTGGTAGCATAGCGGGCGATGAGAGACTTCGAGCGCCGCCAGCACCTGCTCGACTTCAACCCCTGGTGGCAGAACCCCAGAGGCTGGGAGCAGCAAGATCCCGACCTGCGCGACGCACGGCTGAACGCGCTCAGCTCCTACGACCCCCGGCCTCTGAGCCATATCGAACTCGGGGCGCTCTATCTGCTCATGGGGCCGAGGCGGGCCGGCAAGAGTGTCGCAATGAAGCGCACCATCTCCGGCCTCCTGGGCGAGGGCTTCGATCCACGACACGTCGTCTTCTGCCCGTGCGAGAACCTCACCGGCCAGGACCTGCGGCGCATTGTCAGGCTCGCGGAGGACCTCACGCGAGGGATCCAGCCCGAGCGGCGCTACTGGTTCTTCGACGAGATCACCTACGTCGGCGGCTGGGCGACCACGCTCAAGCAGTTGCGCGACCAGACCTCGCTGCGCAGGGGCTGCGTCGTCGCCACCGGATCCTCTGGCGCAAAGCTCAGGGAAGCCCAGGGAGAGCTCGGGGGCCGCGAGGGCCGCGACGGCGGCGTGCGGCTGCTCCTACCGATGGGATTCCGCGCATTCGTGCACGAGCTCTACCCCGCCCTGGCCGAGAACCTCCCCAGCGAGAGCGTGGCTGCAAGAGATCTTCAATCCGAAACCACCCGCCGCTACCTGGGGCCGCTCGCGATCCATCTCGACCAGCTCGCCCTCGCTTGGGAACGCTACGTGAGCATTGGCGGCTTCCCGCGCGCCGTCGCAGACGCACTCGGGCGCGTCGACGTCGCAGAAGCCACCGCCAACGGCCTGTGGAACATCCTCGTCGGTGACGTCCTGCACGTCGGCTCGATGAGCGACCGCGACGTCAAGGCGCTCCTGCAGCGCCTCATCCTCGGGATGGGCTCACCTCTGAACGTCGCCAGCGTCACCAAGGCACTGGGCATCGGCGCACGCAACACCGTCGAGAGCCGCATCGACCGGCTATGCGCCTCCTTCTACGCGTGGCGGGCCACCACCACCCACGACGGAATCGCACCAGTGCACGGAGCGCAGAGCAAGCTCTACTTCATCGACCCCCTGATCGCCAGGCTCCCCTCCCTGCGCGACCGCTCGCTTGCCGCACCGGACATCACCCACCTCTCCGAGCAGCAGCTCGGTGTCTGCCTGTTGCGCGGCATCGCACGCACCGAGCATCTCGCGATCCTCGACGAGGCTGCCCTACTGGTGCAACGCAATCCCGACACCGGCTCGGAGATCGACTTCGTCGGACCCCTCCTTCAGACCCCGATCGAGTCCAAGTACGTCAGCCAAAAATGGCGAGGCGGACGCAGGATGCTCGACGAGCACCACGGACACGGCATCCTCGCCACACGCGACATCCTCGACCTCAGCGAGAACATCTGGGCAATTCCCACCGGGCTGCTCGCCTGGACCATCGGCGGCTGAGCGTGCGAACCCGCATCACGACACACCAAGCGGCTCCTGGTGCCCACAGAAGCGGGGTACTCCACTCCCCGCCATCGTGGACGTGCTTGACACTGTATGTGATATACGCCATACCCTCCACATGGGCACCCGCCTGAGCGACCGGCCCATGCGCGATCTCTCAAGACAAGCCATGAAGACGCAGACACCGCGACCGCGGACATAACCGGAGCGATCCGCGGGGAGCCGCGCCTGACCCGCGCAGCCAAGCGACATCTGATCGGGCTCGTCAGCGAGCTGCGCGGCGCATCCTGAGCCGCGCGAAGCCATCGCCTCTCGGTAGTCCGCGACTCGTGCGAGAATGATGGCATGACCAAGACGGAGCTGCACGAGCTAGTTGAGGGCCTACCCGAGAACACACTCGACGGCGCCGCCGTGCTGCTGCGCAGCCTCTCGGACGGCAGGATCGATCCCGACCAGACATGGTTCTGGACCCCCGACTGGCTCGCTGGCGAGCTGGAAGCAGACCGCGAGGGAAAGACCGACCCCGGCGAGGTCTACGAGGACGCCGACGCCTTCAAGGCGGCGCTGCACGCCGTCCGCAGCGATTAGTGCCCACCTACCAGGCGCGGCCCCGGTTCCGGCGCGACTACAAAAACCTGACCCGCGAGCAGGCAGCCGCCTGGGAGAGCGCCCTTGACCTGTTCATCGCGTGCCTGCGGCGCGGGCGGTTCGAGCCGGGCCTACGGGTCAAGAGAGTGCAGGGATATCCCGGCGTGTGGGAGATGACCTGGGCTCCCAACGGCCGCGCCACCTTCGAGTATGGCGACGAGCTGCGCCCCGGCGACCCGCACATCGTCTGGCGACGCATCGGCACGCACGGCATCTTCCGCAAGCCATAGCGGCAACCCTCGCAGCCGGCGGCCTTGTACCGCAGCCTGCGATCTCTCCAGCGGGCCAAGCCCCCATCGGAATCCCTTTGGTAGCTCAGCCTGATCCTCCACCTGTCCTCGTCGGGCGCGATGATCCCCACGTGCACGCAGTCACCACCCCATTGCCCTGGTCCGCCATCACCTTGATCCATACGCTGACGTTCGGCGAGCTGGTCGTAGGCGTCGGACAGGCTTGCTCGCGCTGTTCACCGGCTACCTGGGCATTGAGACCCGAAAGAGCGCCCGCGCCACTCAAGCAGCCGTCGAGACCTCAGAGGAGCCGTTCGTGCTCGCAACGCCAACACACGGACTGGATTCCAAGAGGGGTGAGCGAGGGGACTCGAACCCCCGGCCGCCGGGACCACAACCCGGAGCTCTACCAGCTGAGCTACGCCCACCAAGCCAGAGCACAGTCTAGCGGCGCGCCCTGCGCCGCAGGACCCGCTCGGCCCGCTCAGCCGCCCAGTTCGCGTCCGACGGCGCTGAGCAGAGCGGCGGTCGTCTCGCGCCCGTCGCGCTGCGCGGCGCGCCAGCCGCGGCCCATCGTCAGCTGGTCGAACGGGACGGGCGGCCCGGCGAGCACGGTCAATTTGGCCTGGTGGGGACTCCAGCGGCGTTCGCCGAACTCGAAGGGGCGCTCGCGCACCCAGGGTTCGAGCACGGTGGCGCGCAGCTCGGCGGCGGACAGGTTGAAGCGGGCCATGTTGTGCGGAAACTGACGCAGCTCGACGTGGAAGACCGACTCGCCGGCATCCGTCCAGGCTGAGTCCGTACCGGCACCCGCCACATCCTGGCCCGCACCGGCGCCCGTCATGGCTCGGTCGGCGATGTCGGCGACACGATTGCTCGCTTGCGCCGGGGCCGCATCGCTCACAGGCTTCGCCGGCTCGACCTCCAGCACGACGACCGCGTCGATCTCCACGAGCGCGCCGCGCGGCAGGGCGGCGACACCGACCGTGACGCGCGCTGGCGGCGCGTCGTCGAAGAACGTGCCGTAGACGTCGTTGACGGCGGCGAACTCTGATAGGTCGACCATGTAGATCGTCAGCCGCACGGCGTGTCGCAGGGCGCTGCCGGCGGCGGTGCAGACGGCGTCGAGGTTGCGCAGGCAGCGCTCGGCCTGCTCGCCGGCGCTCGCACCGACGAGCTCGCCGGTGGCGGGGTCGAGCGGGATTTGGCCCGAGCAGAACAAAAGGCCGCCGGCGCGCACGGCGTGGCTGTAGGGACCGATCGCGGCGGGCGCGTCGGGCGCGTCGACGATCTGGCGGCGGGCGGCGTCGGGGCCGTGCATGGCAAGACAGTACATGCACCCCCGACCCACTACTGCCCTTTAACAAGGGGTGCCTTAATACGGGGATCGCGCGCACACGCGCGAATGGCAGCACAAAACAACCCCGATCCCCTCCCCCACCACCCGAGCACCACCCCCGTCCCATCGCCAGCCAGCCCACACACGCGCGCACGCGCGAATGGCAGCACAAAACAACCCCGATCCCCTCCCCCACCACCCAAGCACCACCCCCGTCCCATCGCCAGCCAGCCCACACACGCGCACACGCGCGAATGGCAGCACAAAACAACCCCGATCCCCTCCCCCACCACCCAAGCACCACCCCCGTCCCATCGCCAGCCAGCCCACACACGCGCACACGCGCGAATGGCAGCACAAAACAACCCCGATCCCCTCCCCCACCACCCAAGCACCACCCCCGTCCCATCGCCAGCCAGCCCACACACGCGCACACGCGCGAATGGCAGCACAAAACAACCGCCCCTACCGCGCGAATGCCCCGCGCCCCGATCCGTTAGTTTCCAACTGTGCGATCAATCATCGAGCGTTTCCGCCCCGCGCCTGCCGCTCGCCAAACGCCGGTCGGATACCCGGCGTCCGTTGGCGGCGCGAGCCCCACCCCGCGTGCCCTGCGCGCACCCCCCACCATGACCGCCGCGATCACCGCCGCAATGACCGCGCCCGCCGCGCTGCTCGCCGGGCTCGTGCTGGCAGCGGCGCTGCCCGCGACCGCGGGGGCCGAAATCGCGTTCGCCCCGTGCGGTACGAGCACAAGCTTCGCGTGCGGCCACGTAACGGTCCCGCTCGACCCGAGCGGGGCGACGCCGGGGACGATCACGCTGGCGCTGCGCCGCCATTTGGCGCCGGTCGGCAACGCCAAGTCGGCGGTGGTCGCGTTGGCGGGCGGACCGGGCCAGGCGGCGCTGTCGTTCTCGGAAAACTTCCTGGAAATTCTCGGCCCGGTGGCGGCGACACGCGATCTGATCGTGTTCGACCAGCGCGGGACGGGCCTGTCGCACCCGCTGTCCTGCCATGGCTTCGAACGGCAGGGCGCTTACGGCACGGTGGGCGCGCTGGTGAAGGCGTGCGCGGGCCAGATCGGCGCCGAACGAGCGTTTTACACGACGCCGGACACGGTCGCCGACATCGAAGCGATCAGGCGCGCGGGGGGCTACGAAAAGCTCGTGCTGTACGGGACGTCCTACGGCACGAAGGTGGCGCTCGAGTACGCGCAGGAGCACCCCGAACACGTCGAAGCGCTGGTGCTCGACTCGACTGTGACGCCGAGCGGCCCGGAACCGCTGGACCGGCCGACGTTCGCGGCGATCCCGCGGATCCTGCGCCAGCTGTGCGAGTACCGCGATTGCGCGGGGATCACGGCTGATCCGGTGGCCGATCTCGCGCGGCTGCTCGCGAGGATGCGCGGCGGACCGGTCGGCGGCCGCTACATCGACGGGCACGGGCATGCGCACCGTGTCGCGATCTCGGCGAGCGAGCTGTACAGCGTGCTGCTGGCGGGCGACTTCGACCCGCTGCTGCGCGCGGAATTCGTCGCGGCGGTGCGCGGGGCGGCAGCCGGCGACGACGCCGCGCTGACGCGGTTGCTGGTGCGCGCTGCCAGCGGCGAACGCGACGAAGCGCAGGAAGACACCGATTTGCCGTTGTACTTCGCGACGACGTGCGAAGAGCAGGCGTTCCCGTGGAGCCGCACGGCGAGCCCGGCGCAGCGATTGGCGCAGGCAAGAGCCTATGCGCGCTCGTTGCCGGCCGGCGTGTTCGCCCCGTTCACGGCGGCTGACGCGGTCGCGTTCGGCGACGCGAGCGCGTGCGCGTACTGGCCGAACGCGACGGCTGCGCCGCCGGTCATCAGCGGCGCGCTACCGGACGTGCCGACGCTGATTCTGAGCGGCGCGGACGATTTGCGCACACCGACGTCGGGTGCGCGCGCGGTGGCGGCGCAGATCCCGGACGCGCATTTGATTGTCGTGCCGAATACGGGGCATTCGGTGCTTGGCACCGAGCCGACGAGCTGCGCGCGCGAAGCGCTGCAAGCGATGTTCGCGGGACAGACGGTCAAGCAGTGCCGCCCGATGCCCCCGCCGGCGCTCTACCGGCCGACGCCGCTGCCGCCGCAGCGGCTGAAGGACGTGCCGGCCGCACACGGCTACCGCGGCCGCCCGGGGCGCACGCTGACGGCGGTGACGCTGACGCTGGCGGACTTCTCGCGCCAGCTGCTGCTGGCCGCGCTGGAATCGGGCGGCGCGAGCGCGTTGCTCGGCGCCGGCAAGCTCGACGTCGGCGGTCTGCGCGCAGGCTGGGCGCAGGTGTCGGGCAGCACGGTGCGGCTGCACGGCTACACGTACGTCCCCGGGGTGCGCGTGTCGGGGACGGTGGGAGCGGGCAGCGTGACGCTGCAGATCGGCGGCCGCGCGGCCGCTGACGGGACGTTGCGGCTGGGCGCGCACCGGCAGCTGGTCGGGGTGCTCGGCGGCGAGCATGTGCAGCTCGGCGGCGGCGCGGGTACGGACGGCTTCGCGGTCGGCTCGCCGGCAACACCCACGGGAGCCAGCGGACAGGCGAGCACGACGGCCGCCGGCGCAGTGCAGACGGCGGCCCGCCGCGCGGCGCGCCTGCTGCCGCTGGGCCTGGGCGAGTACCTGGCTGCGCTGCCCCAGTTCAGCGCAGCACGCGCCGCCGGCGCATAACGAGAAACCACAGGGACGCCGCGGTCGCGGCGGCTATTGTCGAGGCAATGCGATCGGGCACGGTGGCGACACGCATCCCCTTCGCGCTGCTTGCGCTGGCAACCCTGCTGGTCGCCGTGCTCGCAACACCGTCGGCGGCGCGGGCAGCCCAGACGTTCACGCCGTGCCCGAAAACGCCGGGCTTTCAGTGCACGACGGTGGCGGTGCCGCTGGACCGGGGCGCACCGGTGCCGGGCACGATCGGGTTGAGCGTGGAGCGGCTGCAGGCCGGCCCGGCGCAGAGTGCGAGCGCGGTGTTGGCGCTGGCGGGCGGCCCGGGACAGGCGGCGAACCCGCTGGCGAGCGATATGGCGAAGGCGATCGCGCCGGCGCTGGGCACGCGCGATTTGGTTGTGTTCGACCAGCGCGGGACGGGGCGCTCTGACCCGTTGCGCTGTGGCGCGCTTGACTACTCGAAGGCGTTGGCGCGGGCTGGCGCGAGCACGATTGGCGGCTTCTTCGAGCGCTGCGCGTTGCAGCTGGGGGCGCAGCGCGGAGCGTTTACGACGCAGGAATCGGTGAACGATATCGAGGCGGTGCGGCAGGCGCTCGGCTATGAAAAGTTGGTGTTGTACGGGACGTCGTATGGCACGAAGGTGGCGCTGGAGTACGCGGAACGTTTCCCGCAGCATGTCGAAGCAATGGTGCTCGACTCGGTGGTGGAACCGGAAGGCCCGGAACCGCTGAAACTGAACACGTTTGGGGCGCTGCCGGGGGTGTTGGGCGAACTGTGCGCAAAGCGCGCGTGCGCGCACATCACGGCGAACCCGCTGGCGGATATCGCGAGGCTCGGCGCGCGTTTGCGCGTGCACCCGCTGGTGGGGTCGGTCTACGACGGGAGGGGGGAGCGCCATGCCAGCGAGCTGGATGAAGGAGAACTGCTGGGGATCCTCGAGGCGGGCGATTTGAACCCGGCGCTGCGGGCCTTGCTGCCGGCGGCGGTGCAGTCGGCGCTGGGAGGCGAACCGGACCCGTTGCTACGGCTGGACGGGCTCGCGGAAGGGCTGATCCCGAACGTGCCGATCTCGACGCCGAGCGGCTCGTCGGCCGAACGGGAAGCTGGTGAAGAAGAAAACAACGCGCTGTTCGGCGCGACGACCTGCGAAGAGCAGCGTTTCCCGTGGCAGCGGTCGGCGACGCCGGGCGCGCGGCGGGACGAAGCGCTGGCGGCGCTGCATGGGCTGCCGAGCGCTGACTTCTACCCGTTTACGGCGGTGACGGCGTGGGAAGCGAGCACGATCCCGGCGTGTTTGGACTGGCCAAACGCGGCGCCGGCGCCGCCCGCCGCAGGCGCGCTGCCGGACGTGCCGACGCTGCTGCTATCCGGCGGGCAGGATTTGCGCACGCCGACCGCGGACGCGCGCGCGGTGGCGAGCAAGATCGCCGACGCGCAGCTGCTGGTGGTGCCGTACACGGGCCATTCGGTGATCGGTGGCGAGTTCGGCGACTGCGCGGCGCTGGCGCTGAAGACGTTCTTCGCGGGCGGGAGGGTGCAGCCGTGCACGCCGAGCGAAAACCCGTTCAACCCGACGCCGATCACGCCGGCGAACCTGGCCGGCGTGCAGCCGGTGCCGGGAGTGGCGGGCCGCGCGGGACGGACGGTGACGGCGGTGCTGGACACGCTGATCGACCTGGAGCGTCAGGTGATCGGCGCGACGCTGCAGGCGCAGGAGAACCTGCCGAGCGGGTCGAGCTTCGGCGGGCTGCACGGCGGCTACGCGCAGTTGAAGAGCACGGCGGTGCGGCTGGTGCGGTTCACGTTCGTGCGCGGCGTGCAGCTGAGCGGGACGCTGCCGGCCGACAACGGCAAACTGCACAGCATCGCGGTGCAGGTCGGCGGCGCGACCGCGGCGGGCGGCACGGTCGTGCTGCAGCCGGGGGAGCGGGTGAAGGGCATGCTCGACGGGCGCAGCTTCGACGTGAGCATCGCAAGGGCCCAGCTGTCACACGCGGCGGGCAGGGCGAGCGCGCAGGCGGGCACGTGGTCTGCGGCGGATCCGGGCGCGCTGAGGATACGCTGGGCAGGCCGTGCCGAACGCGCTGGCTAAAGAGACCTCGCCCTACCTGCGCCAGCACGCGGAGAACCCGGTGGACTGGCTGCCGTGGGGTCCGCAGGCACAGGCGCAGGCGCGCGAGCGTGGCGTGCCGCTGCTGGTGTCGGTGGGCTACTCGTCGTGCCATTGGTGTCACGTGATGGAGCGCGAGTCGTTCGAGGACCCGCGGGTCGCGGCGCTGATGAACGAGCGGTTCGTGTGTGTGAAGGTCGACCGCGAGGAGCACCCGGACGTCGACGCGCTGTACATGGAGGCGGTGCAGGGGATGACGGGCCATGGCGGGTGGCCGCTGAATGTGTTCGCGACGCCGGAAGGCGTGCCGTTCTACGGCGGCACGTACTTCCCGCCGGCGGCGCGGCACGGGATGCCGGCGTGGAGTGAGGTGCTGCTGGCGATCGCCGAGCTGTGGGACGAGAGGAGTGAGGAGATTCGCGCCGAGGGCGCGAATATGAGGGGTCGCTTGGCCGGCGCGGCGGCGCTGTCGCCGTCCGATGAGCCGTTGCGCGGGCAGGAGTTGGATGCAGCCGTGGACGTGCTGCGGGGGACGTTCGATGCGCGTCACGGCGGGTGGGGCGGCGCGCCGAAGTTCCCGCAGACGCCGGTGGTGGAGTTCCTGCTGACGCAGAGGCGCGGCCAGGATATGGCGTTGGGGACGTTGCGCGCGATGGCAATGGGCGGTATTCGCGACCAGGTCGGCGGCGGCTTTCACCGTTACGCGGTCGACGCGACGTGGACGGTGCCGCACTTCGAGAAGATGCTGTACGACAACGCGCTGCTGGCAAGGGCCTACCTGCACGGCTTTCAGCTGACGGGCGAGGCGGCGTTGCGGCAGGCGTGCGAGGACACGCTGGACTGGCTGGCGCGCGAGCTGCGGGGGCCGGAGGGCGGGTTCTATGCCGCGCTGGACGCCGATTCGCAGGGCGGCGAGGGCAGCTTCTACGTTTGGACGGTCGCGGAGCTGCAGGCGGCGCTCGGCGGGGACGCGGCGGCTGCGATCGAGTGGTTCGGGGCGACGGTCAAGGGCAACTTCAAAGGTGAGAGCGGTGGTGAGCGCGGGCTGAATGTGTTGGAGGGCAGGGGCCGGCAGCCGGACGCCGAGCAGCGCGAGCGGATTCGTAGGCGGCTGTTGGAGGTGCGCGCGCAGCGTCCCCGGCCGGCTACGGACGACAAGCGGGTGACGAGTTGGAACGCAATCGCGATCGCCGCGTTCGCGGACGCGGGCGCGGCGCTGGAGCGCCGCGACTACCTGCAGGCCGCAGTCACATGCGCGGAGTTCGTGCTCAGGGAGCTGCGGGCGCAAGGCGCAGACTCGGCCGCTCGCGCGGGCAGCGCGCAAGCGGCCGAGGTGGATCCCCGCGGCGCAACGGGCGGCTTTGGGCGGCTGCTGCGCACCTACAGCGGCGGCCGGGCGCGGATCGACGGCTACCTGGAGGACTATGCGTTTCTGTTGGAGGCGCTGGTGGTCCTGTTCGAAGCGAGCTGCGAGGAGCGCTGGCTGAGCGAAGCCGGGGCACTCGCCGATGAGCTGATCGCGCGTTTTGCCGACCCCGAGCGCGGCGGCTTCTTCTCAACGGCCGAGGACCAGGATGCGCTGGTCGTGCGGCGCAAGGAGATCGAAGACGCGCCGATCCCGTCCGGCTCGGCGAGTGCGGCGATGGGTCTGCGGCGGCTGGCCGACCTGACGGGCGAGCGCGAGTACGAGCGTCAAGCGGTCGGCGTGCTGCGGCTCGTGCACGAGATCGCGGCGCGCCATCCGGCGTCCTTCGGGCATACGTTGCAGGCGCTGCATTGGCATCTGGCGCCGATGCGCCCGATCGCCTGT
Organism: uncultured Solirubrobacterales bacterium; assembly: GCA_963804675.1. GTDB lineage: Bacteria > Actinomycetota > Thermoleophilia > Solirubrobacterales > Solirubrobacteraceae > Palsa-744. Next base: position 139,033 of record CAWDRI010000002.1, on the reverse strand, counting down.
GCGCTCCCGCCCGGCGCCGGGCCGCGACCCACAGGCACGGGAGCCCGGCCGGCCGAGTGATCAAAGCGCCCGCCGCCGCCCAAGGGCCACGAACCCACCCCGCCGGAGCCCGCAAGGGCGGAGGCCCCTCCCCTACAAAATCGAGAGGTAGCGGTCGAGCTCCCATTGGGAGACCTGCACGCGGTAGTCCTCCCACTCCTGGCGCTTGATCTCGACGAAGCGGTTGAATGTGTGCTCGCCGAGGGTGCGGAGCACGAGCTCGGACTCTGCCGTGATCTCGATCGCCTCGCCGAGCGTCTCGGGCAGCTGCTCGATGCCCAGGCGCCGGTGCTCCTCGCCGGAGAGGTGGTAGAGGTTGCGCTCCATCGGCTCGGGCAGCTCGTAGCCCTTCTCGATCCCCTCCAGGCCGGCCTGTAGCAGGGCGGCGAAGGTTAGGTAGGGGTTGCAGGCGGGGTCGGGGCAGCGCAGCTCCATGCGCGTGGCCTGCTCGCGGCCGGGGTGGTAGAGCGGCACCCGCACCAGGGCCGAACGGTTGCGGCGCGACCACGCGACGTACACCGGCGCCTCGTAGCCGGGCACGAGGCGCTTGTAGGAGTTGACCCATTGGGCGAAGATCGAGGAGATCTCCCGCGCGTGCTTGAGCTGGCCGGCGATGAAGGCCTTGCCGACATCGGAGAGGAAGTACTGGTCGTCGGGGTCGAAGAAGGCGTTTTTGCCGGCCGCGAACAGCGACTGGTGGGTGTGCATCCCCGAGCCGTTCTCGCCGTGTAGCGGCTTGGGCATGAAGGTCGCATGCCAGCCGTACTTCATCGCGTACTCCTTGACGGTGATGCGGTAAGTCATGCAGTCGTCGGCCATCTTCAGCGCGGGCGCGTAGCGCATGTCGATCTCGTGCTGGGAGGGGCCGACCTCGTGGTGGGTGTACTCGACGTGGATGCCGAGCTGCTCGAGCGCGAGCACGGTCTCGCGGCGCACGTCCGAGCCGGCGTCGAGGGTGGTCAGGTCGAAGTAGCCGCCGCGGTCCAGCACCTCAGTGGAGCGGCTGTCTTTGAAGAGGAAGTACTCCAGCTCGGGTCCGACGTTGAAGGTGTCGAAGCCCATGTCGGCGGCGCGCTGCAGGGCCCGGCGCAGCACGTGGCGGGGGTCGCCCTCGTACGGGGTGCGCTCGGGGGTGATGACGTCGCAGAACATCCGTCCCACTCCCTGCTCCTCGGGCCGCCAGGGCAGCACGGCGAACGTGGCGGGGTCGGGCAGGGCGATCATGTCGGACTCCTCGATCGCGTTGAAGCCGGTGATCGAGGAGCCGTCGAAGCCCATGCCGGCCTCGAACGCGTCCTCGAGCTCGGCGGCGTTGATCGAGAAAGACTTGAGCTGGCCGAGGATGTCGGTGAACCAGAAGCGGATGAAGCGGATCTCCCGCTCGGCCACGAGCGCCATCACGTCGGCCGCCGTGCGCGGCCGGTCTGCATCGTCAGCCATTGCGGCGGACCTTAGTCGATGCCCACGACGGTCGGTATCGACTGCTGGCCAAACCGCGGGCCGTCGCGGTCAACGCGCGACCGCCCCGCGCCGGAGCCGCAAACGACCAGACCGCCGGGCCGTGGCCCCAAACACGCAAACCCGCCGCGTCGTGGCCACAAACACGCAAACCCGCCGCGCCGCGGCCACAAACACGCAAACCCGCCGCGCCGCGGCCGTCGCAAACGCCCAGACCGCCGGGCCGCGGCCACAACGCCGCGCCGCGGCCCCAAACACGCAAACCCGCCGCGCCGCGGCCGCGACAAACGCCCAGAGCGCCGCGCCACGCCAGCAAACGCGCCACCCGCCCGCCGCAGCGGCAACGCCCCAACCCCCGCGGCCCGCAGGCGTCAGTGCGCGCTGAGCAGGGCGGCGAGCACGAGCAGGAAGCCTAGGAGGACCGCCCACGAGGCGACCCGGTCGGGCCGCGGCCCGACGAGCTGTGCCGGGCGCGCGCGTGGGCGGCGACGCACGCCACCCGCGCTTGCGATCCGCGCCTCGCGCGCGGCCGCCGCCGAGATCTGGGCATCGACGGACGTCAGATGCGAAGACGACGAGCGCGACTCCGAGCCGACCACGCGCACCCCGCGTCGCCGCGGTGACCCCTCGCGCGCGCGGCGGCGCTCGATGCGCTCCCTTACCTCGTCCACTTCGGCCCACCACGCATCGCGGGCCTCGGCTGCTCGCGGCATCGATCGCGATGCTAACAATGGCCCCGGACGGATCGAATGCCACAATCCCGCTGCGAGCAGGGAAAACTTCAGTGCTCGGGTTCAGTGCCCGGCGACGGCGGCGACGAACGCGGCGACGTCTTGGGCTTCCTTGCCCTGGTAGAGCTCGGGGGGCATCTGCCCGTTGCCGCGCGCGACGCCTTCGCGGATCGTTTCGAGCACGAGCGCCTTGCGCGCGTTGGTTGGGATTTCGGAGAGCAGCACGTCGAGGTTCGGCCCGATGCGCCCGACGGCGTTGGCGGCGGCGAGCGTGTGGCAGAGGTTGCAGGCGTGCGAGAAGAGTTCGCGTCCCTTCGTCTCGGACGCGGTGAGGTGCACGCCGCCGGGCGCCTCGCTGGCCTTCTTTTCGCCGTTGTGGGCGAGCACGAGCGTGGGCGCGACGAGCCCGAACACGAAGGCGAGCACGACGAGCGCGCTGACGCCGTGGCGCTGAGCGGCCGATTCGCCCGCCTCGGGGTCGCCGCCGCGGGTGGCGCGCAGGACGATCGCGAAAACGATCAGACCGAGGGCGACCCAGACGATCGAGACGACGACGGCGGTGCTGGTGCCAACGACGGTTGTCATGCGGCGAGGACAATATCGGTTGCGGGGGGCGGATGGCGTCGGAGATGCGCAGCGAGCGCACGTGCCGGCGCTACGTGCCACAGGCGCCCACCGCGCCGTCCCCGCCGTATGCGGACATGTGTTCGTTGCGACTGCCATTCGCGCGCGCGAATGGCGGCGCAAAACAGACATCGCCTCCCCCACCCCAGACCCGTCACCGCCACCACTCTCATGCAACCCACCCCCGCGACCCCAATGCACCCCCTAAATGAAATCCCTCGTGCCCGGCCTTGAGGAACGCTTCAGGTTGCGCGCTAGCCTTGGTGGCAGCATGAGCTACCTGCTTCGTCGCATGCCGCTGTCGCGCCTGCTGCTGCTGTGTACGGCGGTGGTCGCGTTCGGCGTCGGCGCGACCGCGCTGGCGGGCGCGTTGAGCACGGGCCCGGTGCCGCCCCCCAAGCCGCTGGCGCAGGCGGTGCACGACGCGCTGGCGGCCGAACCGGTCGCGGGCGTGAGCGCGCGGATCACGCTGACAGACCACCTGCTGGAAGGCTCGAACCTCGCCAGCCAGAGCGGTGTGGGTGGCGGAGGCATCGCATCGAACCCGCTGGTGACGGGCGCGTCGGGGCGGTTGTGGCTGTCGAACGATGGCCATATCCGGGTGGAGCTGCAGTCCGAAGCGGGCGACACGCAGCTCCTCTACGACGGCAGGACGTTGACGCTGTATGACGCGGCTTCGAACAGCGTCTACCGCTATGCGGTGCCGCAGGGGTCCGGCGGCGAAGGCAGCAACATGAGCTCCGACTCCAGCGCGGGCGGCGGCGCGACACCGCCGGGTGGCCAGCCGGTCGTCGTCAGGCCGGACCAGTTGGGCGCCGTCGAGCCGGAAAGCCAGCGTGACGCGGGCTCCGGCGCGGCCACCGCGACCGGCGAACACAAGATCCCGACCGTCACGGAGATCCAGGAAGCGATCGACCACATCATGGGCCACGCGAACCTGACGGGCGCGACGCCGACGGACGTGGCGGGACAGGCCGCGTACGCGGTGAAGATCTCCCCTAAGCACAACGGCGGGCTTGTCGGCGGCGCCGAACTGGCGTGGGACGCCAACCACGGGGTGCCGCTGCGTGTTGCCGTCTACTCGACGCAGAGCGCGGCGCCGGTGCTCGAACTGGCGGCGACGGAAATCTCCTATGAAGCGGTGCCGGCGTCGGTGTTCGAATTCAGTGTGCCGCCGAATGCGAAGGTGACCGAAGTGCAGGCGCCGCAGCCGGGCGAAGGCGCAAAGGCCGGGGGGCCGCAGGCCAGCGGCCCGCAGACCGGCAACGGCGCGGCGGGCACGAAGCAGGCGCATCCGCAGCACGAGTCAGGCTTGACGGCGGTGCAGGCGGCGACGCCGTTCACGATCGACGCCCCGGCGACGCTGGCGGGCATGGAACGTGAGGACGTGCAGGGCGCGCAGGTCAACGGCAAGGCCGGCGTGCTCGTCAGCTACGGCGAAGGGCTGGGCGGGATCGCGGTGCTGGAGAGCGCAGCCAAGCAGGCCGGCGAAGGCGCCGGGGGCAGCGCGAACGGCGGCGCGAGCACCAACCCGAGCGGCGGCAACGCGGGCGGCGAAAGCGAAGAAGAAGCGGGCGGGGGCGCGCTGGGCGAGCTGCCCAAGGTGCCGCTCGGCGGCGGCGTGAGCGCGACGCAGCTGCCGACGCCGCTGGGCACGCTGATGAGCTTCAAGCGCGGCGGCGTGGAGTACCTGCTGGCGGGCTCGGTGACGCCGAGCACGTTGCAGGAAGCAGCCAAGGGCCTGTGAGGAGCGACGCTCAGCCGACCCGCGGCGAGCGCCAGACCATCGGCTGGACCGAACGCGGGAAGCGTGGCGCGCGGTGAGCACGCGAGCGACTGAGGACGCCGCCAGCGGCGACGAGGCGCAGCAGCCCGTGCGTGCACGGGGGTTGGTCAAGCGCTACAAGGAGGTGCTGGCGGTCGACAGCATCGACCTGAACGTCGATGCGGGCGACGTGTACGGGTTTCTCGGCCCTAACGGGGCGGGCAAGACGACGACGCTGCGGATGTGCCTCGGCCTGATCATGCCGAGCGGGGGCAACGTGCAGCTTTTTGGAAGAGACCCGCTGCGCGAGGGCGCAGCGGCGCTGGAGGGCGTGGCCGGGTTCGTGGAGGCGCCGCGCTTCTACCCGTACCTGACGGGCAGGAAGAATCTTGAACTGCTGGCGGCGCTCGACGGCGACGGCGCGCGGACGAGGGTCGAGGAGGTGCTGGAGACGGTCGAGCTGGCGCCGCGGGGCAAGCACCGGGTGGGCGGCTACTCGCACGGGATGCGCCAGCGGCTGGGGATCGCGGCGGCGCTGCTGCGCGCGCCGCGGCTGCTGATCCTCGACGAGCCGGCGACCGGCCTGGACCCGGCGGGGATGCGCGACATGCGCGCGCTGATCAGACGGCTGGCGGGCGAGGGGATGACGGTGCTGCTTTCCAGCCACCAGCTGCCGGAGGTGCAGGAACTGTGCGACCGGGTGGCGATCGTCGACCGCGGGCGGGTGGTGTACGAGGGAGCGCTGGCGGACCTGCGCCGGCGCGGCGGCGCCGGCTACCGGCTGCGCACGACCGACGACGCGAAGGCGCTGGCGATCGTCCAAGCGCAGCAGGGCGTGACGCGGGCGAGTAGCGGCGAGCACGGGCTGAGCTTCGAGGCGCAGGAGCAGGACGTCGGCGCGCTGACGCCGGCGCTGGCGGCGCAGGGCGTTGGCATCCTGGCGCTGACGCCGGAGCTGGCAACGCTGGAGGATCTGTTCTTCCGCCTGACGGAGGGCAACGGGGAGGGTGTGCTGGGAGATTTGGATGGGTCGCCTGGTCTCGCGCCGGGGCGGCGGCCAGACGCGCAGCGGGTGGCGCTCGCGTCGGCCGGCGGCACACGTGGGGCGGATGGAGGCGGAGCGTGAGCGCACGAGCGCAGCGCGCGGCGAACGGGCCGTGCCCAACTCTCATCCCGGCAAGCGCGGCCTGCGGCATGGAGCAAAACCGGTGAGCGCCGTCGAGACCGCCGCAGCAACCCCGCGCGCGGCGCGCCCTAGCCATGCGCGCCGCCCGTCGGTGCTCGTCGTGGTGCGCTGGGAGCTGCGCAAGCTGGTTTCGCAGAAGCGCACCTATCTGGGGCTGGGTCTGGCGGCGCTGTTCCCGTTGATCTTTGTGGTGGTCGAGAATCTGCACCAGCACCACGGGAGGGGCGGGGGTCTGTCGATCTTCGCAGGCGAGATCACCCAGTCCGGCCTGGCGGCGCCGGTGCTGACGTTGGAGTTCCTGTCGGCGTTCATGCTGCCGCTGATCGCCTCGCTGGTCGCGGGGGACATCGTGGCGGCCGAGGACGGCAATGGGACGCTCAAGACGATTCTCACGCGTTCGGTTAACCGCGGGCAGGTGTTCGCGGCGAAGGCGCTCGCGGCGGCGCTCTATGGCGCGCTCGCGGTGTACGTGTCGGCGACGGTCGCAACCGTCGGCGGCGTCGCCTCTTGGGGCTTTCACCCGGTGAGAACGCTCTCGGGGACGACCGTCTCGGCCTCCGAAGCGCTGCTGCTGGTGTTCGCGTCCAACGCGATGTACCTGATCCCGCTGCTGGCGGTGATCGCGTTTGGCCTGCTGCTGTCGACCGCGACGCGCAACAGCACGGCGGCGGTCGTCGGCGCGGTCGGCTTCGTGATCCTGCTGTACATCGTCTCGGCGCTGCCGGGATTGGAAGGCATCAAGCCCTACCTGCTGACCGAACAGTTCGCCAACTGGCATGGGCTGTTGCGCACGCCGACCGACTGGGCGCCGATCACGCACTCGCTGTGGGTCTGCGCGCTGTACGGGGTGCCGGCGCTGGTCGCGGCGTATCTGGTGCTGCTGCGGCGCGACGTGGCGGGGGGCTGAACGGGACCGGGCTGACCCAGCCCGAGTGACGGCAGCCAACCTTGAATACCAACGCGCCTTACTAAAGCTTCTAGAATAACCTTGATTAAGCCCTTCCCCTAATCAAGCTTTCAAGGAGACGCGCCGCCAGCTACGTGCCGCCGCCGCCCGGGCTGGTCGCGGACCTGGTGGCCGACCTGTGCGAGTTCTGCAACGAGGATCGGCTGCCGGCGGTCGCACAGGCGGCGCTCGCGCACGCACAGTTCGAGGCGATCCACCCGTTCGCTGACGGCAACGGCCGCACGGGGCGGGCACTGATCCATATGGTGCTGCGCCGCAGGGGTCTCGCAGCACGCATGCTGCCACCGGTGTCGCTTGTGCTGGCGACGTGGTCGGAGCGCTACATCGCCGGCCTAAAGGCCATGTGCTATCGCGGCCCGGCGAATGGGCGAATGGCGCGGGAGGCGACGAACGAGTGGGTTGGCTTCTTTGCGGGCGCGTGCCGGCGCGCGGTCAAGGACAGCGACGCGTTCGAGGCGCGCGTGGCCGCGCTGCAGGCGGGCTGGCGCAGGAAGCTCGGCACGGTGCGCGCGGGCTCGGCAACCGACCTGCTGCTGCACGTGCTGCCGAGCGCGCCGCTGATTACGGTCAAGGCGGCCACCGACCTGACGGGGCGCAGCGCCCAGGCCGCCAACGAGGCGATGCGCCGGCTGGCGGCGGCCGGCGTGATCCGCCAGGTGAGCGTGGGCCGCCGCAACCGTGCGTTCGAGGCGCCGGCGGCGATCGCGGCGTTCACGGAGCTCGAGCGCCGGTTGGCAAGCCCGCAGGGCGAAACCCGCACCTCGCCGCCGGCGCGCCGCGTGCCGCGCCGGCGCGGGCGCACGAGCGTCGGCTGAGGGCCGCTCACCCACACCCCGCGACGCCCACACCCCGCGACGCCCACACCCCGCGACGCCCACACCCCGCGACGCCCACACCCCGCGACGCCCACACCCGCGACCGCTGAACGCCAACCGCATGCACGCGCCCCGCAACCCCACCCAGGGCCGCCCCAGGCGGCCCTCCCCAAAAAATCTGCTACCATGCGACTCAGATTTCAGCAGCGTGCGCGTCGCGGCGCGACACGCGGCAGCCCCAACGACCAAGAAGGAGCCTGACAACTATGCCCAAGACCATTGGCATCGACCTAGGCACAACGAATTCGTGTATGGCCGTGCTCGAGGGCGGCGAGCCGACGGTCGTCGAGAACGCGGAGGGCGGGCGTACGACCCCGTCGGTGGTCGCGTTCACGGCCTCCGGCGAGCGCCTCGTGGGCACGGTCGCCAAGCGCCAGGCGGTGACCAACCCGCAGAACACGATCTTCTCGATCAAGCGTTTTATGGGCCGCAAGGAGGGTGAAGTGCGCGAGGAGGAGGCGATCGTCCCCTACAAGGTCGTCGCCGGCCCCAACGGCGACGCGCGCGTGGAAGCCGGGGGTGAGCAGCACTCCCCGCCGGAGATCAGCGCGATGATCCTGCAGAAGCTGAAGGCCGACGCGGAAGCGTACCTCGGCGAAAGCGTCAACTCGGCCGTGATCACGGTCCCGGCGTACTTCAACGACGACCAGCGCCAGGCGACCAAGGACGCGGGCAAGATCGCGGGTCTCGACGTCAAGCGCATCATCAACGAGCCCACGGCGGCCTCGCTCGCCTACGGCCTGGACAAGGAAAACGACCAGACGATCCTCGTGTTCGACCTCGGCGGCGGCACCTTCGACGTGTCGGTGCTCGAGATCGGCGACGGCGTGTTCGAGGTCAAGTCGACCGCCGGCGACAACCATCTTGGCGGCGACAACTTCGACAAGGCGATCGTGGATTGGCTCGTCGCGGACTTCAAGCGCGACCAGGGCATCGACCTGAGCGCCGACCCGATGGCGCTGCAACGCCTCTACGAGGCCGCCGAGAAGGCCAAGATCGAGCTCTCCACGACCCAGGAGACGCAGATCAACCTGCCGTTCATCACGGCGGACTCCTCGGGCCCCAAGCACCTCGACACCCGCCTGACCCGCGCGAAGCTCTCCGAACTGACCAGCGCGCTGCTCGACCGCGTGGTCGCGCCGGTGCGCCAGGCGCTCGATGATGCCAAAGACAAGGGTGTGAAGGAGGTCGACCACGTGGTGCTCGTCGGCGGCATGACGCGCATGCCGGCGGTGCAGGAGAAGGTCAAGGAGCTGACCGGCAAGGAGCCCCACCGCGGCGTGAACCCGGACGAGGTCGTGGCGGTCGGCGCGGCGATCCAGGCGGGCGTGCTCGCCGGCGACGTCAAGGACGTGCTGCTGCTCGACGTGACCCCGCTGACGCTTGGCATCGAGACCAAGGGCGGCGTGATGACGAAGCTGATCGAGCGCAACACGACGATCCCGACGCGCAAGAGTGAGGTGTTCTCGACCGCCGAGGACAACCAGCCCTCGGTCGAGATCCACGTGCTGCAGGGCGAGCGCGAGATGGCGACCTACAACAAGTCGCTGGGCAAGTTCCAGCTCACCGGCATCCCGCCGGCGCCGCGCGGCATCCCGCAGGTCGAGGTCGCGTTCGACATCGACGCCAACGGCATCCTCAACGTCTCGGCGAAGGACCTTGGCACGAGCAAGGAGCAGAAGATCGAGATCAAGGCCGGCAGCGGCCTCTCCGACGATGAGATCAAGCGGATGGTCTCCGACGCCGAGTCGCACGCCGAGGAGGACCGCAAGGCGCGCGAGCTGGCCGAGGCGCGCAACAACGGCGAGAACGCCGCCTACCAGTCCGAGCGCCAGCTCGCCGAGCTCGGCGACCAGGTCGACGCGGACTCCAAGGGGCGCATCGAGGCGGCGATCAAGGAGGTGCGCGACACGCTGGAGTCCGAGGACCCCGCGGCGATCAACGCCAAGACGGAGGCGTTGCAGAGCGCTTTCCACGCGGTCTCCGAGGCGATGTACCAGCGCGCCCAGGAACAGAGCGCCACGGCCGGCGCGAGCGGCGAGGACGGTGCGACCAACGGCGCGGGCGGCGACTCCTCCGAGGAGGACGTCGTGGACGCGGAGGTCGTCGACGAGTCGAAGGCCTGAGCATGAGCGATATCGAGGAGGCAGTCCAAGAGCAGGAGCCCGTCCAGGGCGAGGGGGTTTCCGGACCGGAGACCCCAGCCCCCGCGGCGGCAGACGCGACTCGCGACGGGGGCGGTCCCGACACCGACGGCGGCAGGGCTCCGGGCGCGGAGTCCTCCTTGTTTGCCGGCGCGGGCGAGGAGATCGAGATCGAGGACGATCTCGATCAACTGGTGAAGGTCGGCGCGCAGCGCGACGAGTACCTGGCGCTCGCCCAGCGCACGCAGGCGGACTTCGAGAACTACCGCAAGCGCGTCGCCCGCGACGCGGCGTCGGCCAAGGAGCGCGGCATCGCGGCGTTGGCCCGCGAGCTGCTGCCGGCGCTGGACAACCTCGACCGCGCGATCGAGGCGGCAGAGGCGGAGGACCCGCTACTGGAGGGCGTGCGGCTCGTGCGCGCGGAGCTCGCGGCGGCGCTCGCGCGTGTCGGGATCGAGGCGTTCTCGCCGGCGGGCGAGCGCTTTGACCCCGAGCAGCACGAGGCGATCGCCCAGCAGCCCACACAGGACGTCCAGTCGGGCTGCGTCGCAGAGGTCTACCAGGCGGGCTACCGTCTGAACGGCACGATCATCCGCCCCGCGCGGGTCGTCGTGGCGGCGTGAGGAGGCGAGGCTGATGGCAGCGCGCGCCGGCGAGGACTACTACAAGACGCTCGGCGTCGACAAAAAAGCGAGCCCCGAGGAGCTCAAGAAGGCCTACCGCAAACTCGCACGCCAGTACCACCCGGACCGCAACCCCGACGACAAGCAGGCCGAGGCGCGCTTCAAGGAGATCTCCCAGGCGCACGACGTGCTGAGCGACCCCGAGAAGCGCAAACAGTACGACAGCGGCAGCGGCCCCTTCGCGAACACGGCCGCGGGCGGAGGCTTTGGCGGCTTTGGCAACTTCGACTTCGACGGTGCGGGGATGGGCGACATCCTCTCGAACCTGTTCGGCGGCTCGGCCAGCGGACGCCGTACGCGCACCAAACCCCGTCCCGAGCGCGGCGCCGACCTGGAGACCGAGGTCTCGATCTCCTTCGAGCAGGCGATCAGCGGCGCGCAGATCCCGCTGTCGGTCTCCACGCAGGCGATCTGCGCAACCTGCCACGGCACGGGCGCCAAGCCGGGCACGACCCCGAAGGTGTGCCCACGCTGCGAGGGCCGCGGAATCGAGACCCAGGGCCAGGGCATGTTCTCGATCTCCCAACCCTGCTCGCGCTGTGGCGGCTCGGGCACCGTGATCGAGGACCCCTGCCCGACGTGCCACGGCACGGGCGCGATACGCACGCTCAAGCGCTACCGCGTGAACATCCCGCCGGGCGTCAAGGAGGGCTCGCGCATCCGCCTGCCGGGCAAGGGCGAGGCCGGCCAGCACGGCGGCCCGCCGGGTGACCTGTACGTGATCACGCATGTGGCGCCCTCCCCCGTCTTCAAACGGCGCGGCGACCACGTCGAGGTGGACGTGCCACTGACGATCCCCGAGGCAGTGGGCGGCGCGGAGGTCAGGGTGCCGACGCTGAACGGCGCCAAGACGCTGCGCGTCAAACCCGGGACCGTGCACGGCACGGTGCAGCGCCTGCGTGGCGAGGGCCCGCCGAAGCTGGGCGGGCGGGCGGGATCGCAAGAAAGAGGCGACATCCACTACCGCTTCCTGCTGGAGGTCCCCGACAAGCTGACACCCGAGCAGGAGCAGGCCGTGCAGGCGCTCGCACAGGCGATGAACGGCCACGACCCGCGCGCGCAGCTGTTCGCAGCCGCCGCGAGTGGGCAGTCGAGCGGCGGGCCGCAGGACGCGGGGGCCGCGTGATGCCTGTCTGTCGCGTCCACCGTTCGTGCTGCCCCTGGAGTTCGCACTGGGGTCTTCTTTTTTCGCGACCAAGTGCCCCAAGATATCGAGATATCTGTTGGATATCTCGATATCCCAAGCTACTTGGTTCCAAAACGACAGACATACCCACCGGCCCCTGCACCCTACGCCGCCGTTGGTGCCCGCCGTACAGCCCGCACCCGACGCAGCCCACGACCGACCTCGCAACCAACCTCGAAACCAGCCCCACTGCGGGCTCACTGACGACGGGCGCCGCGTGATGCCGCGCCATCGCAAGGAAACCCGCGTCGAAGTCAGCCACGAGCGCGGCGTGTTCATGATCTCGGTGGCGGCACAGCTGGCGGACATGCACCCGCAGACGCTACGCACCTATGAGGCGCGCGGCCTGATCGCGCCGTCGCGCTCGGCGAAGGGCACGCGGCTGTACTCGCAGGAGGACGTCGAGCGGCTGCGGCGCATCCAGGAGATGACGGCCGAGCTGGGGCTGAACCTCGCTGGTGTCGAGCGCGTGCTCGACCTGGAGACCGAAATCGAGCGCATGCATACGCGCATTGAGGAGCTCGAGTTGCAGGCGCTGCGCGCGCAGGTCGAGTTGGCCGAACGCCTGGAGGAGGTCAGACGCTCCTACCGGGCCGAGCTGGTGCCCTTCCCGAACTCGCGCCCGCCCGGCACGGAGATCGTCCGCGCCACCGACGTGCGGCCGATACGCTGGCGGGCACGCTGAGCACGCCGGTTGGGTTGACGTACGAGAGATTTCCAGGCTTCGACCTGCGAAATTTCCGGGCTTTGACCTACCCGATTTGGAGGTTTCGAACGAGGTTCGGAGGGTTTCGAACGAGGCTCGGGGGCTTCGACCTATGAGAGTTCCAGGGCTTCCCCGACGTGCGCGCCCAGCGCTTCGAGCGGAAAGACGGCTTTCCATTCGACGTTGATAGGACCGACCTTGAGCGCAGTGGCCGTCGCTTCGAAGCTTGTTTTGTCGAACGTCAGCGTCGATGTCGCGTTTTCCCAGAGGCCGCCGGCCGTGCCGCTGACCTTGACCGGGCTACCCGCCAGTGCACACAGTGAGCCTTCGTATTCGATGCCGATATTGATTTTTTCAAGCACGACGTAGGTTTTGCTGGCGATCGTCGTGCCGTGCAGCGGCCAGGGAAGTTTTTCGGCGGTTATGCTTTTTATTTTGCAAGTCGCGGTCGCTCTGCAGCCGTACTCGACGACTTCTGTGATTTCTCCCTGACTCTTTTCGGCGACGTTGGAGATTTTCATGAAAAGCAGCGTATGTCCGCACGTCGCTGTGGCGCCGGGAATCGCGATGCTGTCGGAGGCGGCAACCCCCAGAACCGTTTCGGTACCTTTGAGTTCGACGCCGCCGAACTTCCACACCGGGCTGGCGCTCGCCGCGGACACCCCCACGGCGCCCAGCGCGGCGCCGGCGAGCGACGCAGACAACATGATCTTCAGTAGTCGCGAAACGAACACGAGACGACCTCCATTCCAATTCCACCGCGGTCGGGCGGCCCCGTCATGGGACCGGGCCCGCCCGACCACAGCTTCACCCTTTCTTTCCCCTGGTGCGCGCCAGCTCTCGCCCGCTACCAGCCCCACGGTTCGCCGTGGGGCTGCCCAGACCGTTCAGCGGTGGATCAATGGATTTCGACCGATTTGTCGCGATTTTTTTCGAACGCTTCCATCGTGAATTCGCCAGTCCATTCGACATTTTCGGTGCCGATGTACATCGCGGTCCCTGTTTTTTCAAAGCTCGCTTTGCTGAACGTGGCGGTCGAGTTTTCGTTGTTGATCGCTCCACCCGCGGTCCCTTCGAGTGTGACCGATTTGGGCAGCACGCAGCCGCTGCCGCCATAGCCGATCTTGACATCGATTTCATTGATCACCAGGTACGGTTTGCTGCTGTAATTTTCGATGAACGAGAACCACGGCAGGTTCTGCGCTTCGATGCTCGTCACGGTGCAATGCGAGGCGGTCGTGGTGCATTCGAACAACGGCAGTTCGTCCAACCAGGCGTTACCATAGCCGAATTCGTTCCACACTTCCATGTTGTACAGGAAGTGCTGGCACGTGGTCGAGCCGGCAACGGTTTTCAGGCTGCTCGAGATCGCCGCTCCCACGACGGTTTCGCCTTCAAATTCGGGCAGCGTGGTGCCGCCGAAGCGCCACAGGGGGGGACTGGCGCTGGCGGTCGCGCTCGCCGTGGCGCTTACCGTCAGGACAACGAGCACAGCGGACAGCAAGATCATCTTTCGAGATCGCATGTGATCCCATCTCCCTTTCTTTTGGTGGAGCTTGCGCCCGTGCGGTGGCTGGCAGGCGAAGCCGCGCCCGGATCCTACACCTCGTCGCGCGAATTGCCAGGAGCTGTTTGGACGTTTAGGCAGAACACCGGCAGGCGGGGTTGGACCGATTGTCAGCGACGGTGCGAGATTGGGCCCATTCGAGCGACTCGACGCGGGTGGGAAACACCGCCATCACAGTGAGAAACACGCCCGCAGCGAACCCGTCCGGCCAACCGACCCACAGCGCCACCCGCCACGGCCCGGTCCAGCGCCGCGCCGCGCCGGCCGCGCGTCAGGTGACGGCCGGCAGCTCGACCGCGCTCAGCTGCACCTCGTGCCGCAGGCGGTGCACCTCGCGGCGCTCCACGAGGCCGGCGCCGAGGCGCCCGGTCGAACTCGGCGCCACAGGCGACGCCGAGCCGCAGGCAGTCGGTCGGCGAGTTGCCTTCGTAGCGCGCGGCGACGTAGCCGGCGAGAAACGCGTCGCCGGAGCCGCGCCGGGCGACGGGCTCGCGCGGCTCGATGCGGGCGCGCTGCAGTGTGGGCTGGCCGTCGAGCAGCACGTGCGCGAAGCAGCCGTCGGGCAGGGTCATGATCGCTTCGCGCGCCCCGAGCGCGACGATCTCGCGGACGGCGAGCGAACGCTCGTCCTCGTCGGCGAACTCGTGACCGACCAGCTCCTCGGCCTCGAGCACGTTGGGCGAGACGACGTCGGGCTCGGCCCGTACCGCGTGGCGCAACGGGTCGCCGTCGGTGTCGATCACGGTGGTGACGCCGGTCCGCTGCAGCTCGCGGATCAGCGTGGCGTAGATCTCCGCGTCGACGCCGCGCGGCAGCGAACCAGCGAACACGACGATCGCGGCACCGCGCGCCAGGTAGAGCAGCTTCTCGCGGAACAGCTCGACCTCGTGCTCGCTGACGGCGGGACCGCGCTCGTTGATCTCGGTTTGCTCGCCGGTCGTGGGGTCGAGCACGGAGGTGTTGGTGCGCGACTCCTCGCGGATGCGCACGAAGTCGTTGAGGATCGACTCGGCGGTGAGCTGCTCGACGATGTGCGTGCCGGTTGACCCGCCGGCGAACCCGGTGGCGATCACGGGCTGCCCGAGCGCCTTGAGCGTGCGGGCGATGTTGACGCCCTTGCCACCCGCCATCGTGTGCTGCTCGACGGTGCGGTGACGGCGACCGAGGCGGAAGTTGGGAACCGATAGCGCCTTGTCGATCGCCGCGTTGAGCGTGACCGTGATGATCATCCCGAGTACCTCATCCGCATGGCATCCCCTCGCGCCGCACCGGCGGCCGCGCCGGGACGCCCCCCAAGGGTAGCGAACGCGTGTGTGGTGCAGCAAAATCGCATGTGCGCGGCCGTGGGTGGCCACCCACGCGCCACGGGTCGCCCGGCGACGCGCGGCCACCCACCCACCGCAGGTCGCCCGACCACGCGCAACCACCCACCCACCGCAGGCCGCCCGGCCAAGCGCAGCGGGCTCATGGGCCGCTCAGCGCCCAG
This sequence comes from uncultured Solirubrobacterales bacterium, assembly GCA_963804675.1. Classification (GTDB taxonomy): domain Bacteria; phylum Actinomycetota; class Thermoleophilia; order Solirubrobacterales; family Solirubrobacteraceae; genus Palsa-744. The sequence continues at coordinate 123,616 of CAWDRI010000002.1, read as the reverse complement.
GCGACCGCTCGCAGCCGCTCGGCCTCGGCACGAGCCGCGTCGAAGGGCGTGCCGCCGCTGGCGCGGTACGCGCCGACGATCGACCGCGAGGCCGCGACCAGGCCGCCGGCGCGGCCGGCGGCGAACGCCGGCGCGAGGTCCTCGACGCGCCCTCCCTGCGCCCCCACGCCGGGCAGCAGGAAGACGGTGTGCGGCATCAGCTCACGAGCGTGCGCCAGGTGCGCGGGGGCGGTCGCACCGACGACCGCGCCGACGTCGCTCAGACCGGACGCGCCCACGTTCTGGTCGCCCAGTTCGCGTACGAGCGCGGCGAGCCGTTCCCACACGGCGCCGCCGGTGGCCAGCTCGAGGTCTTGGACGTCCGCGGCACCGGGGTTGGATGTGCGCACCAGTGCGAGCACGCCGGCGCCGGCGCGACGGGCGGCGGCGACGAAGGGCTCGAGCGCGTCGCGGCCGAGCAGCGGGTTGACGGTCACCAGGTCGGCACCGAGACCGGGCACGGCGCCGAACGGCGTGCGGCAGCCCTCGATCAGCGCCTGACCGTAGGCGGCGGCGGTGAGCGCGATGTCGCCGCGCTTGCCGTCGGCGACCACGAGCAGACCGTGCCGGTGGGCGTGCGCGACCACGGCGTTCAGCGCCTGCCAGCCGTCGACGCCGAGCCGCTCGAAGCAGGCGAGCTGCGGCTTGACCGCCAGGCAGGCCGGGGCGGCTGCCTCGATCGCGCTCCTGCAGTGGGCGAGGACTGCGCCAGCGGCGCGCCCGGCTGGCCCGTCGGAAAGGTGCTCGCCGGTGGGGAGCAGCCCCTCGTCGACGGGCCAGAGGTCCGCGGGATCGGGGTCGAGTCCGAGCACGATCTGGGATTCGCGCTCGGCGACGCGCGCCGCGAGGGTGTCGCCGAAAGAGACGGTTGCGCCGGCCGGCCGGGCCGGGTGCTCGATCGGTGGAGGGCCGGTGGGCGTACCCATCGTCGCCAGCGAGCATATCCTCCCGGCGTGCCCCTTTCGCGAATCGCGTGGATCGTGACGGTGATGATCGCGCTGCTGACCGCCGCGCTGCTGCTGCTGGCCGGCTACACCGGCTACGCGGGACTGTCGGTCGCGGTCGGGGCGTCGGCGGCGATCAACCTGTTCTGAAGCAGCCACCGAGCGAGCGCACGGGCGGCGTGGCCGCGGTGGCTGATCGCGTCCTTTTCGGTGTCGCTCAGCTCGGCCATCGTGCGCCCGGGCGGCCCGTCGTCGGGCAGGAAGGCGGGGTCGTAGCCGAAACCGCGCTCACCGCGGGGAAGCTCGGCCAGCGTACCGACGCAGCGCCCCTCGAAGTCACGCTCGGCGTGTTGGGCGGGGTTGACGAGCACGAGCGCGCAGACGTATTCCAGGGCGCTGCCGGCGGGCGCCTCGCGCAGCAGCTTGGCGAGGTTCTGTGCGTCGGTGGCGTCGGCGCCGGCGTAGCGCGCGGAGCGCACCCCGGGCGCGCCCTTCAGCGCGGCCGCGGCGATGCCGGAGTCGTCGGCGATCGTGACCTCGCCGGTGGCGGCGGCCGCGGCGCGGGCCTTGCCGCGAGCGTTGTCGAGGAACGTCTCGCCGTCCTCGGGCGGCAGTTGCACGCTGTCGGGCAGGAGCGCGATCTCGTGGTCTGGCAAAAGGCGCGCGAACTCGCGGCGCTTGTGATCGTTGCGGGTGGCGAGCAGCAGCCTCACGCTGCGAGGTCCACGCCGATCGCGGCCTCCTGCGCGTCGCGCAGGTGCGCGATGCCGCCCGCGGCGAGCGCTAGGAGCTCGTCGAGCGAGGCCCGCGAGAGGGGGGTGCGCTCGGCGGTCGCCTGCACCTCGAGCAGGTCGCCGCCGCCGGTCATGACGACGTTGGCGTCGACCTCGGCGGCGGAGTCCTCGGAGTAGTCGAGGTCGAGCAGCGCGCGGCCGGCGACGATGCCACAGGAGACGGCGGCGACGGCATCGGTGAGGGGCAGGTTCTGGAGCGGGTCCGCTGGCGCGTCGGGAGGCGTGTCGCGCGACGCGCCGTTGGAGGGGCGGTCGAAGGCGCCTTGCGCGGCGAGCCGGCGGCAGGCGAGCGCGAGCGCGACGTAGGCGCCAGTGATCGACGCGCAGCGGGTGCCGCCGTCGGCCTGGAGCACGTCGCAGTCGAGGTAGATGGTGCGTTCGCCAAGCGCCCCGAAGTCGATGGCGCCGCGCAGCGAGCGGCCGATCAGGCGTTGGATCTCCACGGAGCGCCCGTCGAGACGCCCGCGGGTGGCGTCGCGCTGCTTGCGTGCGCCGGTCGAGGCGGGCAGCATGCCGTACTCGGCCGTCACCCAGCCGCGGCTCTTGCCGGCCAGCCAGCGCGGGACGCCCTCCTGGGCGGAGGCGGTGCAGATTACGCGGGTCTCGCCCATCGAGATCAGCGCGGAGCCGGTCGCGGTGCGCACGAAGCCGGGCTCGATCGTGACGGGGCGCAGGCCGTCGGGACCGCGGCCGTAGCTGCGCGAGGCGCTCATGCGAGCGCCTCGGCCGGCGCCAGCCGTATGTGCTCGACCTCGCCTAGCGGCATCTGCAGGAAGCGGGTACCCAGCTCGCGGAAGGCGGCGACGTCGCCCGTGCACAGGAAGCGGTAGTCGCCCTCTTCCCACGCCGGGTCTGAGCCCGATTCGTGACCGGCAGCGGAGCCCGACTCGTGACCCGTTACGGAGCCCGACGCGTGACCGGCTGCGGAGCCGGACTCGTCACCGGTTGCGGCGCGGTGCGGATGTGCATCCTCAACGTCGCCATTCGCGCGCGCGTATGGCTCCCAATTTTTAGCGTCCGCCTCACCCCCTTCAACACCCATCGCGAACCCCACAGCATCCGCCCCACTCCCCTCAAGCTCCCTGGCAGGCCCGTCAGCCCGACGCCCGTCACCCAGACGCCCGTCGTCACCCAGACGCTCGCCGACCCGGCCGCGGCGACGCTCGACGGCGAGCCCGCGGGTGCTGAGGACGTGCTCGACCTGGCGAGCCAGAGCGGCGCCGGAGCTGACGAGCGTGACCGAGGGGCCGAGCATGCGTTGGAGCATTGGGCTGATCAGCGGGTAGTGGGTGCAGCCGAGGATCACGGTGTCAACGCCGGCGGCGCGCAGCGGGGCGCAGGCATGGCGGACGATGAGCACGGCGCGCTCGTCGAACTGCTGGCCGGCCTGAATCAGCGGCGCAAGCGTCGGGCAGGGCACGGAGCGCAGGGTGACGTGGGGGTCGATCGCGTGCACGGCCTGCTCGTAGGCACCGCTGGCGACGGTCGTGGGCGTTGCCAGCAGGCCGATGCGTCCGGTGCGCGTGGCGGCGACGGCGCGGAGCGCCTCGGGGCGCACGACGCCGAGTACGTCCACGCCGATCGTGGTCTCCATCATGCGTCGCTGCAACGCGGGCAGCGCGGCGGCGGTGGCGGAGTTGCAGGCGACGACGAGCAGCTTGACCCGGCGGCGCAGCAGCTCGTCGGCGATCTCGGCGCAGAAGCCCGCGAGTTCCCCGGCGGAACGCTCGCCGTAGGGAAAGCGCGCGGTGTCGCCAAGGTAGAGAAAGTCCTCGCGCGGAAGCGCGACGAGCAGCTCGTGCAGAACCGTGAGGCCCCCGACGCCGGAGTCGAACACGCCGATCGGTCGAGCACGGGGGTCGCGCTCGCCGGAGGGGGACCGCAGATCTCGGATGCTCGGTGTGGGAACGCTCACTACGGGGGGCATCATTCCAGAGCGCTAGCGTGCACGGCGCTGTGCGGGCACTCGTGGTATCGAACATGCTTGCCGACGGGCGCCATCCCGAGCGGGGACGCTTCGTGCGCGACCAGGTGGCGGCGCTGCGAGGCCTGCCCGGCGTGGAGGTCGAGCTGTACGAGTTCGCGCCGGGCGCGGGCGGTCTGGCGCGTGCGGCGCGGGAGCTGCGCGCGCGCTACGGCGCCCGCGCCGGGGGGCGTGGTGTTGACGTCGTGCACGCCCACTACGGCTTGACTGCGTGGCCGGCGCTGGCGGTGCGGGCGCGGCTGCGGGGGTTGACGGTGCATGGGACGGACGTGCGCCATTGGCGCACGCGCGAGGCGACACGCGTCGTGCTGGGGTTGATGGGGCTGGTGGGCGCGGCCTCGGCCGACCTGGCGGGCGAGCTGCCGGGTCGCCGGGCGCGGGCACGGGCGCAGGTGCTGCCGTGCGGTGTGGACATGAATCGTTTCGTGCCAATCGAGCGTGTACGGGCGCGAGCGCGAGCGCTCCCAGGCGCGCACGCACACGCGGGCGCACACACACGCGCGCACGCACACGCGCGCAGCCGCGAAGCGCCCCAAAAAAAAGACACATACGTCCTCTTCCCAGCCGACCCGGCACGCGCCGGCAAGCGTTTCGACCGTGCGCGCGCCCTGATCGACGCGATCGCGCCAGGGCGCCGTCCAGGGCTGCTAACGCTGGGCGGCGTGCCGCCGGAGGAGGTGCCGTTTTGGGTCAATGCGGCGAACGCGGTGATCGTCCCGTCCGAACACGAGGGCTTCGGTCTGGCGGTGCTGGAGGCGTTGGCGTGCGACGTGCCGGTGCTCGCGACGCCCACGGGCGTGCACGCCCAGGCGCTGACCGGGGTGAGGGGAGCGCTGTGCGCGCCGTTCGAGCTCGCAACGTGGCGGGCGGCGCTGGAACCGCATCTGGCCGCGGGGGACCCCCGCATCGAGGGCAGAGGGCACGCGGAGCCGTTCTCTGCGACGGCGATGGCGGCGCGGCTGGCGGCGGCATGGCGCGCGCTGCTGGAGGACGACAGCGGACACGGCGGGTAGCATGGGACTTTCGATGGCCGACCAAGCCACGAGCGCAGCAGACGCGACGAACTCCGCAGGCGGAGCACCGACGGTGGGCGACACCCAGCCCGCCGCGGCTGCCACCACCGCCCAGGCAGGAGACGGAGCGATCCCACACGCACCAGCTGCCACCACCGCCCAGGCAGGCGACGAAGCGACATCGCGCACCGCCGCCGCGACCCCCACCGCCCAGGCAGGCGACGAAGCGACGCCGCGCACCGCCGTCGCCACGGCCGCGGCCGGTGGCACGGCGGCCCACGAGCCTGACACCTCGGCCCCGGCGGCCTCTGGCGCCGAGGCGGCCCCCGCGCCGCAGGAGGCCGTCCAGGCCGAGCCGGACAGGGCGGACAAGCCGGGGTTCGGTGTGCGGGGGCGGATGCGACGGAGGGTGCGGTTCCTGCGTAAGGCGAGGGAGCTGGGCTACCGGGACCTGGGGGGTTTGGTGTACGAGATGCAGAGGCTGGGCGAGCGTCATGACGAGTTGGTCGCGGGCAAGCTGGCGACGCTCGGAGCGATCGACGGTGAGCTGCGGGCGCTGGAGGGGGCGCTCGGCGAACGGCAGCCTGTGACGGTGCTGCGCGAGGCTGGTATTGCGGCGTGCCCGAGGTGCGCGGCGATTCACGGCAGCGAGGACCGCTACTGCCCGGCGTGCGGGTTGGCGATGGGCCAGCACGCAGACCGCCCGATCGCGGGACCGGCGGCGGCGACGACGGCAGCAACGGCGACGATGCCTGTGGCGCCAGTGGCCGCGATGCCCACGAGCGCCGCGACTGCCTCCCCGCCGGGGGTCGCAAGCCCAGCAACGTCTGCCGCGGTTGGGGCGGGCTCGGCGACGCGTTGGCCCGCGCCCGTCGCGGGACCCACCTCCGCGCCAACCCCGGCTACGGCAGCACCTGGCCCAGCGGGGCCCTACTCCGCCCCAACACCAGCCCCAGCAACATCTGGCCCAGGCCCCTCGCCGGCGCCAACACCGGCCCCAGCAGCGCCCCCCTTGCCTGCACCTGACCCGAGGACGACCACGGACCAGCCGACGGAGATCATTCGCCCATCTGACCCGGCGGCGGGCGAGCCAGGGTGAACGGGGCGATGCCGGTCTCGGAACGCTGCCCGCTGTGCGCGGGGGAGCTGGAGGCGCAACAGGAGTGGTGTTTGCGCTGCGGCGCGGCAGCCCGAACGCGCCTTGCGGCGGTGCCGCGTTGGCGAGCGCCGGTCGCGACGCTGGTCGCGACGATCGTGCTCGCGGTGGCGGTGCTGACGGTCGCGGCGGTGTCGCTGGCGGGGCAGTAGCGCGCGCGGCAACGGTGAGGACGATGGGGGCGGGAGGGGAACTGGAGACCGATGTCGTCGTCGTGGGCGCGGGGGCGGCGGGTCTGTATGCGTCGCTGTGTGTCGCACGGGCAGGGGCGAGGGCGCTGCTGGTGTCGGCGGCGCCGCTGGCGCAGACGGCGAGCTACTGGGCGCAGGGCGGGTTGGCGGCGGCGCTGGCGACGGACGACAGCGCCGAGTTGCACCTGGCCGACACGGAGCGTGCGGGCCGGGGCGCGGTGCGACGCAGCGCGGCGGAGGTGCTCGTACAGGAGGCGCCGCAGTGCGTGAGGGAGTTGCAGGCGCTCGGGGTGCGCTTCGACGCCGACCGCTTTGGCCGGCTGGCGTTGGGGTTGGAGGGGGGGCACTCGGTGCGGCGCGTGGTGCACGCGGGCGGGAGCGCGACGGGCAGGCGGATGCTGCGCCAGCTCTCGGCGCTGGTGGCGCAGGACGAGCGGATCGTCGTGCTGGAGAACGCGCGCGCGCGGGCGCTGTGGCCGCAGGGGGGCGAGCAGCGGGAGGGGGCGCGCTGTGTTGGGGTGCTGTGCGAGGACGGGCGCGCGGTGCGCGCGCGGGGGACGATCGTGGCGAGCGGCGGCGCGGCGGCGCTGTGGGCGCGCACGACCAACCCGCCGGGCTCGCAGGGGGTTGGGCTGCTGCTGGCCCACGCACTCGGGGCGCGGTTGGCGGACCTTGAGTTCGTGCAGTTCCACCCGACCGCGGTGATCGGTGTGCGGGGCCGGGAGGGGTTTTTGATTACGGAGGCGATTCGCGGGGAGGGCGCGACGCTGCACGACGCACGCGGGGAGCGTTTCGTGGACGAGTTGGCGCCAAGGGATGAGGTGTCGAGGGCGATTTGGGCGAGGCTGACCGAGACGGGCGAGTCGTCGGTGGGGCTCGACATGCGGGCGATCGACGTGGCGCTGTTCCCGAATGTGGTGAGCGCGATGCGCGACGCGGGGGTTGACCCGGCCAGCGAACTGATCCCGGTGGCGCCGGCTGCGCACTACGTGATGGGCGGGATCGCGACGGATTTGGTCGGACGCTCGTCGGTGGAGGGCCTGTACGCGGTGGGCGAGGCGGGGTGCACGGGCCTGCATGGCGCGAACCGGCTGGCGTCGAACTCGCTGAGCGAGTGCTTCGTGTTCGCGCGGCGCGCGGCGGCGGCGGCGCTGGGGGAGCCGCTCGCGGCGGCGGCGGGGGAGCGCGACCTGGTGGCGTTGCGCGAGCGCGCGGCTCCCCCGCAGGCGTCCGCACAGACGCGTGCGGCGCTGTGGCGAGACGCGGGTATTGAACGTTCGCGCGAGGGGCTGGAGCGGTTGGCCGACGACGAGCACCCGCTGGCGGCGCTGGTGGCACGGTGCGCGCTGGCGCGGCGGGAGAGCCGGGGAGCGCATACGCGAAGCGACTTCCCCAAGACCGAGCGGGCGCTGGACGCAAGGCACGCGGTGGTGCAGGCCGGCGGCGAGATCGAGTGGGAGGCGTGGGAGTAGCGGACGCCCGAGCCCACGCGCCGCGCGCATGATGGTTAACAGGCGCTTAACAGTGCGATCAAGCGACCTTTATACGGCGCGCGGATACTCGTGAATGTCCGGAGAACCACGACGGGAGGCATGAGAATCTCGATCTTTTTGCGTGGGTGGCGTGTTTATCGAGGTGGAGACCCGGGAATGTGAGAGGACCCGGAATCGGCGCGGAGTGCGGGTGGAGTGGTCGGTTGGTCGGTCGAGAACCCGTTTTGGTCGATACGAAAAGAAGGAGGCGAGGGGGTCGCCATGTACCAGTTCAGTAGAGCGATTTACCGAGAGTTGGCCCCCTACATCGCAACGCCGGGGACGAGCGCAGCAACAGGCGGAGCGGGAGCGAGGGAGGCGAGCGCGCACGCGCAGGTGCTGAGGACGTGCGAGGCCGCGATCGAGCGGATGGCGACGGACCGCCACTACTTCGCGCACCCGGCGCGGACGCTGTTTTGCGATATCAGGACGTACTTTCCGATGAATGCGCAGGCACGGGTGCACAGGGTGGTGTTCCGCTATATCGGGCTGGCACAGCGCTACCTGCAGGAGAACCCGGCGGCAGCGCACGCGTCGATCAGCGACACGCCGCCCCAGTGCAGGGCGATGACGCGCAAGGGCGAGGCGTGCCAGCGTACGCCGTTGGCGCAGAACGGCTACTGCCCGTCGCATCAGCATCTGGCGGACACCGAGGACCGCGAGCAGATCGCAGCGTGAGCGATCTTTAGAGATCGTCCGCGTGTGCCGGCCGCAGCAGGCAGGCAGACGGGGCGGGACATCCTTGTCCCGCCAATGATGTTGACCCCGGTCGGCCGGAAAAATCACACCGAGAGCATCTTTGCCGTCGGGGCGCGGGGCCGCGTAGGCTGCGGAGATGCTGTTGGGCGTGGACGTGGGTGGCACCTTCACCGACGCGGTGCTGCTCGGGGGAGACGGGAGCCTGTACACGGCAAAGGTGCCGAGCACGGGTGGCGACCAGTCGCGGGGCGTGCTGGCGGCGGTGCAGGCGGTGCTGGCTGCCGCAGCGGCGCAACCGGGCGATGTGGAGCGGTTTGCGCACGGGATGACGGTGGCGACGAATGCGCTGCTGGAGGGCCGGCACGCGCGCACCGCGTTGGTGGCGACGGAGGGGTTCACGGACGTGGTCGAGCTCGGAAGGCAGGCAAGGCCGCACCTTTACAGGCTGTGTGCGGCGAACCCGGCGCCGCTGGTGCCGCCCGAGCGCCGCTACGGCGCGCCCGAGCGGATGGGGCCGCAGGGCGTGCTGCGAGCGCTGGAGCGGGGCGCGGCAGAGGCACTGGTGCAGCGGATCGCGGCGGGCGTGTTTGATGGCCACACATCGGAGCGGTCCCACGCGACCCATCCCGGCGAGGCGCGCAGCGCATCGCCCCCCTCCCCTCCACCGCAGGCGGTGGCGGTGGCGCTGCTGCACTCCTACGCGCACCCCGAGCACGAGCGCCTGCTGGGCGAGCTGCTCGCCGAGCGGATGCCGGGGGTGCACGTGTCGCTGTCGCACGAGCTGGTGGGGACGTTCAGGGAGTATGAACGGGCGGCGACCACGGAGATCGACGCGGCGCTGTCGCCGCTGCTTGGCGTCTACCTGCGGGCGCTGTGCGCGGAGGTAGACGAGCGGGGGGTGGCGCGCCCGGTCGTGATGCAGTCCTCGGGCGGGCTGGTGGACGCCGAGGGCGCGGCGGCGCATGCGGCGTTGACGGTGCTGTCGGGACCGGCGGGCGGGGTCAGGGGGGCGGAGCTGCTGGCCGGCGGTGCGGGCGAGCGGCGGGTGTTGTGCCTGGACATGGGTGGCACCTCGTGTGACGTGTGCGCGATTCACGACGGCCGGGTCGCGGAGACGGCGACGGGCAGGGTCGCGGGCCGGCCGGTGGCGCTCGCGATGCTCGACATCCACACGGTCGGCGCGGGCGGCGGGTCGATCGCGTGGCGCGACGCGGGCGGCGCGCTGCGCGTCGGGCCACGCTCGGCGGGCGCGGAGCCGGGGCCGGCGTGTTACGGGCGAGGCGGACGGGAGCCGACGGTGACCGACGCGAATGTCGTGCTGGGACGGCTGCCGGCGGGCGAAGCGGGGAGCACCGGCCCGAGCGCCGATCCGAGCGCCGATCCGAGCACCGGCCCGAGCACCGGCCCGAGCACCGAGCCAAGCGCCGGACCGGGCGCCCGCCCGAACACCGAGCCGAACACCGACCCGAACACCGACCCGAGCGCCGGCCCGGCCGCCACACTGGCGGGCGGCGTGACGCTGGACCGGGAGGCGGCGCAGCACGCGGTGGGAGCGCTCGCCGCAACGCTCGGCCTGACGGTGGACCGCTGTGCGGAAGGGATCGTGCGGGTCGCCGAGGAGGAGATGCGCGGGGCGCTGCGCGTGGTCAGCGTGCAGCGCGGCCTCGACCCTAGGGACTTTGCACTGTTGGCGTTCGGTGGCGCGGGTCCGCTGCACGCGGCGGCGTTGGCGCGCGGGCTGGGGATCGAGCGGGTGTTGTGCCCGCGCGCGAGCGGGGTGCTGTGCGCGCTCGGTCTCGCGGCGGCGGCGCCGCGGCGGGACGCGGCACGCACCGTGATGCTGGCGGGTGGGGACCTGACTGGGCAGCGGCTGGCCACGGAGCGGGCGGCGCTGGTGGCCCGCGCGAGCGCGGCACTCGGCGAGGCGGTGGCAAGGGTGGCGGTCAGCTACGAGCTGCGCTACCGCGGCCAGTCCTTCGAGCTGGCAGTGCGCGAGGAGGAGTGCGGCGCGCCGGTGGGAGAGGCACCGCCTGAGCCCGGCGCACCGCGGGACCTCGGCGCACCGCCCGCCTCGGGCGCACCGCGCGACCCCCACACACCGCCCGCCCCCGGCGCACCGCCCGACCCCGGCACACCGCGGGGCCTCGGCGCACCGCCCGCCCCCGACGCGCTGCGGGCGGCGTTTGCAAGAGCGCACGAGGCGCACTACGGCTACCGCGACGAGGAGGCGGAGGTCGAGCTGGTGACGATGCGCGCGTCGGCGTGGGGAGCGGCCCCCCTAGGACTGCGGCTAGCGGGACCGACCGCGCAGGCCGTCGCGCCGGCGGGCCGGTCAGCGCCGCCGCAGGAGACGGTGCGTGTGAGGGTCGGTGGCGAGGATCTTCAAGTGCGCTGCGTGCGGGGCGAGCTGCGGGTGGGGATGCGGCTGCAGGGCCCGGTGGTGTGCGCGTTGCCGGAGTCCACGCTGTGGGTCCCCCCGGGTTGGGAGGGCGAGGTTGACGAGTTCGGGACGGCGCGCCTGCGCGACGGCGGGGGCGCAACGGTGACCGCGGGGGCGGCGGATGGCATACGGGCCGCGGATGCGCCCGGGACACGCCCGGCAGCAGCAGCAACAACAACAACAACAGCAGCGGGAGGGGAGGAGATTGACGCGATCGAGCTGCAGGTGGTGGCGGGCGCACTGCGGGCGGCGTGCGAAGAGATGGGAGCCGTGCTGATGCGGGCGGCGCATTCGGCGAACATCAAGGAGCGGCGGGACTGCTCGACGGCGCTGTTCGACGCCGATGGGCAGATGACGATGCAGGCGGAGCACATCCCGGTGCATCTCGGCGCGATGCCGGCGGCGGTGGCGGCGGTGCTCGGGGAGGAGCACCGGCCGGGCGTGTCGTGGATGCTCAACGACCCGTTCGCCGGCGGGACGCACCTGCCGGACATCACGGTGGTGACGCCGGTGTTCGCGGTGGACCCCGCCGGGCAGGCAGACGAGCGCCTGATCGGCTTCGCGGCGAGCCGCGCGCATCACGCGGACGTCGGCGGGCGGGTGCCGGGCTCGATGCCGGCGGACAGCAGGACGTTGGCGCAGGAGGGTGTGGTGATCTCGCCGCGGCCGATGAACGAGGAGACGATCGCCGAGGTGGTCGCGGGGATGCGCGGGCCGGCGGAGCGGCAGGCCGACCTGCGCGCGCAGCTGGCGGCGAACCGGGTGGGCGCGCTGCGGCTGGCTGAGCTGGCACGGCGAGTCGGCGTGCGGCGGCTGCGCGCGACCACGGATGCGGTGCTCGACTACGCCGAGCGGCGCACGCGGGCGTGCATCGCGGCGCTGCCGGACGGGGTGCGGGAGGCACAGGACGTGCTGGAGGCAGTCGAGGGGGATCTGCGGTTGGTACTGCGCGCGACGGTCGCGGGCGAGCGGCTGGTGCTCGATTTCGCGGGCAGCGCGGGCAGGCACGCGGGCAACCTGAACTGCCCGCTGGCGGTGACGCGCTCGGCGTGCTACTTCGCGGCGCGGGTGCTGACCGACCCGGACATCCCGCCCTCGGCGGGCGCGTACAGGCCGATCGAGGTGCGCGTGCCGGAGGGGTCGCTGCTGAACGCGGTGTGCGATCGGCCCGGTTCGGCGCCGGCGGTGGCGGCGGGCAACGTCGAGACCTCCTCGCGGGTCGCCGATCTGGTGCTCGCGGCGTTTGGACACGCGCAGGGCCAGGGAACGATGAACAACGTGACATTCGGGGATGAGCGATTCGCCTACTACGAGACGCTCGGCGGCGGGCAGGGAGCGTGCGCGGACGCGGGCGGCCCGAGCGGCGTGCACGTGGCGATGAGCAACACGCTGAACACGCCGGTCGAGGCGTTGGAGCGCGAATTCCCACTGCGGGTGACCCGCTACGAACTGCGGCGCGGCTCGGGCGGAGCAGGCGGGCATCGGGGCGGCGAGGGGGTGGTGCGCGAGGTCGAAGCGCTGCGCGAGATGAGCTTTTCGCTGATCGGCGAGCGCCGCCGCCATCAGCCGCGCGGCGCGCACGGCGGGGCGCCGGGGGCGACTGGACAGGACTGGTTGGACGGCGAGCGGCTGCCGGGCAAGGTCACCGGCCAGCTTCGCCCGGGGGCACGGCTGCGCATCGAAACGCCTGGTGGGGGAGGATTCGGGTATGGGTGAACGAGCGCGTGTGGGCTTTCTCGGCCTGGGGATCATGGGTTCGCGGATGGCGGCAAACCTGGTGCGCGGGGGGTTCGAGTTGGCGGTGTGGACGCACACGCCGGGCAAGGCGGCGCGGTGGGCGGCGGAGCACGGGGCCAGTGCGCACGACACGCCGGCGCAGGTCGCGGCGTGCAGCGATGTCGTCGTGAGCATGGTGGTCGACGGCGAGCAGGTGGCCGGCGTGCTGCTCGGGCCTGAGGGCGTGGTGCAGGCGCCCGACACGGAGGGCGTGCTGTGCGTGGATATGTCCACGATCGCGCCGGCGGACACGCGACGGATCGCAGAGGGCCTGCAGGAGCACGGCGCGCGGATGATCGACGCGCCGGTGACGGGTTCGGCGCCGCGGGCGCAGGCGGGCACGCTGACGATCATGGCGGGCGGCGAGCGCGCGGACTTCGAGCGCGCGAAGCCACTGTTTGACGCGATCGGCGAGGTGATCGTGCACGTGGGCGCACTCGGACAGGGCTCGATGTTGAAGCTGATCAACAACGCGCTCGGCGCGGCTAACGCGGCGGCGCTGGCGGAGGCGCTGCTGCTGGCAAGGGCGACGGGGGTTGACCTCGACGCGTTCGAACAGGTGTGCAGCGCGGGGTCGGGTGCGTCGGCGCAGCTGACGCTGAAGGCCGGCGCGATGCGCGGGCACGACTACACGACGTTGTTCAAGACGGCGCACCTGCTCAAGGACGTGCGGCTGTGCCTGGAGGAAGCGCAGACGGCGGGGGTGCCGTTCGCGGCCGCGGGCCACGCGCGCGACCTGCTGACCGCGACGATGGGCCGCGGTCACGGCGAGGACGACTACGCCTCGCTGATCGAGGCGGCCGAGGGCCTGGCGGGCCGGCGACTGTAGGCGCAGACCCGCCTTCCGGTTTCCCCCCGGCGCTCGCCGCAGTTCTTCCCACTCGCTCCGCGCCGGCCGTTCTCGCCCCGCATGCCGCAGCCCGCACCGCCGCCTCCTGCGCGCCCCTCCCCACACCCGCCGCCCGCACCACCCTCAGTCGCTTGGCCGCTCCGTCGTTCCTCGTCCCCAGCCTACCTGCGCACCTGCCCGCATTTTTGGGCGCCATTCGCGGCCGCGCGCGCGCACGCACGCGAATGGGCCCCGAAACCAACACCTCAGACGACCCCCCCGAGGGCATCAAGCGGCGGCCCCCGAGGGCGTGGAGCGGAGCCCCCCAAAGGCATCGACCGAGCGCCCCCTGAGGACGTCGAACGAAGCCCCCCAAAGCATCGACCAGCGACGACCCCCAAGGGCCGTCGAGCGGAGCCCCCCTGGGGCATCAAACGGGCCCCCCAGGGCATCAAGCCGAGCCCCCCGACGGCGTCGAGCAGAGCCCCCGAAGGGCGCCGTCGGAAACGAATTGGCGCGACTGCCAGCCCAAAAAACCTGCGATTTGCAGGCGATTTGGGATTTGCGCTGGGATTTCGTATCTTTAACGGCGACCGGCCGCCCGTCCCTCCGGGCGCTAAGGGTCTGATAAGTCCAAGGCCTTCGAGCCTCGTCCCCTCCATATCGTTATGCCAATCGCTTTAAAGGAATGGGCGGTCACCGTCCGCGCTCTCGCCGAAGGCGAGCAGTTGATAACGCTGCGTAAGGGCGCGTTGCGCGAGCCGGAGTTTCGCGTTGAGCACGAGCGCTTCTTTCTGTACCCGACGTTCGACCATCAGCGCAATGACCTTGTGCGCGAGTCCCACCAGCCGGAGCTGCGGCGAGCGCTCGAGGAGGGGGTGTGGAACGACGGCGAGCCGACGGTGCAGGCGCTGGCGGCGGATGGCAACTTGCAGCAGCCCGACCGGGTGCGTATCCGCGCGTGGGCGGAAGTGGCGGGTCACTTCACGATCGGAGACCCACGCTGCGTGGACGCGTTGTCGCCGTTTTACGTGTGGACGCCGGACTATGCCGAGAAGCGGCTGCTGTGGCGGCCTAGGCACCCGCTGCATGTGCTGCTGCTGCGCACATACCGGATCCCTAGGCCGGTGACGGTGAAGGTCAAGGACGACTATGTCGGCGGGCGCGCGTGGATCGAGCTGCAGCGCGATCTGCCGTTCGAGGGCACGCCGGTGCTCTCCGACGACGAGTTCGAGCGTGCGTCGGAGGAAATCGGGACGATCACGCGCGAGGTCGGCTCGCTCCAGCCCGCGTTGGTCTAGTGTCGTGAGTCAGAATTTCGCGGCCGCCTCGCGGCGTCTGAACGCGCCTGGATCCACCCGGCCGGCACAGGTACGCTCAGTACCCTTAGCCGTCCGTGCGGCCCCAGTCGCGCCCAGCCGGCTCGCAAGACTGCACCCAAAATTCTGACTCACGACACTAGAACGCCCGCTGAGCGGCGTTATGGCGGCGTCCTGTGCCCCCCCGGTCAGTGGTTGGCGATTAGCCATGCGAGCACGGCGAGCAGGGCAAGGCCGGCGAGGAGCACGGCGAGCACGCGTATCGCGGTGGCACTCATGAGGCCACCGAAAGGCGCCGGAGCGTCGTTGTCGTCGGAGTCGCCGCCTCCAGCGCCGATCAGTTCGCTCTGCAGGAGCACCTCGCGTGCGGCGGGGACACCGGAGGCGGGCACGAGGATGTCGCGAGGCCCGGCGGCGAGGAAGTCGGGGACGTCGAAGCCGCGAGCGCGGCGTTGGAGACTGGGGACGCCCTCCTCCAGGAGGAGGTTTTGGATGAAGTCGGCCTCGGCGAGGTTGCGTGCGGTGGCGACGCTCACGAGGCGCCCCTCGGTGTACTGCGGCTTGATGCGCCGCGCGCGCCGCCAGCGCTCGTCGAGCGGGTGCTCGGGCTCGTCGGCGCCGGGCGCGGTTACGGGGTTCACGAGCGGCATGGCACAGTTGCGGCAGAAGCGGTCGTGCGCGGGGTGTTCGCGGCCGCAGGCGGGACAGACGAGGGGCGGGGCGCTCAGGGCCTATGCCGGTAGGGACGTGCGGCTGGGGTGGTCGAGGGTCGAGTGAGGCAAGGACGCAAGGGCGAAGACGTGGTGGGCCCACGTCGAGCCCGAGGACGCAGCCTCACGAAGGCAATCGGCCGAATCCAGATGTGCGGACCTGGCGGCATAGGCGCTTAGATCGCGACTTCTTCTACGGAGCCGTCGTCGTCGATCAGGTAGGAGCGGACTTCGGGCGCGGTGGGGTCGGCGAGGCCGATGATGACCCACTCGGCGCCGGGCCAGAGGGCGGCGAAGTTGATGTCGGTCTGGGAGGGGTAGGGCGGGGTGCGGGTGTGGGAGTGGTAGATCGCGAGGTGGTGGCCGTCGCGCTCGATCGCGTCGGTCAGGCGGAGCACTTCGAGGCCGTCGATCTCGAAGCGCAGCGGGCTGGCGGCGGTGTTGATCGCGCGGTGGGCGCGGATCGCGCGTGCGGGCGGGCCGGGCTCGACGGCGATCACGCCGCAGCACTCGTTGGGCGCCTCGGCGCGGGCATGCGCGAGGAGCTCGTCGAGCAGCGAGGACGGGATGTCCATGCGATCACCACCAGACGGTGGCGTCGAGGTTCTCGATGTCGTTGACGGGGAGGGTGTAGATGCCGGAGGAGAGGTACTTCCAGCCGTCGTCGGCGACGATGAAGACGACGTTGCCCTCGTCGAGCTCGCCGGCGATGCGTACGGCGACACGGGCGATGGCGCCGGAGGAGACGCCGGCGAAGACGCTCTCCTCGTCTAGGAGCTTGCGCGTCCAGATGATCGCGTCGCGGTTGGTGACGAAGATCTTGCGGTCGAGTAGGGAGAGGTCGATGATTGGCGGGATGAAGCCGTCGTCCAGGGAGCGCAGACCTTGGACGGGCTCGCCCTGCATCGGCTCGGCGGCGACGATCTTGCAGGCGTCGCCGAAGGTCTCCTTCAGGCGGCGGCCGTTGCCCATCAGGGTGCCGCCGGTGCCGAGGCCGGCGACGAAGGCGGAGACCTCGTCGAGCTCCTCGAGGATCTCTAGGGCGGTGCCGTTGTAGTGCGCGAGCGGGTTGGCGGGGTTGCCGTACTGGTAGGGCATGTAGTAGGAGGAGTCGGCGCTGGCCATTTCAAGCGCCTTCTCGACGGCGCCGTTGGAGCCGAGGGAGCCGTCGGAGTAGACGATCTGCGCGCCGTACATGCGCAGCAGCGTGGTGCGCTCGGCGGTGACGTTCTCGGGCATGACGACCTTCAAGCGGTAGCCCTTGCGCGCGCAGATCATCGCGAGCGAGATGCCGGTGTTGCCGGAGGTGGGCTGGAGGATCGTCTGGCCGGGGGCTAGGGCGCCCTGGCTCTCGGCGTCTTCGATCAGTGCGCGGGCGACGCGGTCCTTGACCGAGCCGGTGGGGTTGCGCGACTCGAGCTTGGCCCAGATGCGCACGCCGGGCTTGGGCGAGAGCCGGGGCAGCTCGATCAGCGGCGTGTTGCCGATCGACTGGATTATGTCGCCGTAGCGACCCCCGCAGGGCTTGTTGCGCAGACCCTCCGCCGCCATTACTTCACGGAATATAGCGGCCGCGGGCGGACACGTGGCGGAGCCTGCCGCAGCAGCCGGGGGCGGACACGTGGCGGACCTGCCGCAGGGGCCGCGAGCGGACACACAGCCAAGACCTCCCCCAAAGGCCAGGAGCAGGCGCGTGGCGGAGGCTTCCCCAAACTGGCCGAGCGGCTAGGATATGGCGGCGGTGACGGGGCACGCCTACGACTTCGACTGGTTGGTGATCGGCTCGGGCTTCGGCGGCAGCGTCAGCGCGCTGCGGCTGAGCGAAAAGGGCTATCGCGTTGGCGTGCTGGAGTGCGGCAGGCGTTTCGCCGACCACGAGATGCCGACGTCGACGGCGGACTACCGGCGCTATTCGTGGGCGCCGTTCCTCGGCATGAAGGGGATTTTCAGGCTGACGATCTTTAAAGACGTGACGGTCGTGTCGGGCTGCGGGGTGGGCGGCGGCAGTCTCGGGTACGCGAACACGTTGTACGTGCCGCCGAGGGCGTTCTTCGAGGATGCGCAGTGGGCGCAGATGGAGGATTGGGAGAGCGAGCTGGCGCCGCATTACGTGGAAGCGCAGCGGATGCTGGGGGTGACGCAGAACCCGCACGACGACCCGGCGGACCAGCTGCTGCGGGAGTACGGCGAGCAGCTCGGGGTGGGCGAGACCTACAAAAAGACGCCGGTGGGGGTGTTCTTTGGCGAGCCGGGCAAGACGGTGGCGGACCCGTTCTTCGACGGGGAGGGTCCGGAGCGCACGGGTTGCCGGCTGTGCGGCAGGTGCATGGTGGGGTGCCCGCATGGGGCAAAGAACACGTTGGTCAAGAACTACCTGTATCTCGCGGAACGCCACGGCGCACGGGTGATGGCGGAGCGGACGGTGCTCGACGTGCGGCCGCTCGGCGACGGCACGGGCAGCGACGGGTACGAGGTGCAGAGTGTGCGCTCGGGTGCGTGGGTGAACAGGGAACGACGCACGCTGCGCGCGCGGGGGGTGGTGGTGGCGGCGGGACCGCTGGGCACGAACAAGCTGCTGCAGCGCTGCCGGCTGGGCGGATCGCTGGGGAGGATCTCGCCGCGGTTGGGCGAGCTGGTGCGGACCAACAGCGAGTCGATTCTGACGGTGACGGTGCCGGAGGACTACCCGCAGGATCTGATCAAACGGGTGGCGATCACGAGCTCGATCTACCCGGACGCAAATACGCATATCGAGACGGTGACCTATGGCGATGAGGGCAACTCGATGCATCGCTTCTACACGCTGCTGGTGGGAGACGGCACCCGCGTAACGAGGCCGCTGAAGCTGCTGAGCCAGGTCGTGCTGCACCCTGGGCGCGCGTTGCAGGTGCTGTTTCCCAAACGGTGGTCTAGGAGGACGATCATCCTGCTGGTGATGCAGACGCTCGATAACGCGATCGCGCTGCGGCCCAAGCGGGGCCCGTTCGGGACGCTGCGGCTGACGACCGAACAGGACCCGGAGCGGCCCAACCCGACGTTCATCCCGATCGCAAACCAGGCGGCGGAGTGGTTCGCTAGGCGCACGGGCGGGGTCGCACAGAGCTCGGTGACGGAGGCGCTGTTCAATATCCCGACGACGGCGCACATCCTCGGCGGAGCGGTGATCGCACCGGACCCCGAGCATGGTGTGATCGACGGGCGCGCGCGGGTGTTCGGCTACGAGAATCTGCTGGTGTGCGACGGGTCGGCGATCCCGGCGAATGTCGGCGTGAACCCGAGCCTCACGATCACGGCGCTGGCCGAGCACGCGATGAGCTTCGTGCCCGCGGCCGCGGCGGCCGCGGCGGCGCCGGCGCAGAGCGCACCCGAGCAGAGCGGCGAGCGCGCGGCGGTCTGAGCGGGCGGGCCGTCGCGGAGGCGACGGCGTGGCGCTCCAGACGGGGGACGTTGGGGAGGATTGGGCGCGCGCGGGCGCGCGCCGGGAGGGAGCAATGCGGGTGGTCGCCTGAATGTCCCAACCGGGCAGTGGCGTGACGCGCGGCCCGTTTGAAGGAGCCCGCCTGCGGGTAAAGCGCGGGCAACGTGGTTCGCGCGGTGGGCGGCGCGACTTGCTGGTGTCGCTGCCGGGCGTTCGGACTGTGGGCGGATTCGACGCGTCGGCAGGAGAGCAGTGATGGGAGCATCGACAACGGTCGCGACGCGCGGCCGGCAGAGGGCTAAGGGAGCGCGAACGGAGCCGGCGGAGCGCGGCGCGGGGGTCAACGGCGCGCCGACGCCGGGGCGCGAGGAGGCCGAGTTGGCGCTGCTGGAAGACCTGCTGGGGGCGCTGCGGGCCGCGCGCGGGGGAGATTTCTCGGCGCGGCTGAATACGCGACGGCGAGGCCTGCTTGGCGAGATCGTGGCGGAGTTCAACGAGCTGGTGGCGACTAACCGGCGGATGGCCAAGGAGCTTGTGCGGGTGGGACGGATCATCGGCCGCGAGGGGCGGATGACCGAGCGCGCGGCGCTGGCGGGGGCCAGCGGCGAGTGGGCGACGAGCGTCGATTCGGTGAATGCGCTGATCGACGATCTGGTGCGCCCGACCACGGAGGTCGCGCGCGTGATCGGATCGGTCGCGGAGGGCGATTTGTCGCAGAAGATGGCGCTGAAGATCGAGGGCCAGCCGGTGAAGGGCGAGTTTTTGCGGATTGGGACGACGGTCAACACGATGGTCGACCAGCTGTCGAGCTTCGCGGACGAGGTCACGCGCGTGGCAAGGGAGGTCGGCACCGAGGGCAAGCTCGGCGGCCAGGCCAAGGTGCCGGGGGTGGCGGGGACGTGGAAGGACCTGACGGACTCGGTGAACTTCATGGCGAACAACCTGACCGACCAGGTGCGCAACATCGCGCAGGTCACGACGGCGGTCGCAAGGGGCGACCTGACGCAGAAGATCACGGTGGACGTCAAGGGCGAGATTTTGGAGCTGAAGAACACGATCAACACGATGGTCGACCAGCTGTCGAGCTTCGCGGACGAGGTCACGCGTGTGGCAAGGGAGGTCGGCACCGAGGGCAAGCTCGGCGGCCAGGCCGAGGTCAAGGGCGTGTCGGGGACGTGGCGGGGGCTGACGGAGAATGTGAATTTCATGGCGAACAACCTGACCGACCAGGTGCGCAACATCGCGCAGGTCACGACGGCGGTGGCACAGGGCGACCTGTCGCAGAAGATCACGGTCGAGGCCAAGGGCGAGGTCGCGGCGCTGGCGGACACGATCAACACGATGGTCGACCAGCTGCGGTCGTTCGCAGCGGAGGTTACGCGTGTGGCAAGGGAGGTCGGCACCGAGGGCAAGCTTGGCGGCCAGGCCGAGGTGGAGGACGTGTCGGGAACGTGGCGCGACCTCACGGAGAACGTGAATTTGATGGCGTCCAACCTGACCGATCAGGTGCGCAATATCGCGCAGGTCGCTACGGCGGTGGCGCGCGGCGACCTGTCGCAGAAGATCGCGGTCGACGCGCAGGGCGAGATTTTGGAGCTTAAGAACACGATCAATACGATGGTCAACCAGCTGTCGAGTTTCGCGGACGAGGTCACGCGTGTGGCAAGGGAGGTCGGCACCGAGGGCAAGCTCGGCGGCCAGGCCGAGGTCGAAGGCGTGTCGGGGACGTGGCGGGGGCTGACGGAGAACGTCAA
Organism: uncultured Solirubrobacterales bacterium; assembly: GCA_963804675.1. GTDB lineage: Bacteria > Actinomycetota > Thermoleophilia > Solirubrobacterales > Solirubrobacteraceae > Palsa-744. The sequence goes on along the minus strand of CAWDRI010000002.1, from coordinate 103,018 downwards.
TCAGTTGGCGGGGAATTTGACGACGCAGGTGCGCGCGATTGCGGAGGTCTCCACGGCGGTGACGCAGGGCGACCTGACGCGTTCGATCTCGGTCGAGGCGCAGGGCGAGGTGGCGGAGCTCAAGGACAACATCAACCAGATGATCGCCAATTTGCGCGATACGACTAACCGCAATGAGGAACAGGATTGGTTGAAGACTAACTTGGCGCGGATCTCGGGGTTGATGCAGGGCCAGCGCGAGCTGCGCACGGTCACACAGCTGATCATGAGCGAGCTGACGCCGACAGTATCCGCGCAGCACGGCGCGTTTTTCCTGGCCGAGACGCCGGATGGCGAGGACTCAAAGACGCGGCTGCGGCTGATCGCCAGCTATGGCTACCAGCGGCGCAAGAGCGTGTCCAACACGTTTGAGCTGGGCGAGAGTTTGGTGGGGCAGGCGGCGGTGGAGCACAAAAGCATCCTGATCACGGAGGCGCCACCGGACTACATCCAGATCACGTCGGGGCTTGGCGCGGCGGTGCCGGTGAACATTATTGTGATGCCGATCCTGTTCGAGGAGCAGGTGCTCGGCGTGATCGAGTTGGCGTCGCTGAAACCGTATAGCGAGGTCCATCGCACGTTCCTGGAGCAGTTGATGGAGACGCTGGGGGTGGTGCTGAACACGATTATGGCGAATATGCGTACGGAGGAGCTGCTGCAGCAGTCGCAGTCGCTGACGCAGGAGCTGCAGACGCAGTCGCAGGAGTTGCAGCGCCGCCAGGAGGAGCTCAAACGCTCCAATACGGAGCTCGAGCAGCAGGCGCAGTCGCTGAAGGCGTCGGAGGAGTTGTTGCAGTCCCAGCAGGAGAAGCTGCAGCGCGCTAATGACGAGTTGCAGGAGAAGGCGGCGCTGCTGGAGGAGCGTAATCTCGATATCGAGACCAAGAATCGTGAGATCGAGTTGGCACGGCTCGGCGTGGAGGAGAAGGCGGCGCAGCTGGCGCTGTCCTCGAAGTACAAGTCGGAGTTTCTGGCGAATATGTCGCACGAGTTGCGCACGCCGTTGAACAGTTTGCTGATCTTGTCGAAGCTGCTGCTGGAAAACGAGCGGGGCAATCTGGACGAGAAGCAGCTGGAGTTCGCGCGCACGATCCATGGCGCCGGCACGGATCTGCTGCAGCTGATTAGCGATATTCTCGACCTGTCGAAGATCGAAGCGGGCAAGATGGAGATCCTGCCGGATCTGGTGAATCTGGCGGACGTGCAGACGTATGTGACGAGGACGTTCGACCCGATCGCGGCGGACAAGGGGTTGCGTTTCGAGATCGAGGCCGACCCGCGGCTGCCGACGACGATCCTCACCGACGAGCAAAGACTGGAGCAGATCCTGCGCAATCTGCTGTCGAACGCGTTTAAGTTCACGGAGGTTGGGGGTGTGACGCTCAGCGTCGCGCTGCTGGCGGACGAAAGGGTGGCCTTCGCGGTGGCGGACACGGGCGTGGGTATCGCGCCGGACAAGCTGCAGGTGATCTTCGAGGCGTTCCAGCAGGCGGATGGCACGACCAGTCGCAAGTACGGGGGCACGGGTTTGGGGTTGTCGATCAGCCGCGAGTTGGCGCGCGCGCTCGGCGGCGAGATTCGCGTGGCGAGCGTGGTCGGCAAGGGAGCGACGTTCTCGTTGATGCTCCCGACGAGCTACACGCGCGCGCTGTCCTCCTCGCTGGTGCTGGACCCACCGGCGGATTCGGGCAAGGGCATGGGCGCGGCGGCGCTGTCGGCACCTGCGCCGCCCTACGCACCGCCCTCGACGCCACCCGCGCCGACCCAAGCGCCAGCACTGTCGGCACCCGCGCCGCCCGAGACACCGCCGTCAACGCCGCCCTACTCGCCAGCACTGTCGGCACCTACGCCGCCCTACGCACCGCCCTCGACGCCGCCCGCGCCGCCCTACTCGCCAGCACTGTCGGCACCCGCGCCGCCCGACGCACCGCCGTCGACGCCGCCCGCCCCGACCCACGGGCAAGCTCCGTCAGCGTCGTCGGCGGGACCTGTGGCAACACCGATGCTGGCGCCATCCCCCGCGTTCTCCCCCCCATCGGGGATGCCCTCCCCGCAACAGACCTCCCCGCTGGCGTTGTCCGGCGCCGCGGGCGTGAGCAAGAGGCAGCCGCGCAGTGTGTTGGTGGTCGAGCGCGGGAGCAAGGCGATGGACGCGATCAGGGAGTTCGCCGGGCGCGAGGAAGATGTGATGACGAGGGGCGCGAGTTCGGTCGAGGAGGCGCTGGCGGCGTTGGCAGAGGGGACGTTTGACTGCGTGGTGCTTGGTTCGGGGATCCCCAAGACCGCGATGTTCGCGCTGCTGGAGCGCGTCGATGGCGAACGCGGAGAGCGGCGACATGCGAGCACGTTCGTGCTGTGTCCGGACCGCGCGGTGACCGCGCGCGAGCGGGCACGCCTGCAGAAGCTGGCGCCGGCGGTCCTCGCCAAGACGGTGGACTCGCCCGAGCAGCTGACGGCGGAGGCGGCGATCGCGCTGCACCGCCAGCCGACGCGCACGGCGGCGGGCTGGAGCGCGGCGCGGATCGAGCACGCGGAGATCGACGAGCACACGGCGCAGGCGCTGCGCGGCCGCAAGGCGCTGCTGGTCGATGACGATGTGCGCAATCTGTTTGCGCTGGCGAGCCTGCTGGAGGACCGCGAGATGGAGGTGGTCTTTGGCGAGACGGGTAAGGAGGCGCTGGCGGCGCTGGAGCGTCATCGCGACGTGGATGTCGTGCTGATGGACATCATGATGCCGGACATGGACGGCAACGAGACGATCGCGGCGATTCGCAGGATGCCGCATCTGCGGCGGCTGCCGATCATCGCGGTGACGGCGAAGGCGATGGAGGGCGATCGCGAGCGCAGTGTCGCGGCAGGCGCGTCGGACTACATCACCAAGCCGGTGGAGCCGGAGCGACTGCTGTCGCTGATCGGGACGTGGCTGGGACCCTGAACGGGACCCCGGTCAACGCCGGGGGGTCGCGACGCAACGGGACCACGCCCATCTCGGTCCCGGCCGGCGACGCACCGGCGCCGCGGCCGGTCGGCACAACCCCTGCGCTTCAAACCGGCACACCGGTCGCGACGCCACCGGGAGATTCCTCGCTGGCGCCACCGCCCCGACGCACGAGTGACACGCCCACACCGCGGCCCGCCGGGCGGCCCGCCTCGGGGGCAGACGATGCGCCACCGCCGGCGCGGCCGTTTCAGGCGAGCGTGCTGCTGGTCGATGACGACGAGGGCGGGCTGCAGGCGCTGCGTGCGGTGCTCGAGCCGCTGGGGCAGCGGCTGGTGGCGGTGCGCTCCGGCCAAGACGCGCTGCGTAGGCTGTTGCGCGAGGAGTACGCGGTGGTGCTGCTCGACGTGCGGATGCCGGGGATGGACGGGTTGGAGACGGCGCGCTACATCAACGCGAGGGCGCGGACGCGACATATACCGATCATCTTTCTCACGGGGCACGCGGCGGACGTCGAGCAGGTGTTCAGCGCGTATGCGGCGGGAGCGGTGGACTACGTGGTCAAGCCGTTTGACGCTGGTGTGCTGCGCAGCAAGGTGACGGTGTTTGTCGAGCTGTGGCGCGAGCGCGGCGAACGTGTGCGCGAGGCGCAGGCACGAGCGCAGGCGGAGGCGATCGCGGGGACGCTGCAGCGCCAGCTGCTTCCCGAGCGGCTGCCGGTGCTGCCGGCGCTCGCGATGGCGGCGCGCTATCGGCCGGGGGAGCGGGCGGCACAGGTGGGGGGCGACTGGTATGACGCGATCGTGCTCGCGGGTGGCCGCGTGGGACTGGCGATTGGCGACGTGGTCGGGCATGGGGTGCGCGCGGCGACGCTGATGGGAGAGCTGCGCGCGGCGCTGCGGGCGTACGCGGTGATCGACCCGCAGGCGCCGGGCGCGGTGATGAGTCAGCTGAATGCGCTGGCGGCGAGGACGCATGGCGGGGAAATGGTGGCCACGGCGCTGTATATGGTCATCGACCCGGACGCCGGACAGGCGCGCTTTGCGAGCGCGGGGCATTTGCCGCCGCTGGTGATGGCAGCAGATGGCGCGACGCGCTTTCTCGAGCATACGCCGGCGCCGCCGCTGGGGGTGATGGAACATACCGTCTATGAGACGTGGGAGTCCGAGCTCCAACCGGGCAGTTCGGTGCTGCTTTACACCGATGGTGTGGTCGAGCGACGCGGTGAGCAGCTCGACGTGGGGCTGGAGCGGCTGCGCCGTGTGCTGAGCGAGGGCGAGACGGACCTGGAGGCGCTCAGTACGCGGATCCTGGCGCGCGCGTGCGCGGGTGGCGCGGATGGCGCAGGTGGCGCGGGTGGCGCGAGTGGCGCGAGCCCACAGGATGACGCGGCGCTGCTGGTGGTGCGGCTGCTGGAGGAGACGGCGCAGCGGCTGGATGTCGATCTCCCGGCGGAGCCCCAGTCGGTGGCGCTGGCGCGCAGGCGGATCGAGCGGTGGCTGGCGCACACGGGGGACGGGTCAGACGACGCGTTCGCGATCAAGCTGGCCGTGAGCGAGGCGTGCGCGAACGCAGTCGAGCACGCCTATGGCCCGGAGGCGGGGCATACGTTTCACCTGCGCGCCGAACGGGCGCGGCACGGCGCGGTGGTGGTGCGGGTGTCCGACGTGGGGCGCTGGCGCGCGCCACGGGGCGCGCAGCGCGGGATGGGGCTGCGGATGATCGAGCGGCTGATGGACGCGACCGAGGTCGTGTGCACGCCGCGGGGCACGGCGGTGCGGATGCGCAAGGAGCCTGACCGCGATGGAGGGTGACCTCGCGCGCGTGGGGGGCGGCCGGCAGGCGACGCCGCTGGCGCGGATCGAGTGCTCGGAGGAGCAGGGGGTGCGCGTGGTCGCGGTGACGGGAGAGCTCGACATCTCCAATGTGCGGGCGTTGGAGGATGCGACTTTCGACCTGCCCAACGAGCGGCTGGGGGTCGTGCTCGACCTGAGCGCGACGAGCTATCTGGACAGCGCGACGCTGGGTTTGCTGTTCAGGTTGAGCGGCGATTTGCGGCGGCGCGGCCAGGGGCTACGAGTGGTGTGCGCACCGGGGTCGAGCGCGCGGCGGGTGCTCGACATGACAGGCTTTGAAGGGGTCTGCGACGAGCGCGACGCAGCGCTCGAGGGACTGCGCGCGGACGTGCCGTTGCGCGGCTGAGCACAGCGAGAGCGACCGCTCGCCTGTGGGACCTGCGGCTTCAGGCAGCCCGGCATGTGTTCGCTTTGGGTTTGCGATCGTCCGCGTGTGGAGGCCCGCCGCCGGGGCGGGCCGGCGCGGGGCTTCCATCTGGAAACCACGAAACTCCAGTTCCATGCCCCGCGTGCCGCGGTGAAGCTCTTTCAGGTCGATGGGTCGCCGAGCCAGAACGCGCGAATCGCAAGCAGCTCGGCGAGACGATCGAAGTGGCGGTCGTGGTGCAGCACGGCCAAGCCCATCCGCTGCGCGGCCACTGCGACCGTCAGATCGGTCAACGGTAGGCGATGAGCGCCGTGCGAACCACCGGCCGCGAGTTCGCGCATAACCGCCAGCACACCCCGCTGTACCGAACGATCGACCGCCACCTCACGCAGACCGTCGAGCGCATCGTCGACCGCCGCGATCCCATCCAAGCCGCGCGCGTCGACGAGCAACTCGTAACGCACGGGCCAGCACCACGCTACATCGCCACGCTCGACCGCCGCGAACAGCAACTCCCTTGCAGCGGCATCCTTGCGCGCGGCGATCCAGGCCGATGTGTCGACCAGCACGGCCCCTTGGCCATCCCAGAGCCGCTCGCTCACGCCGTGTCGTGGAGCATGTTGAGACGATCGACGGCATCGAGGTCGAGCTCGAACAGTCCGCTGTCCATCGCGGCAAGCAGCGCCTGGACCCGCTCGCGACGCTCGGGTCCGGCCCGCAACTCGGCCTGTGCACCGACGAGCGCGAGGCGGCGCACCAACGTGGCATCGGCCTCGTGCGACCCCGTGATGGCACGCACGCGTTTGAGCGCATCCCCGAGTTCGGGATCGGCCGTCACCGCGATGCGTGCGTGCTTGCTGGGCATCGACACGCAGTGTAGCTCGTCGGGGTTACTCCCGAGATGCTGCCGCTGCCCCGCGCGCGCAGGCGGAGGGCCAAGCAGGCAAGCCGCGCGCGAGTGCGACCCGGGCACCCGCCCTCTCAGCGCAGCAGCAGCCGACAGCGTCGCAGCAGCTCCTCCATGGTCGCGGGACGTAGGCGGCCGAGCCGGCGGGAGAGCCGTTCGTGGAAGATCGCGCGCAGCTGCTCGGGCATCGCGAAGCTGCGCTCGCGCAGGCCGCCTTCGGGAGGCGCGATCTCGACGTGCAAGGGGTTGGCGAAATCGGTGCGGGTGAGCGGCGCCGCGAGCGAGAGCAGCAGGGACGCACGGTTGAGCTGATCGATGGAGACGATCACGAACGGCCGCGACTTGGCCTGCTCCGATCCGCGCGTGGGATCGGGATCGGCCCAGTAGACGTCACCCTGCTCGGGACGGGTCTTCACCAGGGGGGTGCCGGTGCGTCGAATCCGGCTTCGTTCTCGCGGGCCTCGGAGCGGTAGCAGGCAAGCGCGGCGGGATCTGCGGCCAAGCGCTCGAAGGCGGTCTCGACCTCAGCGAGCAGCAGCTCTTCGTCGGCGGTGGCGACGAGCTTGGCGACGATCTCGCCGGCCGACCCTCCCGCGCGTGCGCTGAGCGCGTTCAGCCGGTCGCGCGTCTGAGTCGATACACGGATGGTCGTCGTCTGGGCCATGTAGACTGGCAGTATACACCGGGTGGTATCGAGGCCAGGTGTGCCGCCGAGGACGGGATCCCGCTTTTGGTGTGATGACGTGGTGCCAGAACCACGGGGCTTCAGTCCGCTGCGCGCCTGCCCACCGATGCACTCGCGCTGCTCAGTGTTCCGCTCACGATACGTAACTGCATGGCACCGCGCAGGGCGAGGAGCCGATTGACGACCGCCTGTCCGTTGGCGCGCAGCGCCGCGATCGTCACCCAACCGAGACCTGGTGTCAGGCGCTGGAGGAGCACAGACTGGCGCGGGCGCATCAAGAGCGCCCAAACCCGAACGTGCTGGCGGTCCACACGCAGCGGGTCGAAGGGCAGGGTGAAGCCGGTGAGGAATGGCTTGGGCCGCGCGAGCGCAGGGTCGGGCTGCCCGGCGAGCACGCCGGGCCCGTAGAGGCCCGCGGGGCGGGGCACCTGGACGGTGCCGCCGGTGGGCGTGGCGAGGGTGACGCCGGAGGCGGGGTCGTCGAGGAACTGCCACTCGGCGAACTGCACGCCGGCGACCCAGAGGCGGTGCAGCGCGCGCGAGACCCAGAGGGCCTGCAGGGACGCGGGCACGCCGTGCGGTGCGGGCGGAGCGCTTTCCCAGTTGAGCTCGGTGACCCAGAGCGGCTTGTGCGCGCGCGGCAGAGCCGTACCGGCACGCACGGCCCGAGCCAGCAGGGTGGTGACCTTGGCGATGTCGGCGATCGCGACGTCCTGCGAGGAGGCGGCGGGACGGTCGGGGCTTTCGAAGGAGAGGGGGTGAAAGGCGAGCACGTCGAAGCGCGGAGGGTCGGCGCACGCGCCGCGCCCCGACCCTCCCTCCCTGTGCCCCGTGCGCCCCGCCAAGCACAGCAGGCCGCGCAGGAACCGCAGCGGCGTCATGCGCCCCACGCCGGCCGGTTCGCCGTTGGGAGCGACGCCGGCGGCGATGACGGTGGCGCCCGGCTGCACGGACTTGACCGCGAGGGAGAGCGCGTTGAGCAGCGCGCGGTAGACGAGCGGCGAGAACGCGACCCAGCGCCCACCGGAGGCGACCCACTGGGGCTCGAGGTAACGGGCGAGGTTGGGCTCGTTCCAGGCTTCGAAGAGGTGTACGCGCGGCAGGACGCGGCCGGGCACGAGCGGGTCGGGGAAGGCGCCCGCGTAGCGACGCGCGACGGCGGTGGCGAATTCGCCGAAGGCAGCGGGGTTGGGGTCCCAGCTGCCGGGATAGGCGTAGGGCCAGCGGTGTGGCGCTTCGGCGAAGGCGGGGGCGCGCGTGAGGACGAGCAGCGGTTGCAGGCCGGCGGCGACGCTGTCACGCACGGCGGCGTCGACGGTGGTGAAGTCGTAGGCGGGGCTGGCGGGGTCGCTCGCTTCGAACCCGGCGGGCGGGTCGTCGGAGACGATGTAGCGCCATTCGACGGGTATCCGCACAATGCTCGCCCCGGTCGCCTTGATGCGGGCGAGCGCGGCAGCGCGGACGGCCGCGGAGGGGTTCATGATGAGCGTCGGATCGGAGACCCCGCGCGCGAGCCCGCCGCGGGGGAAGGGTCCGTAGAGCAGGGCACGGTTCTGGGCGCGGACGAGCGCGGGGCTGGTGGGCGGAGCGGCCGGCCCGGGCGGCGGCGAGGCGCCGAACGGCCGCGGCGGGCCTTCCAGGCCGCTGCGCGAGGGCAGCGGCAACACGGGCGGGGGCGCCAGCCACGCGAGGACGCGCGACGTTCCCGGCCGCGCGCGTCCCGAGACGCTCGCAGCTGCGCCCCGCGGGACAGCCGGACCCGAGACGCTCGCAGCTGCGCCCCAAGGGACAGCCGCACTCGAGGCGTGCGTCGGCGGCGCCATCACGGCCAGGCACGCGACGGCGCCGACCCCCAGCGCAAGCGCATGCCTGGACACTTCGGCGCGGGAGCCCCGGGCCCTAGCGGTGGAGCGCGATGACGCGGCGCCCAAGGTTGAGCTCGGCACCGGAGGCCGCGTGCAGGGCGGTGACGAGCACGAGCCGCGCGTTGTGGGCGTGCGCGAGTCGGCGCCGTCCGCGGGCTGTGAGCTTGAGCGTCACCGCGACGGTGCCGGCCGCGTTGGCGCTGGTCGAGCCGGCGGCGACGAGCGTGGCGGGCGGCCGGTGCCTGTGGCGGTGACGGCGGTGCTTGACCGACGCCACCGATGCGTCGGCGGGGATGGTGCCGTCTTCGAGGTAGAGGTCCTGGACGACGGTGCCGGGCTGGTTGATGGTGACCTGGTCGCTGAGGTGGCCGGAGCGCAGCAGCGAGCGGAGGGTGGCGTGGGGCAGCTTGAGGATCGAGCCGAGCAGCGCAGGCGCGGGGGCGGGCGGCGGCGGCGGCGGGGGCGGCGGCGGGCAGGCGCCGACTGGGCGCTCGGTTTCGCTTTCGTAGGTGAAGGAGATGCCGCCGGCGACCGTGGTCACGTGCTCGCTGACGGAAAGGGTCTGACCGGCGCTTGGCGCGGTGAGGAAGTTTCCGCCGAAGGACGAGCCGACAAGCGAGGTGATCTGTGCGTTGCCCCCATGGTGGGTGGCTACATAGGAGGGGTGCGGCACGAGCGTCAGGTAGCTGCCTTCGACTTCGGTGCCGGGCGTGCGCTGTCCGGAGAAGTTGGTCGAGCCGGCGCAGACGGTGGGATCCATCGAGGGCAGGCCGTCGTAGACGATCGAGCCGGCGAGCTGCCCGGAGCCGGTGGGCGCTTCGAGGGTGACGACTTCACCGACCTGTGGCACCTGCGAAAGCCAGGCGCCCCCTTCGGAGGTGTTCTGGGCGATGGTGCTGCCGCCGCGCAGGATGCGCAAAGTGACCGACGTGTGGTCGGGTGCGGAGGCGCTGGTGCTGAGAATCGAGTCTTCGGGCAGGGTGCTCACGCCCTCGACGACCTTGATCGAATAGGAGGGCATGTGTGACGCAACGGCGACGGTCGCGCTCGTGCTGAGCACGCCGAGCGTGAGGAGTGCGACGACCGCGGCGCGTGCGCGCACGCGCCGCAGGGCGGAGAGGCTGAGCATTGAGGGGCCGCGAGCTGTCACAGGCATGGGGCAGATCGTGCGCTGGAGGCCGACACGTGAGCGCTGCAAGAAAACTTGGACGCGGAACGTAGCCGGCGCGCTGCGGCGGAAAGACCAGACTGTGTGTGTGCGCACACACATGTACGCCGCGCGCGCACGCGCGCGGCGCAACCGTTCTGTACCGCAGCCGCCACAACGGTCGCGCACGTAGGCAACTACACGTCGCTGCTCGCCGGCGAGCACAGACCGGGCGATCTACCGCGCGACCCGCCCGCCACACTGAAGGGAGGGGCTACCTATGTTTGTTTTAGAGACCGAAGGGCCTCGTGATATCAAGATATCCACCGAGATAGCTCGATATCTGCGGGTACTTCGGTGTTTGAAATAAAGATGTGCCTCCCCACACTGGTGTGCCTCCCCCGCACCCGATGTGCCTCTCCCCACACCGGTGTGCCTTCCCCCACACCGGTGTGCCTTCCCCCACACCGGTGTGCCTTCCCCACACCGATGTGCCCCCCGCACCCCGATGTGCCTCCCCCACACCGGCGTGCCCCCCACCGCGGCCACGCAGATGGCCAGGGTATGCGGGCGGGGAGGTGCCGGCGGCTCGGAGCGCGACCCCCACGGCCCGTCGCGAGCCTCTCCGCCAGCCAAGCTCGGCGATCGCCTACAGCAAAGCCCCGCCGGCCATGGCGGGCAGGATCACAAGCGTGTCGCCCTCACCCACGGCGGTGTCCAGCCCGTCGAGCACGCGCACGTCCTCGTCGTTGAGGTAGACATTGACGTAGCGGTTGAGAGTGCCATCGCCGGCAAAGAGCTGATCGGCCGTCGCGGGGTGGTTGGCGGCAAGATCGCGCAGGACCTCGCCGACGTTGGCGCCGGAGGCGCTGACCTGCTTCTCACCGCCAACGGAGGCCCGCAGGACGGGGGGGATCTTGATCGTCGCCATCGGCGGCACTCTACCGACTAGCCGGGCCGCTAGCCCGCCGCGGCGCAGAACGCCTCGTAGTCGGGGAACACGCCGAGCTCGTCGTCGCGGATCTCATCCGGCGCGCGCGAGCAGATCGGGCACTCGGGATCGCGGTGGACCTTGACCTCGGTGAGCGTGGCACCTAGGGCGTCGTAGAGCAGCAGCCGGCCGATCGCGGGGTCGCCGATGCCGAGGATCAGCTTGACGACCTCGGTGGCCTGCAGCAGGCCCATCGTGCCCGGGAGCACGCCGAGCACGCCGTTGGCGCCGCACGAGGGCGCGAGCTCGGCGGGGGGCGGCTCGCGGAACAGGCAGCGGTAGCAGGGGCCCTCGTAGGGAGCGAAGACGGAGAGTTGGCCGTCAAAGCCGAGGATCGAGGCGGAGACGACGGGGATGCGCAGGCGTACGGTGGCGTCGTTGAGCAGGTAACGGGTGGGGAAGTTGTTGACGCCGTTGACGATCACGTCGTAGCCGTCGATGATCTCCATGATGTTCGAGGCGTCGATCCGCACGGGGTACTTGACGACCTCAACGTCGGGGTTCAGGCCGTGGATCGTCTCCTCGGCGGAGTCGACCTTGGGGATGCCGATGCGCTGAGTGGAGTGGATCACCTGGCGCTGGAGGTTGGAGAGGTCGACCTCGTCGTCGTCGACGATCCCCAGCGTGCCGACGCCGGCCGCCGCCAGGTAGAGCGCCGTCGGCGAGCCGAGGCCGCCCGCGCCCAGCAGCAGCACCTTGGCGTCCAGCAGCTTCTGCTGGCCCTCGGCGCCGATCTCGGGGATCAAGAGGTGGCGGGAGTAGCGCTCGCGCTGTTCGGGGGAGAGCGCACGCGGGATCTCGACCTCGTAGCCGCGGTCCTTCCAGAGCGTGATGCCGCCGGTCATCGAGCGCACGCGCTCGTAGCCCATGTCCTCGATCAGCGTGCGCGCGGCGTAGGCAGAGCGCACGCCGGAGGCGCAGTAGAGGATGACCTCCGCCGAGCGGTCGGGCACAGCGCTCTCGATGCGCGACTCGAGGTGGCCGCGCGGAATGCTCCTGGCGCCGGGCAGGTGGCCGGTGTCGAACTCTTCGCTGCCGCGCACGTCAACGATGGCGACGCCCTCGCCGATCAGCTCGTTGACCTCGGCGGGGTCGACCTCGTCGATGCGGTTCTTGATTTGGCGGAGCAGTTCCGCCGAGGACATGCTCATCGCAAAACTCCCAAACGGTGGTCGGCTTTCATGGACTTCAGAAAGTATAGCGCCTATGCGGGAACTGGTTGGCAGACGATGTTCGCGGTTCGGGTTTGGGGATCGCCCGCGCGTGGCGGCCCGCTGTCCTCGCGGGCCGGCACTGGCCGATCGGCGATCCGTTGGATTTATACCCACCGCTGGCGGCGCCCCGCCAGCCAGGTCTCATGCACACGCAGCTCGTGCAGGCGTTCGGGTGCAACGGCGCGGGGATCGCGGTCGAGCACGACCAGGTCGGCGAGCATTCCGGGGCGCAGCATCCCGACGCGATCGCCGAGCAGGACCTGGCGTGCGGGATTGCGGGTGAGCGTGCGCAGCGCCTGCATCAGGTCCAGCTGCTGGAAGGGCCCGAGGACGTCGTCGCTGTCGCGCATCAGGCGGGTGGCGGCGGTGCGCAGACACAGCAGCGGGTTGACGGCGGGACCACCGTGGCAGGAGGTGCAGATGTCGTGTTCGAGGTCGCGCGCCAACGTGTGGATGCGCGCCGCGCGAGCGGGTCCGAGGATGCGGTCGCGGAAGGTCTCACCCCAGAAGTAGATGTCGTTGATGGGGTGACCGAGCGATAGGCCGAGCGTGGCGGCCTGTGCGGTGTGCTCCTCGCTGGCGAGCGTGAAATGCTCGATCCGGTGCTCGACCGGACCCGCGGGCTCGCTCGCGCCGACGATCGCCTCGAAACAGCGCAACACCTGCCCGTGGGCGCCGTCGCCGTTGGAGTGCACGACCAGTTGCCAGCCGGCGTCGTGCCAGGCGCGCAGGGCATCGCAGAGCTCGCGCTCGTCGTACTGGAGGGCGCCGTTGGCGTGCCCGTCCGCATACGGCTCGACCAACGCGGCGCCGTGATCCTGAACGTCGCCGTCAGCGTGGTAGGCGACGCCAACGACGTCGAAACGGTCGTCCCCGGCGCCCGGGGAGATGTCCAGTGCCCGGGCGAGCTCGGGCGTAAAGGCGCCGCGTACGCGCACAGGCGCGTCGGGGGCGTGGGCGAGCGCACGCAAGAGCTCGTACTCCGCGGCCCCCCCGAGCACACCGATCGAGGCGTCATAGATGGTGGTGCAGCCGCGTGCGGCGAAGTCGCACAGCGTGTCGGCGCAGAGCTGCCGCAGGCGCGCGGGCTCCTTTGCGAATAGCTCGGCGGCGGTGGCCGTGTCGATTTCGGCGGCTGCCAGCGCACTCGTGAGCACGTGTACGTGCGGCTCGACGAACCCGGGCAGCACGGCGCGGCCGTCGAGGTCGACGATCTCGGTGGCGGCCGTGTAGTGGCGTTTGATGTCGGTCGCCGAGCCGACGGCCACGATGCACGGACCGCGCAACGCGATCGCTTCGGCGAGGGGGTACGCGTCGTCCACCGTGACGATCGGGCCGCCGCGCAGGATCACGGAGCGCTCCTCCTCGCCGCAGACAGCTGGCGTCGCCACGCCCACGGCCTGCGGAGCGCCCGCGGGCAGGTCGGCGCGATGCGCCGACGGGCCTGCCACCTCTTTTGGCGTGCCCCGCGCCAGCGCAGCGGCGGCGGGGATGCACGCAACGCACATACGCCTTGAGCACCTCTTTGGTCAGACTGCCAGGGGCAGCGAACGATACCTGGCTGGCGGGCCATACAGGCCGCGGTCGGCGAACGCGGGGGGCCGGCAACCCAGCTTGACGGCAAGCGCGGTGTCGTAGGCTGGCGGCACCGATGCGTGACCGCAGACACGTTCGTCGTCGCGGTGATGGCCGCAGCCCGGTCCGTCTTCGCCGCGGCCCGACTGCGCGCGCACGCACACACGCGCTCGCGCACACACACATACGCTGGGCCGCACACGCGCACACACGCTGGCCAGCACACGCCCGCGCGCGCGGCCCAAGAACAAGAGATGCCTATGTGAAAGGGATCGCGCGCGCACACGCGGTCCCAGCGCAAAACAACACACCAACACCCCCGACGCCCCCAACTCCCCCCCACGTGACGCTCCTGCTCGCGACGCTCGCCGCGCTCGTGCTCACCGCAGCCCTCGCGGGCTGCGGCGCAAGCGCCCAGGAGCGCGCGCACAGCGCAACCGCAACAATCCGGGACTCGCGGCGCGTAGCTGGAGACTCGAGCACAAGTCTCGAGGGGGCGCTGCTGCCCGCAGGCACACAGGCGCGCAACTTCACGCTGGTCGATCAAGGCGGCGAACGGGTGTCGCTTGGCCGCTGGCGGGGCCAGGTCGCGATCCTCGCGTTCCTGTACTCGACGTCGAAGGCGACGGCGACGCTGATCGCCCAGCAGGTGCGGGGCGCGCTCAACGAATTGGAGGCGCCGGTGCCGGCGATCGTGGTCAGCGTCGACCCACAAGCGGACACGCCGGCGCACGTAAAGGCGTTCCTACAGACAGCGGGGCTGGCGGGACGGGTGACCTACCTGACGGGCAACAAGGCACAGCTGGGGAGGGTGTGGCGCGCCTATCGCGTGGTGCCGGCGAGCGCCGGCGAAGGAGCATACGAACGGGGTGCGTTCGTGGCGGTGCTGGACCGCCACGGAGCCGAGCGCGTCGAGATCCCGCTCGAAGAATTGACGCCGGAAGGGCTCGCGCAGGACGTGCGCAGGCAGCAGGCCACCGAATCGCCGGCGAACTGAGCGCTACCCACGGCAGCGAACACCCACGCTACCTGGCCGCGCCACACCCCGGGAAGAGATCTCCTGGCGTTCTGTGGCCCGCCGGCCCGCCACACCCGGGAAGAGATCTCCTGGTGCGCCGTGGCGCGCCATGGCCCGCCGCCATCCCGCCACACCCCCGCCACACCCCCGGGAGAAGGCCCCCTCCCTGATACCCTACCTGCCAGGTAGGTATTCAAAGCGATGATGTTCTCGACAAAGGCGGAGTACGGGGTGCGTGTGATGGTGGCGCTCGCGCAGCGAGCGGCGCAGGCTGCGCAGAGCGCGGACGGCGCCGAGCCGGTGGTGCCGCTGGCGGAGATCGCCGAGCGCGACGCGCTGCCGCTGGCCTACCTGGAGCACCTGGTGGCGAGGCTGCGCAAGGCGGGGCTGGTGGACAGCCGGCGGGGCTCGCGGGGCGGCTACATGCTGGCGCGGGACGCGGCGGCGATCACGATGGCGGAGGTCGTGGAGGCGCTGGAGGGGTCGATTGCGCCGATCGAGTGCATTTCGCAGAACGCGGACGGGAGCATCGTGTGCGCGCGAGAGTCGCAGGGGCGAGCGGGATCGGATTCCCACTCGTGCCCGACGAAGCTGCTGTGGACAAGGGTGCGGTTCGCGATCGTGCGGACGCTGATGGAGACAACGCTGGCGGACGTGCTGGCGGGTTCGGAGGGCGCGCAGGCGCCCTCCGCAGAGCCCGCGCTGCCGTTGGCGGCTATGGGCGGCGCCGCGCGACGGTCGCTGCCGACAATCGCCTGACCTAAAAGGAGACGCGGTGGCGGACCTGGAGATACGAAACCTGCATGTGCGGATCGAGGAACGAGAGATCCTGCGCGGCGTGGACCTGAGCGTCAGCAGGGGCGAGATCCACGCGCTGATGGGACCGAATGGGTCGGGCAAGTCGACGCTGGCGAACACGCTGCTGGGGCATCCCGCCTACGAGGTGACCGAGGGCTCGATCGTGTTCAAGGGAGAGGACATCACCGAGGCCGAGCCGCACGAGCGCGCTAAGGCGGGGCTGTTTTTGGCGTTCCAGTACCCGGTGTCGGTGCCGGGGGTGTCGGTGGCGAACTTTTTGCGGATGGCGATGAACGCAAAGCGCGAGGAGCCGATTCGGGTGAAGGAGTTCGGCAAAGAGCTACAGCACGCGATCGAGCTGCTGGACGTTGACCGGGCGTTCACCTCGCGCCATCTCAACGATGGCTTCTCGGGCGGCGAGAAGAAGCGCGCGGAGATCCTGCAGATGGCAATGCTGGGGCCCGATGTGGCGATCCTCGACGAGACCGACTCGGGCCTTGACATCGATGCGCTGCGCACCGTCGCAGAGGGCGTGGCCAAGCTGCATTCCGAACAGGGCCTGGGCGCGCTGATCATCACGCACTACCAGCGGATTCTGCACTACATCGAGCCGCAGTTCGTGCACATCATGCTCGACGGGCGGATCGTGCTCGAGGGTGGTGTCGAGTTGGTGGAGCGTTTGGAGCGCGAGGGCTACGACGAGATTCGCCGCGAGCACGGCGAGCAGCCGGCGGCGGCCGCCGCGGGAGGCCAGGGTGCCTGAGGCGGGCGCGGACAGCCGCCCGGTGGGCACAAACGGCGCGGCCAACACGAACGGCCCGGCCGACGCAGACAGCGCGGCCGGCGGGGTCGCGGTCAAGCCCGGCCGCCATCGCGAGGCGACGCTCTACCACGCGCTGCACGGTGCGGGTGCGGGCGACGGGCGCTCACTGGCGCAGCTGCGCGAGGCGGCGCTGAAGGTCTACGAGCACAGCGAGCTGCCGGTGTGGCGGCGGTCGGGGTTTTGGACGACGAGCTTTGAGGGACTCGACTTCGACGCACTACAGGTTCGCCATCACGCGCCGGCAGGCGACGCGCCGGCGGGCAAGGTGCCGGCAGGCGACGCGGCAGTGGGCGACGCGACAGCGAGCGACGGTGCGGGCGCCGAGCGGGCGCTCCCGCAGCTCGTGCGCGAGACGCTGCCCGACCGTGCGCGCGCAGGGAGGATCGTGCAGCTGGACGGCTCGGTGGTGAGCGTCGAACTCGACGCGGCGCTGGCGGAGCGCGGGGTGATTCTGTGTTCGCTGGAGCAGGCGGAGCGCGAGCATGGGGAGTTGTTCGCCAGGTGGTACTCCAAGCGGCTGACGTACGACCGCCACAAGTTCGAGGCGGCTAATGCGGCGTTCTGGACGGGCGGCGCTTTCCTGTACGTGCCGGCGGGCGTGGCGATCGAGGAGCCGTTCGAGATCGTGTACGCGATCGGCGAGGGGGGTACGGCGCAGTACGGGCGGACGCTGATCGTCGGCGAGCGCGCGGCGGAGTTTCGCGTGCACGAGTACGACCTGGCGGGCGAGTTCACCGGCCAGGCGCTGCACGCGGGTGCGTTCGAGCTGTACCTGCAGGACGGCGCGAGGTGCCGGCTGGCGCAGGTGCAGGACTGGAGCGGTAGCAGGGGCGAGGCCGGCACCGGAGACGCAATCGACGCGACCGGAGCGGATGTCGGCGGCACCGACGGCGCCCGCGGACCAGAAGTGTTCGACGCCTCTACGCGGGTGGTGTGCGTGGGACGCGACGCGTACTGCCACTGGCTGCCGGCGCTGCTGGGCGGCCATCTGGTGCGCCAGCATCTGGAGCTGGCGGTGAGCGAGCCGGGAGGCGATATGGCGTTTCGTGGGGTGTTCTTCACGGAGGAGAGCGAGCTGCTGGACGCGTTCGCGGTCGATTTGCACGAGACGGGCCCGTCGGGCGGGGATGTGCACTGGCGCGGCGCGGCTACGGGGCACAGCAGGGCGAGTTTTGAGGGGCTGATCCAGATCGACCCGGGCGCGCAGCAGACACACACCTACCTGCAGATCCACTCGTTGATGCTCTCGCCGAAGGCGAGGATCGACGCGATCCCGTCGGTGTTGGTCTCCGCGGACGATGTGTCGGCGTCGCATGGCGGCACAGTGGGCGAGCTCGACGAGGACCTGATCTTCTATATGCAGAGTCGCGGTCTGGACCGGCCGAGCGCGGTGCGGGTGATCGTCGAGGGCTTTTTCGAGCCGCTGCTGAGCGAGCTGGGCGACGAGCCGCTGGAAGGGGTCGTGCGCGCGAAGATCGCACAGAGGCTGTCGGCGGCGCGGGCAGACATCGAGGCGTACGCGACGAGCCGATGAGCAGCACGGACCTCGCGGCAGCGGCAGGCCAGACCCGATCCCAGCCGGGTGCGCTGGATGTGCGGGACGACTTCCCGATTCTGGAGCGCAGCTTCGGGGGGCGGCCGTTGGTGTACCTGGACTCGGCGAGCACGGCGCAAAAGCCGAGGGTGGTGATCGACGCGGTGGCGGGGCATCTCGCCACGCACAACGCAAACGTGCACCGCGGCGTGTACGGGCTGGCCCAGGAGGCCGACAGCGCCTATGAAGGCGCAAGGGAGCGGATCGCGGCGTTCACGCGGGCGGACCCAAGGACGACGATCTTCACGAAGAACGTGACGGAGGCGATCAACCTGGTGGCGTACGCATGGGGAAGAGCGAACGTCGGCGGGGGCGATGCGGTGCTGATCACGCAGATGGAGCACCATGCGAACATCGTGCCGTGGCAGCAACTATGCAGGGCGAGGGGTGCGCAGCTGCGCTACCTGCAGGTTGACGACGAGGGGATGCTCGACCCCGCGCAGCTGGACGCGGAGCTCGAACGCGGAGACGTGCGACTCGTCGCGTTTACGCATGTGTCCAACGTGCTGGGGACGTTGAACCCGGCGGCGGAGATGGTCGCGCGGATCAGAGCGGCGGGAGCGGTGTCGCTGGTTGACGGCGCGCAGGCGGTGCCGCATATGGCGGTTGACGTGGGGGCTGTCGGGGCGGACTTCTATGCGTGGACGGGCCACAAGGCGCTGGGGCCGACGGGGATCGGCGTGCTGCACGGCCGGCGCGAGCTGCTCCAGGAGATGGAGCCGTTTATGACGGGGGGGGACATGATCTCCTCGGTGGATGAGCAGAGCGCGACGTGGAACGAGCTGCCGTACAAGTTCGAGGCGGGCACGCCGCCGATCGCCGAGGCGGTGGGGCTGGGCGCGGCGGTTACCTACCTGGAAGACCTCGGGATGGAGCGGGTGCGCGCGCACGAGCTGGAGTTGACGGGGTATCTGCTGGAGCGGCTGGCCGAGGTACCGGGCCTGCGGATCGCCGGTCCCCCCCACGCCGAGCAGCGCGGCGGTCTGGCGTCGTTCACGATCGAGGGGATGCACCCGCACGACGTCGCCGAGCTGGCCGACCGCGACGGGGTCGCGATCCGCGCGGGGCACCATTGCGCACAGCCGCTGATGCGCTGTCTGGGCGTGGCGGCGACGGCGAGGGCAAGCGTCGGCATCTACAACATGCGCGCGGATGTGGATGCCCTGATCGACGCGCTGCAGGCCGGCAGGAAGGTGTTCGGGCTGTGATGGACGACCTCTATAGGGATTACATCCTCGATCACTACAAGCGCCCGCGCAACTGGGGTGAGCTGGAGCCGCACGACCTGGAGGCCCAGGAGCACAACCCGTTGTGCGGGGATGAGTTGGGGGTGCAGATCAGGGTCAAGGACGGGCGGATCGAGGATTTGCGCTTCAACGGCCATGGCTGCGCGATCTCGCAGGCGTCCGCCTCGATCGCCTCGGAGGAGCTCAAGGGGATGGAGCTGGCCGAGGTGCAGCGTCTCGGCGCGGACTGGATGATCGAGCTGCTGGGTATCCCGGTCTCCCCCACGCGGCGCAAGTGCGCGCTGCTGAATCTGAAGGTCGTGCGCGGCGCGGTCGGCGCGGGCAGCGACTGGCCGTCGTAGACGCCGGCCCAAAAGGCATCAAGACATCAATAATGGTATGCTGTGATGCATGCGCACGACGTTGACACTCGATGACGATGTCGCGGCGGCACTCGAGCGTCGTCGCCGCGAGCACAACCGCTCGCTCAAGCAGGAGGTCAACGATTTGATCCGCGTCGGCCTGATGCAGGTGGATGCGCAAGACGCCGAGCAACCTCGGTTTCGAGTCCAGCCATTTGACGCAGGCGGCCTGCTCATCGGCATCGATGACGTGAGCGTCGCGCTTGACCTGGCCGAGGGGCCGTGGCGAAGCTGATCCTGCTCGACGCCAACATCCTCATTTACGCAAACGAATCCCGCTCGCCCCATCACGAGGCTGCTCGGGCCTGGTTCGAAGCGGCCCTCAACGGCCCCGCCAAGGTCGGGTTCCCCTGGCCGACCCTGCTGGGCTTCGCGCGTCTCATGGGCAACTCCCACGTGGTCAGAAAGCCGATCCCGCTACACCGCTCGTGGCGTCAGGTGCAGACGTGGCTGGCACGGCCGCAGGCATGGATTCCGGTTCCCACCGATCGCCACCAACGGATCCTCGCGGACCTGCTCGAAGCGGAGTCCAGACCCGACCTCGCCAGCGACGCGCATCTGGCGGCGCTCGCTATCGAGCACGGGCTGACGGTATGCAGCACCGACGGCGACTTTGCGCGCTTTCGCGACGTGCGCTGGGAGAACCCCTTGAGCGCCACCGCGAGCAGACCTCCCAAGGCGCGATAGAATCCCTACCATGCAACACGGGATTCAAGCGAGCGAGAGACGGAGCGAGACATATGGCCGCCACTGACACCACCAGGATCGCCAAGCCCAGCCCGATCGTCGAGGACGACCAGGGACAGCTGCGTGCCCCTCAGGGCATCTCGCGCGAGGTGGTGCAGGAGCTCTCCAAGATCAAGGGCGAGCCCGACTGGATGGCCGAGAAACGGCTGAAGGCGCTGGAGATCTTCGAACGCAAGCCGACGCCGGACTGGGGCGTGGACCTGTCGGGGCTGAAGCTCGACGAGCTGGTGCTCTACTCGCCGCCAACGGCGGGGCGCTACGACAGCTGGGACGACGTGCCGGCGGAGATGAAGCAGACCTACGAGGATCTGGGCATCCCGCAAGCCGAGCGCGAGCATCTGGCGGGCGTGGTCGGTGTGTGGCGCCAGGAGCCGGTGTATGAGGGGCTCAAGGAGGAGTACCGCAAGCTGGGGATCCTGTTCTGCTCGATGGACACCGCGATCGGCGAGTACCCGGAGCTGGTGCAGAGGTATTTCATGAACAAATGCGTGCCGGCGCAGGACAACAAGTTCAGCGCGCTGCACGGCGCGGTGTGGAGCGGCGGGTCGTTCCTGTACGTGCCCAAGGGCGTGAAGGTCGATTTGCCGTTGCAGGCGTACTTCCGGATGGAGGGCGCCGGCGAGGGCACCTTCGAGCACACGCTGATCGTCGCGGATGAGGGTTCGGACGTGAACTACATCGAGGGCTGCACGGCGCAGACCTATAGCGTCAACTCGATGCACAGCGCGGTCGTGGAGATTTTCGTGCACGAGGGCGCCAAAGCGCGCTACACGACGGTGCAGAACTGGTCCAAGGACGTCTACAACCTGAACACCAAGCGCGCGGTGGTCAACGCCGGCGGCACGGTCGAGTGGGTCGGCGGGTCGATGGGCGCGAAGTACGTGATGCTCTACCCGGGTTCCTACCTGATGGGCGAGGGCGCGCGCGCGGACCATCTGAACGTCGGTGTGGCCTCGGGCGGCGTGCACAAGGACACGGGCGCGAAGGTCGTGCATCTGGCGCCGAACACGACGTCGAACATTCTGGCGAAGTCGATCTCCAAGGACGGCGGGATTATGGGCTACCGGGGCCTGGTGAAGATGGGCCCGCACTCGCAGGGCTCCAAATCGCGCGTGCAGTGCGACGGGCTGATGATGGACGGGATCTCGCGGTCGGACACGTGGCCGGACATCCAGATCCAGAACCCGCACGTCTCGGTCGCCCACGAGGCGACCGTCGGACGGATCAGTGACGACCAGCTCTTCTATATGGGCAGCCGCGGCTTCACCGAGGACGAGGCGGCAGCGATGATCGTCAACGGGTTTATCGAGCCGGTGACGAAGGAGCTACCGATGGAGTACGCGGTTGAGCTGAACCGGCTGATTCAGCTGGAGATGGTCGGCTCCATCGGCTGAGAGGCGCGATGGGCGGCGTCTGGCTGCGTCCTACCGATCGGCGATCGAAGGGATCGCCGATCGGCCAGCTCGTGTGCTATTTGCACACTTCGCTCCCTGCGTCCTTGCCATACTTGCCCCTCGCGCCTCTCAGCCGCGTTGACCGCTGGACATGCGCGCCCCTGTTGACAGAATCGCCGCACCGCCGTTCTTGGCACACCTGCGCTGGGTGAACAGCAAGCCGCTGCGGATGGAGCGGTTGTACGGGCGACCGGTGCTGGTCGAGTTCTGGGATTTCTGTAGGCCGAACTCGATGCGGACGCTGCCGTATGTGAAGGCGTGGCACGAGCGCTACTCGCAGATGCCGGCCGGCGAGTCAGGCGCGCAGCCCGCGCCAGGCGGCGAACGGCGCGCCCCGGGCAGCGAGCAGCCGATCCCGGGCCTGCAGGTGATCGGCATCCACTCTCCCGGGTTCGAGCCGGCGCGCGAACGGGCGGCCGCGCAAACCGCGGTGGAGCGGCTGGGGATCGAGTACCCGGTGCTGCTCGACCCGGACCTGGAGATGTGGCAGGTGTACGAGAATCAGGGGTGGCCGGCGCGCTATCTGTTCGACGCACGGGGAGCGCTGTTCGAGTACCACTACGGCGAGGGCGCCTATGAGGAGACCGAGCGCGCGATCCAGCAGCTGCTGGGTGTGGAGCGCGAGCCGCTGCCGCCTGTCCGCCCCGAGGACGACCCCGACGCGCTGCTCGTACCCCAAACCGAGGACCAGCCCGGCGCCTACAGCGGCCCCTACGAGGCGGGTTGCTTGTGGGCTGTGCTCGAGGGAAGCGGCACTGTGCGAGTGAGCACGACGAACGCAGACGAGGACCCCGGCGCGCGATCGGGCGACCGGGGCGAGCGATCGAACGCGACGGTGACCGCAGAGCTGACGGTCGCGCACCCCGGCGCATACCCGCTGGTCGAGCACGAGCGCCACACGGCTGGCAGGCTCGAGCTGGAGGTCGGCGCGGGCGTGAGGTGCCACGCGACGTGTTTTACGCCGGGATTGGCATAACCGGCCACGATCAGACGACCTGCACCACCAGGTCACGGCCGATGGCAACGGCGATCCTCCGCAGATCCTCAGGATCGCTGGTTACGACCAGATCCTCACGCGAGAGCGCTGCGACTACCACGGCGGCGTCGACCAGGTCGCTGCCCCCGCTCGCCGCCAGCGCCGCGCCCGCAGAGCGCGCCTGCCGCTCGGTGAGCGGGTCGATGTGACACCCACGCAGGAGTCGCGACAGCCGCGCCTGTGGCCCGCCGCGCCAGGCCTGACCCAGTACAACCGCCGGAAGCGTCGGGTACATCCCACGTTCAAGCAGGCGTCTGTGCAGCCGCCATATGGACGTCGAGCCGCGTTCGGCTGCGATCAAGGCGCCCGCGTCGTAGGTGACGCCACTCACGCGGCGCGACGGGCTTCGCGCCCGCGACCAACCCCCGCAGCGTCGAGGATCGCGTCGGCCTTGGCCAGATCCTCAGTAGAGATCGGCCCATCTTCGGCTTCCCATTCCGCGACACCGGCCAGACCGTCCTCCAAACGCAGATCCCTCTCAAGCGCACTCACGGATGCCTCATTCAGCCAAGCCGACAAGCTCATACCCCGGCGCTTGGCGGCCTGCCTGGCGGCGTCCGCGACATGTTCCTCCAGGGCGACAGAGAGCTTTCGAACGGGCATACCCGAAAATGGTAACACCCGATTCGTACCCACGTGCAGGCGTCTGCGCCCGGCGCCTGGACATGCCTGGACCCACCACCCGGCCGGCACAGGTACGCCCAGTACTCTTAGCCGCCCGTGCCGCCCCAGTCGCCTAGCCGACTCGCGAGACTGCACCCGAAATTCTTAGCCGTCGACATCGGCCAGATCGCGGAGATCGTCCTCGCTCAGCTCACCCGCGCGCCCCTGTGCCGCATCCTCGCGGGCGCGTGCGAGCTGACCCCGGTGCTCCGGTGTGTAGGCCCACGCGTCTTCGCGAGGCACATCGCTGCTCGGCGCCGCCGGCGGTGCGAGCTGCTCGTGGGTCCGCTCGGCCAGCAGCCGCAGCAATCGCGGCGGCCCGTTGTCGTCGACAACGATGCAGCCACCGGGCCAGTAGGGGCTCTCGCCGGGGGTGGCGGTGAGGAAGTGCGGGTCGTAGCTCCAGCAGCCGGTGTTCATGAGCCACGCCCCGCCCGGGCCGACCCACTCGGCAGCGCGATCGGCGGGCAGCGGCCCGGCGCGGTGGGTGTGGCCGAAGATGACGTAGGCGTCGCCAAGATCCAGCCTGACGGCGACCTCGCCCATCGCGCGCAGCCCCGCGCGGCGCAGCTCGTCGGGCGAGAGGTCGGCGTTGAAGGGTCCGAGGCCGGCGCGGTTGAGCGCGCCGACCAGCAGCGGGAACCCGCTGGTGAGTGCGCGCACACGGAGCGTGCGAACGAGCGCGGCCCGGCGCCGCTGAAGACCGCCATCGAGGAGGCCGTTGTGCCGCACGCCTGCGGCAGGCACGCCGTCCAGACCAGCAGGCAGGCCGTCGACCCCAGCAGGCACGCCGTCAACCCCGGCAGGCACGCCGTCAACACCGAGAGCCGCGCCGCTCGGCGGCGCACCGCCGTCTCCCGCACGCCCGTCCTCACCGTCACCCCGCAGCACCCGCCACGCCCGCACGGTGAGGCCGCCGTCGAGCGCGGGGCCTGTCAACGCCTGGCGCGCGATCGCGTCGATCCAGGCGAAGACGGGGTTGGTGACGGCCTCGTAGTCGTCGGGGCCGGTGAAAGCGCGGGCGGGGCGGCGCAGGATGCGACCCATGGCGCCGATGCCCAGGCGCTCCATCGTGGGCACGGTGAGGTGGCAGTCGAGGTAGTGGCCGTGGGTGGCGTAGACCTCGGGGCGCACCCACAGGCCGGGGTAGGCGGTGGTTAGCCGTGCAGGGGCGGCCCACGCGGCGAGCTGGGCGAGCATCGGCGAGGCGTCGGCGGCGGCGAAACGCTGCTCGAGGGCGAGCGGTGTGGGGGCGGGCTGCTCGTCGCGGCGCTCCAGCCAGGGCTCGACGAGCGCGTGGTCGTGGTTGCCGGCGAGGACGACGATCTCGCCGTCGGGCAGAGCGCGGCCGAGGTCTTCGAAGCAGGGGCGCGCGGCGGCGAGCGCGTCGCGACGGGGTCCGTGGCGCAGCTCGAGCGTGTCGCCGAGCAACACGAGGCGCTCGACGCCGTCGGCGAGCGCAGCCAAAAGCGGCTCGCGCAGCTCGGGGCGTCGCAGCACGTCGACGCCGGACGCGCTGCCGAGGTGCAGGTCGGAGACGATCAGCGTGCGCAAAGCGATGTGTGCCCGACGAGCGCGACGGCGCCGATCACTACGAGGGTCCGCCCGAGCCCGAACCCGCACCCGCGCCCGCACCTGAGCCCGCGCCCGAGTCCAAACCCGCACCCGAGCCCGCACCCAAACCCAAACCCGCGCCGGCCGCCTCGCGGATCGGCTTGGGCAGCATGAAGCGGACGTCCTCGTGGACCACGTGGAACTCGGAGATGCTCTGCTCGGGCACGCCGCGGGCGCGGAAGTGGTCGAGCAGCTCGCGGACTAGCTCGTCGGGCGCGCTGGCACCGGAGGAGACACCGAGGACGCGGACGCCCTGCAGCCACTCCTCGCGTACTTCGCGGCAGCTGTCGATCAGGTGCGCGGCGGCGCCAGACTCGTGCGCGACCTCGACGAGCCGGACCGAGTTGGAGGAGTTGCGCGAGCCGATCACGAGCACCAGGTCGCAGCGGCCGGCGAGCTGCTTGACGGCCGCCTGGCGGTTGGTGGTGGCGTAGCAGATGTCGTCGGTGCGGGGACCGACGATCGCGGGGAAGCGTTCGCGCAGACGCGCGAGGATCCCGGCGGTCTCGTCGACGGAGAGGGTGGTTTGGGTGATGTAGGCGACGCGTGCGGGGTCGGGAACGTCGAGCTCCTCGACGTCGCGCTCGCTCTGGACGAGCACGATCTGCCCGGGGGCCTCCCCCATCGTGCCTTCGACCTCCTCGTGGCCGTCGTGGCCGACGAGCACGATCGTGTAGCCCTGCTCGGCGAAGCGGCGCGCCTCGACGTGGACCTTGGTGACCAGCGGACAGGTCGCGTCGATCGTCTGCAGACGCCGCGCGACGGCGTTGGCGCGCACGCTGGGGGCGACGCCGTGGGCGGAGAAGACGGTGAGGGCGCCCTCGGGGACCTCGGTCTCCTGCTCGACGAAGATCGCGCCGCGCGCGCGTAGCTTGGCGACGACGTGCTTGTTGTGGACGATCTCCTTGCGCACGTAGACGGGCGCGCCGTGCATCTCCAGCGCCCTTTCTACCGTCTGTACCGCGCGGTCGACGCCGGCGCAATAGCCGCGGGGGGCGGCGAGCAGGATCAGCTCGATCGTGTTCTCGCGAGCGGCGGGCGGGGCGGCGGCGGGCACGGGATCAATTGTAGGGCCGCAACTTCGCAGGCCACTTCCCTACCCAAGCCCACACGGCGACGCGCAGCCCGACGCCTGAGGCGCCGCCCGGTGGCTTGCGGCCCGCCCGCGTACACGCCCCACAGCCCCCGGCGAACCGGCGGCAACCTCCTGCCCACCTGCGCACACGCCCCCAACTGGCACCGAACCGGCGGCAAACTTTCCGCCCCGACTTCGCACGGCGCGCGCGGCCGGCTAGGCTTGTGCGCCATGCCCCAGCGACACCTCGATCGGCTGACCGCGGTGGACGCGTCGTTCCTGCACCAGGAGGGACCAACGTCGCATATGCATGTCGGCGGGTTGACGGTGCTGGAGGGCCCGCCGCCGACGCTCGATGAGTTTCTGGAGCAGATTCGCAAGCGGCTGCATCTGGTGCCGCGCTACCGGCACAAGCTGGCGAGTACGCATACGGCGCTCGACAACGGGCGGCCGGTGTGGATCGACGACCAGAACTTCAATCTCGAGTACCACGTGCGCCACACGGCGCTGCCGGCGCCGGGCGACCGCGAGCAGCTGTACAGCTTGACCGCGAGGATTTTCTCGCAGCAGTTGGATCGTTCCAAGCCGCTGTGGGAGATGTGGCTGATCGAGGGGTTGCAGGACGACGGCTGCGCGCTGATCTCAAAGACCCACCATTCGCTGATCGACGGGATCGCGGGGATCGATTTGGCGACGGTGCTGTTCGACCTGTCGCCACAACCGCCGCCGATCCGTCACACGGGCAAGGCGTGGCAGCCCCACAAGGAACCGAGCACGATCGAGCTGGTGGGTGCCGGCGCGCTGGGGACGTTGCGCGCGGGCGTGGCGGTGGCGGGCGGGGTCGTGGATGCCCTGGCCCACCCCGACCGGGCGTTGGCGGGAGCGCGGGAGACGCTGGAGGGGTTGGGCGAGCTGGTGTGGGCGGCGCTGAACCCGGCGCCGGAGACGCCGCTGAACGTGGAGATCGGCCCGCACCGGCGCTTTGAGGCGGTGGCAGCGAGCCTGGCGGACTTCAAAGTAGTCAAGAACACGTTCGGGTGCACGGTCAACGACGTGGTGCTCGCGGTGGTGGCGGGTGCGCTGCGCGAGTTTTTGATCGCGCGCGGCGTGCGCACGGAGGGGTTGGAGCTACGAGCGCTGGTGCCGGTGTCGGTGCGAGCGGAGAACGAGCATGGGCAGATGGGCAATCGGATCGTGGTAATGCGCGGGCCGCTGCCGGTGTACATGTCCGATCCGGTGCAGCGGCTGCTGTTCGTCAAACGTGAGATGGACGGCCTAAAGGAGTCAAAGCAGGCGGTCGGCGCAGAGGTGATCGCCAACGTGCAGAACTTCGCGCCGCCGACGATCCTGGCACAGGCCTCGCGGCTGAACTTCTCGACAAGGCTGTTCAACCTGATCGTGACAAATGTGCCGGGACCGCAGTTCCCGTTGTACGTGTTGGGGCGCAAGATGCTCGAGGCCTACCCGGTGGCGTTCCTGCCCCAGCACCACGCGCTGGCGATCGCGATCATGTCCTACAACGGCCAGATGAACTTCGGCCTGCTGGGCGACCTCGATGCGTTGACCGACATCGACCGGTTGGGCGAGAGCATCGCGGCGGGGTTGGCGCAGCTGGTGGAGCTCGCGCAGAAGCATGGCGCAGCGCAGGCCGTCTGAGCGCCCCCGCCGGCAAGCGCGTACCTCTCAGGCGCTCCCCCTCAGGCATCCCGGGCCCGCTCAGGCCGGGAGCATGTCGCAGAAGACGAAGCCGCCGCGTTGCACTATCTCGCCGGTCTCACAGGGGATCGGCGCGGAGAAGATCGGCCCGGCGTGAACGAAGGTGTGAAACTCGCCGTTCTCCCCGCACGGGTCCACGGCGGCGGGCAGATCGGCGAGCAGCTGCGCGTCAAACGCGCGGCCGGCGAAGGCGGGGTCGAGCTTGCGCGGGTCCACGCAGACGAGGTGCGCGCGAAAGCCGGCGGCGATGAAGTCGCGTGCGAGCGTGGCAGTGTCGCGGTGCCAGAGCGGAAAGAGACCGGCGCGGCCCACCGTCTCCAGTTGCGCCTCGCGGTGCGCGCGGACGTCTTGAAGGAATAGGTCGCCGAAGGCGACCAGATGGATGCTCGATAGTGGTGGCGAGGAGAGCGCGTCGGCCAGCTGCCGCTCGTAGACCGCGTTCGTGCAGGAGGGAGGGATGCGCACCTCGACGAGCGGCAGGCCGGCTGCGGCGGCCTGCATCGTCAGCAGCTCGCGGCGGACGCCGTGCATGCTGATGCGCTCGTAGGCGTCGGTGACGGTGGTGATCAACGCGGCGGGCGGCAGGGAGCGCTCGGTGCGCAGTGCGTGGAGCGCGAGCGCAGAGTCCTTGCCGCCGCTCCAGGAGAGGGCGACGGTGCTGGCGTTCTCGGACATCGCCGGGATCGTATGGCACGCGCCGGAGCGCCCCGAAACGCGCACCTGGCCGCGGAGTGGCAGGCGAGCCGGTCCGGGGTCAGCCGCAGCCGAGCACCCGGGCAGGTCGGCGAGTGAACGACGACGCGCGCTGAGCACCTTCGACGTGGTACACGACAGGGTCGCGTGGGCGCTTGCGGTAGCGGTCGAGCATGAGCCCAGCGTAGCGGTCTAGTGGCCCAAGAACGGATTTTGGCCGCCGTGGCAACGTTGCGCCACGAGCACATCCCACTGCTCGGCGCTCAACGTGCAGTCCACCAGCTCCCAGAACTCTTTGAGCTGAAGGCAACACTGGTTGCCCATCAGTTTCCCGAGATGATCGTTGACCTCGCCCTTTGCATGCGAGATGCGGGTCACGAGCTGCGTAACGCCGTCGATCTCCTTGCGAAACATATGGTGATGGTTCTCGTCACGATCCATGCCCTTCGCTTCGAGAGCCGATTCGACATCGGCTGCCTTACGTGTTGCCATGAAGGGTCGGGACTACCGTTGCTTCAGGTGATTGAGCTGGCGCTTCAAGGCAGGGGAGAGATTGGTCTGGCTTTCCAGAACTTCTCGGTGCTCCCGTCGTGCCCGCATGAGATCCCGAATAGCCTCGTTAGCGTCCGGGCCGGCTCCGTAAATGCCTGTTCGACCGTCGGATACCGTCACGACCCAAGAACCGTCGCTAGCTCGGCTTCGCTCAAGACTCCAGTGAGCCGTTCGCGGCTTGACGCGATACGAGACGTAGTCCTTGGGCACAGGCATCGGCTTCGGCGCGCTCGTCGATGCGGTACGTGCTGCGATCGCAACATCTGCCGCGTGCATCAACTTAGGCATCAGACTCCTCCTGTCCACCAGGTATCTTGACCTCGCCGTACGCGTCCTCGTACTCGCCCAAGTTCTCGCTTAGGGCACGAAGCAGCTCGAACACCATAGAAGGCGGAATTCGTACCCGCGAAACAACCTGGGCGGCAATCTTGTCGGGGCCTCCAGCAAACGGCTGGTTGACGCAGAAGTCGATCGCAAAGTCGGTAGGCGTATGCCATACGCCTACGATGTTCGCGTAACAGCCCGCAGCCTTCTCGGGCGGTACGTTGATCTGGACACTCTGAGGCTGATCCGCCATCGCAAGAGAACTACTTTTCAGTGTATGGCAAGCAGGTTGAAGCTGCAAGGACTAGCAACTCCTCCAGCTTGATGCTACCGCCACCCGGCGCGGCGGCGCGGCGGCGCGGCGGATGCGGCGGATGCGGCGGGCGAAAGTGCCAGCGGGGCCTGGCGGCCCCGCAGGGTCCCGCGGGGCCGCGCGGCGAACAGGGCCCGCGCGGGTTGACGGCGACCTACATCTGCCATCCGCGTGAGCTCCATGGCAGCTACAAAGAGGCCTGCTATGTCAGCCTGGCAGCGCCGTGGTGGTCTACGGATCGCCACGAGCGCGATGGCCGCGCCCGGCGGCGAGCGTCGGTCCGCGTTCGGCGGCCGCTGTCAGTCCCCGACCGGTGTGAGCACGACCACGGGGATCGTGCGCGAGGTCTTGTGCTCGTACTCGGCGAACTGGGGCAGACGCTCGGCCTGGGCGCGAAACAGCCGCTCGCGCTCCGCGCCGGTGGCCTCGCCGGCGTGCACGGCGAGCTTCTGGTCGCCGACCTCGATCGTGGTGTCGGGGTTGGCCTTGAGGTTGTGGTACCAGGCGGGGTTGCTCGGCGCGCCGCCCTTGGAGGCGAAGATCGCGTAGCGTCCGTCGTCCGCCTGGTAGGCGAGCGGGTTGATGCGCTGCGTGCCGGACTTGGCGCCGGTGTGGTGCAGCAGCAGGATCGGCATGCGCTCGAACATGCCGCCGACGCGCCCGTCGTTGGCGCGGAACTCGTCGATGACTTTGGCGTTGAAATCGGCCGGCGAGGTGGACATGGGCGCGCTCCTGTGGAGGGGGTTCGAGGACGGCTGGGGTGCGCTCAGTCTAGAGGGCCATCGAAGGGAGCAATGTCAACGTCCTGCTCGGCCGTCTCGTCGACGCCGGCGCGCTCTACCGTACCCGCAAGGGCCAGTACGCCTACACCGCACCGAAGTTCCGCGCCTACCTCACACGCAGGACAACCGGCTGACGCCCGCTACCTGGCGCTCTGCCCCGACGCCCGGCGCTTTGCTGCGCCTCGCGGCGGCCGGCCCGGTCGGGGTGCCTTCGCCGGTGCTGACGACCGGTGGATCGGAGAGCGTCAAGAACGTCCGGTCTTCGATACCCGGCGTGGCCAACCCTTCGCTGCACCGTTGTTGGCGCCGCCGACATAGCCCGAGAGGAGACGGCGACGTCAAGCTCGGCATAACCTATGGGTTATGATGTGGTCATGGGCGATCCAGCCATCCTGCTGCGCGACGCGCGCCATCGGGCCGGCCTGACCCAGCGGCAGCTGGCGCTGCGTCTCGGCGTCAGCCAGGCGGCGGTCGCCAAGCTGGAGCGAGCGGGAGCCAACCCGACGTGCGCGACGCTCGCCACGGCACTGAAAGCCACGGGCCACACGCTCGAACTGCGCGCGCCGGCACGCAAGCCGGGTGCCGGCGTTGACGAGAGCCTGATCCGCCAGCACCTCGGGCGCACCCCGGCCGAACGGCTGCGCGGGCTCGAAACCGCGTACACGCAGGCCCGGGAACTCACGATCGCGGGCAGACGGAGCCGCGGTGAGCGCGCCTGAGCAGGAGTCGCGGCTGGAGCAGCCGCAGTTCAAGCTGAGCAGCCTGCTGCGCCGTCTCACGGACGCGGGCGTCGATTTCGTGATCGTCGGCGGCGTGGCGATCGTCCTGCAGGCCACCCCGCGTTTCACCGCCGACCTCGACATCTGCTACGCGACGGCACAGGACAACCTCGATCGGCTTGGACGGGTGCTGAGCGAACTCGACGCCAAACTGCGCGGCGTCGAGCAGGACCTGCCGTTCCTGCCCGACGGCCGCACACTGCGCGCAACACAGATCCTCACTCTGACAACCGTGGAGGGCAACCTCGACCTGCTCGCCAACCCGGACGGCTCACCCGGCTACGCGCAGCTGCGACGCCGAGCGGACCGGATGGACCTCGACGGCCTCACCGTCGCGGTGGCCTCGATCGAGGACCTGATCGCGATGAAGCGCGCAGCAGGCCGACCACAGGACCTGATCGACCTCGAATCGCTCGAACTAGCGCGCAACCGTAGAAACGCGCGCTGACAGGTTGACGGTTGGGTTACGGGGCGCGCATCATGCCGACGTGCGAGCCGGCGAAGATGTAGCTGGCGGCATCGCCGTGGTGCTGGATCTCCGAGCGGATCACCGCGTCCGCGCGATCGGCAACGGCGAGCACGTCCTGGAACTCGTCGAAGACGACCAGCGTGCGCGTACCATCGCGCGCATACAGCCGCCGCGGCAACGCCAGACGATCGACCAACGGCGGCTCGGCGGCGCGGCGCCACCAGCCGACTGTTGTTGCCCTCATCGGCCCGCCGCAACAACTCCAGCGCCTCGCAGTCGCGATCCATCAGATCCTCGACCGGCACAGGCTCGCTGTAGCGGAAAGGATTCACGCTCTCAACTATAGAGCAGATCTGCTCTCAAACATAGAGCACAGAACCTGACGACACGATCCGGTCGTCATCGGTGACGGTACGCTCTCCGCCCCGCACCCCGCCGGCCGCAAAAAGATGACGCCGGAGCGCGAATGCACCCCGGCGTCGGCTCATCTCATTCGGCGCCGGAGCCACACTTCTGTACGCTTTGACACCGGCTGGCGCCTACTCGCGCGGCCCCAGGGGACCCTGCTCATAAACGTTAGTGGAGATTCTAACCGACGGCGGTGGCTGCGTCAACCCTGCGCGCCGGCAGGCGGCGAGATGGGCAGCAATGCGTAGATCTGTGTGGTTTCTCGCCGGAGGGTCACGTGGATGCACCGCGTTCGAAACGGTACCGGCCTCTTGATAAACGAGGACGGAGGGCTATAGTTTGGTTTGGCCGGCCAGCCGATCCAACTGGTTCAACCCCCCCCCCTCCCCCGCCGGCGGGAATCCGCCGGCGCAACCCCGCACAGGAGCGGTATCGGTCGCCGCTCGATGACGATGCCAACCCGCGAAACCCGCGCCGCAGCGATAAACGCGCAGCCGCACAAGGGCCGCCGCGAGACCCAGCGCGAACGGCTGCTCGCGGGCATGATCGCCGCCGCCAACGACGGCGGCTACGCCGCCGCCGGCGTCTCTGAGGTGATCGCGCGCGCCGGCGTCTCTCGACCAACGTTCTACGAATACTTCGCCGACCGCGACGACTGCTTCCTCGCCGCGCACCGCGACATCTCCGAGCAGCTCTGCGCGCATATCCGCATGGCGGTCGCAGCGGCCCCGCCCGAGCAGGCGCCCCAGGTCGCGGTCCGGCGGCTGTTGCAGCGCGCCACCGAAGAGCCCGCGCGCGCGCAGTTCATCGCCAATGAGGCGATGGCCGGAGGCCCGCGCGCGCTGGACGCGCGCGACCGCACGATCGGCGAGATCGAGCGAATCGTCGAAACGGCCCGCGCCGGCGCGCCGCCCGACGCGCTCTCCCCCGACCTGCCGACCGGCGCGCTGATCGGCGCCACCCACTGGCTGCTCTCCCGCCGCCTGCGCCACGCCGAGCACGACCACAGCCAGCTCGCCGGCGCGCTGGTCGACTGGATCGAGACCTACAACCAGCCCGTCCACGAGCACCGCTGGCGCACGCTGACGCCGATGCCCTCGCCGGGCCTCTCCCCCCACCTCTCGGAGATCCCAACCACGGCGCCGGCGCCGACCCCCAGCGGCCGCTCGCGCCTCTCAAGCGAGGAGATCGCCCAGAACCAGCGCTGGCGGATCCTCTTCGCCACCGCCCAAACCGCGGCCGAGAAAGGCTACAGCGCGACCACGATCACCGACATCGCGACCACCGCCCAGCTCGACAAACGCGTCTTCTACAAACATTTCCGCGACAAGCAGCAGGCGTTCCTGGCCGCGCACGAGCTCGCCTTCCAGCAGACGATGGCGGTCGCCGCCAGCGGCTTCTTCAGCGCGAGCGAGTGGCCCGAGCGCGTCTGGCACGGGATCCACGCCGCCAGCCAGTTCATCGCCACCCACCCGATCGCCTACCTCGTCCACGTCGAGTCCCACGCCGTTGGCGCGCCCGCGATCCAGCGCGTCGAGGACAGCCACGCCGCCTTCACGATCTTCCTCCAGGAAGGCAACCGCGACACCGCCACCCCCCAAACCCGCACCGCGATGGAAGCGATCATCGCCGCTGTCTTCGAGATCGGCTACCACCAGTTCCGCTCCCGCGAGAACGTCCCCGCGCTGCCCCGCTCGACCTACCACACTACCTACCTCGTGCTCGCGCCCTACCTCGGGCCGCGCGCGGCCAACGCGCTGATCGACGAGAAGCTGGCGCAGCGCGAGGGTGGTTGATTTACACCTCGGGCCGCCGTCGGATGCCGTTTGTTAGCTTCTCCCCCTATGGCTGACGGTCGGCAGCGTGAGTGGTGGTTCTCAGCCACACCGCACGCTGCCGATCGGCAACCGACGGACGCCCAGCAGAACAAGCCGCAGGGCGTGGCGCTGCCGTCGGTGTCGCTCCCCAAGGGCGGCGGCGCGATCAGGGGCATCGACGAGCAGCTTGCCGTCAACCAGGCGAGCGGCACGGCGTCGCTGTCCGTCGGCGTGTTCACCTCGCCGGGGCGCAGCGGTTTTGGCCCGAGCCTCGGGCTCGCCTACGACTCCGGTGCCGGCAACGGGCCCTTCGGCCTCGGCTGGAGCCTCTCGGTCGGGCAGATTTCGCGCAAGACCTCGAAAGGGCTCCCGCGCTACAACGATGGCGCCGAGAGCGACGTGTTCGTCCTCTCGGGTGCCGAGGATCTCGTTCCGCTGCTGCTCGCCGACGGCCAGCCGCCGCCGCCGCAGCCACCGCGCGAAGTGGCCGGCAGGACGTTCGACGTCAGGGCATATCGCCCCCGCGTCGAGCGCGGGTTCGCGCGCATCGAGCGCTGGCAGGACGCGGCGAGCGGGGAACTGCACTGGCGCACGATCACGCGCGAGAACGTCACGAGCCTCTACGGACAGGACGCCTCCAGCCGGATCGCCGACCCGCAGGATGCCACGCGTGTCTTCAGCTGGCTGCTCGATCTTCGCTACGACGACCGCGGCAATGCCGTCAGCTACGTCTACAAGCCCGAGGACCGCGTCGGCGTGGCGGTGGCCGCGAACGAGGCCAACCGCGTGGTCGGCGCCAACCGCTACCTCAAGCGCATCCGCTACGGCAACCGGGCTCCCTATGCGGGAGTGCTCCCCGGGAGGGCTCCCTCTGTGCAAGCGCTCCCCGGCGAAGGCGAGTGGTGTTTTGAAGTCGTGCTGGACTATGGCGAGCACGACCTGGCCACGCCGACGCCCGACGAAAGCCAGGCCCAATGGCAATGCCGCGGGGACCCGTTCTCCAGCTACCGCTCGTGCTTTGAGGTGCGTACGTACCGGCGCTGCCGGCGCATCCTGATGTTCCACAATTTCGCGACCGCCGCGACCCCCGAGTGGGTGCTCGTGCGCTCCACCGACCTCGCCTACCAGGGTGAGAGCGCCGACCCCACGCTCCCGAGCTACAGCCTGCTGACCTCCGTCACCCAGACGGGCTGGGTGCCCGACGGCTCCGGCGGCTACACCACCGAACGGCTGCCCCCGCTCGAGCTTGCCTACCGGCAGCCCGCGATCGACCAGACCCAGCAGACCGCCGATGACCTCAGCCTGCAGAACGTCACCGGCGCCGGCGCGCGCTGGGTTGACGTCAACGGCGAGGGCCTGAAGGGTCTGCTCACCGAGGACGAGCGCGCCTGGTACTACAAGCGCAACGTCAGCGCGTTTGACCCCGCCGGTGGTCCGCCGCGCGCGCGCCTGGAGCCGCTTACGGTGCTCGCCGAGAAGCCGGCCACCGCGGGAGCGGCCGGCGCGGGGCTCACGCTCACCGATCTCAACGGCGACGGCAACCTCTGCGCCGTGAAATTGGCACCGCCCGACCCCGGCTGGTTCGAGTACGAACCGGAGTCCGGCTGGGCGCCCTACCGCTCACTGCAGCAGACCGCGAGCGTTGACTGGGCGAGCCCCGAGCTGCGAATCGTGGACGTCACCGGGGACGGGCTCGCCGACGTGCTGATCTGCGAAGACGACGCCTTGCGCTGGCACGAGTGGATCGTCGACAGCGGCTTCGCCGCGGCGGCGCGCGTGCCCAAGCCGTTCGACGAGGAGCGCGGGCCGGCGCTGGTCTTCGCCGACCCGACCGCGTGCATCTTCCTCGCGGACATGAGCGGCGACGGGCTCACCGATCTGGTACGCATCCGCAACGGCGAGGTCTGCTACTGGCCCAACTGCGGATACGGCCGTTTCGGCGCGAAGGTGACGATGGACGCGAGCCCGCTGTTCGACCACTGCGAGCGCTGGGACGCCCGGCGCGTGCGCCTCGCCGACATCGACGGCAGCGGCACCGCCGACCTGTTCTATCTCGCCGAGCAGACCACGATCTGGTTTAACCGGTCGGGCAACTCGTGGACCGCGTCGCAGGTGCTCACGCAGGCGCCGCGCTTTGACAGCGGGGTCGACGTGGACGTGCTCGACCTGCTCGGCACCGGCACGGCCTGCCTGGTGTGGAGCTCGGCGCTCCCCGGCGACACGCGGCGGCCGCTGCGCTACATCGACCTGACCGCCAGCCAGAAGCCGTTTCTGCTCACCTCCACGACGAACAACTTCGGCGCGCAGCGCACGATCGTCTACGCGCCGTCGACCAAGTTCTACCTCGAAGACCGCGCCGCCGAGCGGCCGTGGCTGACGAGGCTGCCGTTCCCGGTGCACGTCGTCGAACGGCTGCAGGTCACGGACGCCGTCAGCGGCGCGAGCTACAGCTCGTCCTACAGCTACCACCACGGCTACTACGACGGCGTCGAGCGCGAGTTCCGCGGCTTCGCGCGCGTCGACGCGACCGACAGCGACCTGGTGCCATCCGCATCGGGGATCGGCGACTTCACCGCGACGCCAACCGTCGCTGGCGACCAACTCGCGCTCCCGCCGGTGTTGACGCGCACCTGGTTTCACACTGGCGCATTTTTCGGCTGGGGCGACATCGCCGCGCACCTGCAGCTCGAGTACTGGGCGCTCGACCCCCGGGCCCCGCAGCTCGCGCCGACGGTGCTGCCACCTGACGCGAGCCCGGAGGAATTGCGCGAGGCGGCGCGCGCCCTGCGCGGTCGTGTGCTGCGCGAAGAGGTCTATGCGCTCGACGGCAGCGAAGCGGCCCCCAACCCTTACCTTACGAGCGAGCATCGCTACGAGGTGGAGCTGCTGCAGCCCCCTACGGCCACGAACTACGGGAGCTTCTACGGATGGGAGCTGGAGTCGCTGGCCTGCCACTACGAGCGCAACACGAGCGATCCACGGGTCGCGCACGCGCTCACACTCGCGGTCGACGCGTGGGGCGACGTCACCCAGCACGCCGCGGTCGCCTACGCGCGGCGCGGCAGTCCCCCGTTCGCGCAGCAGGGAGTGACGTCGGTGCGCTACATGCAGTCGGACTTCGCGGCGCTCGACGACGTCAAGCTGCACCCCGACGACTACCGCGCGGGTGTGCCCGTCGAGACGCGCGCGTATGAGCTCACGGGGGTGGTCGCGGCGCCGGGCGCGCTGTATGACCCGACGACGCTGGCGCTGGCCGCCGCGAAAGCGAGCGACATCGCCTACGACGAAGCTCCCAGCAACGGGGCGCAGCGCAGGATGCTCTCGCGCCAGCGCACCTACTACCGCAGCAACGACCTCGCGAGCACGCTCGCGCTCGGGGAAATCGAATCGCTCGCGATCGCCGACGCCTCCTACACGCTGCGCTATTCGCGGGGGCTCCTGCAAGAGGTCTATGGCGCCTCCCTCGATCCAAGCGCGCTCGGCACAACGGGCGCGTTCGTCGATCTTGATGGCGACGGCGCCCAGTGGGCGCCGTCGGGGACGGTGTTCTATTCCAGCGACCCCGCCGCGCCCGACGCCACCTTCGCGGCCGCCAACTTCTACCTCCCGCAGGGCGCGCTGGACCCGTGGGGCAACAGGGCCACGATCGCCTACGACGCCTTCCTGCTGCTCCCCGTCTCCAGCGTGGACGCCGTCGGCAACGTGACGAGCGTGGAGAACAACTACCGCGTGCTCGCGCCGTGGCTGCTCACCGACTGCAACCGCAACCGCAGCGGCGTGCGCTTCAACGCGCTTGGCATGGTCAGCGCCACGGCGGCGATGGGCAAGCTGCTCGGCGACGGCTCCGACGAAGGCGACACGCTCGATACCACCAGCGACGAGCCGGCCCCCGGCGACGAACCAACAACGAAGCTCGAATACTCGCTCGCCGCGTACGAAACGTGGGCGGCGCAGGCGACGCCCGACGTCGACCACCCTGTCCCCGTCGGCGTGCGCACGTTCAAGCGCATCCAGCACAAACAGCCGGGGTGGCTGCAGGCGGTCTCATACATGGATGGGCTCGGCCGCGTCGCCCTCACCAAGGCGCAGGCCGAGCCGGGCCCCGCGCCGCAGTGGGCGCCGGACGGCACGCTCGTAAAGGACCCGCACACTGGCGCGCTCACGCTGGCCGAAACCGAAACGCGCTGGGTCGGGAGCGGCCGCGTCGTCTACGACAACAAGGGCAACGCGGTGAAGTCTTACGAGCCGTTCTTCGACAGTGACTCGGGCTACGTCGTGGAGGCCGAGCTTGTCGAGTGGGGGGTGACCGCGATCACGCGCCGCGACCCGCTCGGGCGGGTGGTCAGAGTGGACAACCCCGACGGGACGCTGCGCAGGGTCGAATTCGACCCGTGGCACACGGCGACCTACGACGAGAACGACACGGTCCGCGAAAGCGCCTGGTACATCGAGCGCACCACCGGAGCGCTCAGCGCCGAAGCCAGCCAGGCCGACGCGGCGGCGAAGGCGGCCGAACACGCCAACACGCCGGCCACCAGCGACCTCGACCCGCTCGGGCGTGCGTTCCAGAGCACCGCCGACAACGGTGCCGCCGGCAGCTACACGACCGTGTTCACGCTCGACATCGAGGGCAACCAGCTACTGGTCACCGACGCGCTTGGGCGCGAAGCGCTGAGGCGCGCCTACGACATGGCGGGCGCCGAGCTGCGCTCGGTGAGCATCGACGCCGGCGAACGGGTGCTGCTGCTCGACGCGGGCGGGCAGGCGATCCAGGCGCGGGACAGCCGCGGCTTCCTCGCGACGATGAACTACGACGCGCTGCGCCGCCCCACGATGCTCTTCGTCGCCGCGGGCGCGGGCCAGGGCGCGGGCGCGGGCGCGCGCCAGCCGCGGCTCGCCGAGCAGGTGATCTACGGCGAGACGCTCGGCTTTGGCCCGGCCGGCGCGCCGGCCAAGAACCTCTGCGGCGTCGCCTACCGGCGCTATGACGAGGCCGGAGTCGCCGTCACCGACGAATGCGACTTCCAGGGCAACGTGCTCAGCGCCTCGCGGGAACTGCTCGCCAACGCCGACTTCAGCACCGAAGTCGAACTGGTCGAGCGCCCAGCAGCTGCCTGAGAGGTACACCTCCACGACGACCTACGACGCGCTCAACCGCCCGCTCACCGCCACCACCCCCGACGGCAGCGTGACGCACACGACGTTCAACGAGCGCGGCCTGATCGCCGCCGTCGCCGCCGCGATCGGAGGGGCCGCCACCACCACCCCGTTCGTCACCGCCGTCAGCTACGACGCCAAGGGGCAGCGCGAGGAGATCGCCTATGGCAATGGCGCGAGCACCGCCTACACCTACGACCCCGACACGTTGCGCCTGACCCAGCTGCTCACCACCCGCCCCGGCGGCCCCAACCCGCTGCAGGAGCTCAGCTACGTCCACGACCCCATCGGCAACGTCACGAGCATCGCCGACGCCGCCCAGCAGACGAGCTTCTACAAGAACCAGGTGGTGAGCCCCAGCGCGCAATACAGGTACGACGCGATCTACCGCCTCACCGCCGCCGCGGGCCGAGAGCACATCGGGCAGACGACTTCCGCGCCGGTCAACTGGGATGACTCGGCGCGGATGGCGTTCGCACTGCCGCTCGCCAACGACGCGCAGGCGATGCGCAACTACACGGAGACCTACGAGTATGACGCCGTGGGCAACATCGCCGCCGTCGCGCACACCGCCGCCAGCGGCGGCAGCTGGACGCGTACGTACGAATACCCCGCCGCCAGCAACCGGCTCGCCTCGACGCTCGTCGGCGGCGTCACCGAGCCCTACGCCTACGACGCGCATGGGAACATCACGAGTATGCCCCACCTGTCGCTGATGCAGTGGGACTGGAAGGATCAGCTGCGCGCGACGGCCTCACAGGTCGTGGGCGAAGGCACGCCCGAAACCACCTGGTATTGCTACCACGGCCAGGGGCAGCGGGTGGTGAAGGCGACGTACAGCGAAAACGGGGCGCTCGTCAAGCGACGCGTGTACCTCGGCGCGTACGAGCTCTATCGCGAGTACGGCGCTGGCGGCGCGGTCAGCCTGGAGCGCGAAACGCTGCACGTCCACGACGGCGCGCAGCGAATCAGCCTGGTCGAAACGGTGACGGTGGACACGTCGAGCACCGCCGATTCCCAGGCGGCGCCGCTCGTGCGCTACCAGCTGGCAAACCAGCTCGGCTCGGCCGTGCTGGAGCTCGACGGCGCCGCCGCGATCCTCTCCTACGAGGAGTACTACCCGTACGGGAGCACGTCCTTTCAGTCGGGCACGAGCAGCGCGGAGGTCGGGTTGAAGCGCTACCGGTATACGGGCAAGGAGCGCGACGGCGAGAACGCGTTCTACTACCACGGAGCGCGGTACTACGCACCATGGCTGGGACGGTGGACGAGCTGCGATCCGTCCGGCATCTCGGGCGGCCTCAACCTCTATGCCTTCAGCAGCAACTGCCCCACCAGTCGCGTTGACCCGACCGGCCAGAGCGACGAATCGCCGGGTTGGCTCTCGCGCACGTTCGGCCCGGCATCGCCATTCGGGCAGGCGCTCTCACACGGCAATTACCTCGGGAGCTCATTCCTGCAAGACGACAAGAAGCTCGCGCAGGCGCAACTCGTCGCCGGGGCGATCGGGGTGGCGGCCGCCACGGCCGCCACCGGCGGGCTCGCTGGAGAGTTCGCAGTCGGGCTGCTCGGCGAGGGCGGGGCGGGGACGATCACAACCGTGCTCGGATCTGGAGTTTTCGAGGGAGTGGTCGGGGGAGCGACCTTCCGCTACGGGGTCTCAGCCATCGCGCAATCGCTCGGCGCCCCAGGAGACGTCAAGACCGCGCTCAAGGCGGCCGCCGATCCGAAGTCGATGTTGATCGACGCGGCGGCGGGCGCCGCCGCGAAGGGGATCGCATACGGAGTCAGTCGCGCGGCGCCGCCGCTCCTGCGGGCGATGAGGCGCATGGTCAGCGCCGAGTCGGCCGCGCCTTCACAGGGTGGTAAGCAGGTGATGGAGGCGATCGGCGGCGGCGGGCCGTCCGGCGGCAAGAAGGCGGTGGCCGCGGTGCATGTCGACGTCCCGGGATACGAGGGCGAGCCGCTGCTTCGTGCGCGCAGCGGCGGCTCGGTGCCGGCGCCCGAGCTGCAAACGGTCCCCCACGCGCAGCCTCCCGCGGCTGAGGCTCGCACGCTGGTCACGCACAAGGTGCTCGGACCCGGCTATCACGGCGGGACACGCAGCGCCGATGCGGAGATCACACTGCTGGAGGCCGTCAGGACGGGCTTGCCGCCCAACCCCGAGGGGACCGTGACGCTCGGCACCAACAAGGAGCTTTGCCCGAGCTGCCTGCTCGGGGTCGATCAGTTCATGGCTGACTTTCCGCGGCTGCACTTCGATCTTTACGCCCCGTCAACGCCGGCCCCCGGTCTGCCCGCCGAGTTGCCGTCCTTCTTCGGGCCCTCCGCGGCTGCGGCAGCAGCCGCCAGCGTCACCAGTAATCCAGACGACACCAATAGAAGGCATATGCAAATGATTCCGGTACTCTCGTGGTAGCGCCCAACGCGGCTACGACAATCCAGCGGCAACTCACCCAGCTCGGCTACGCGATTCCCGCCGCGGAGCAGACGGCCGCCGAGCTCGGCGAAGGGACCTGCGCCGCGCTCGAACAGTTCCAGTCTGCCAACGCGCTGCCGCAGACGGGCGAACCCGACGAAGCGACCACCGCCACGCTCGCGACAACGATCGCAAGCCACACATACGTGGTGGCGGGCAGCGTGCAGAGCCCGGCGCTGCCCGGCGCCGGCGGCATCGCCGTCCAGCTCGTCGACAAGAACGTCGGCGGCGACCAGGTGCTCGCCTCCACGAAGACCGCCGCCGGCGGCGCGTTCAGCTTCAGCGCGGTGATCTCGCCGGCGTACCTCGCCAGGCACGACAAGACGCAGCCCGACCTGCAGGTGCAGGCGCTCAGCGGTGAAACCGTGCTCGCCTCCTCGGCGGTCCGCTACTCGGCGCCGCCGGCGATCGCGCTCGACGTCGTCGTGCCCGCCGGCGCGGCCGGTCTGCCGAGCGAGTACGAGACGCTGAGCGCGAGCTTGGCAACGGCTTACTCGGGGAACCTCGGTGAGCTCCAGCAGGACGGCGCCCGCGAAGACATCACCTACCTCGCGAACAAGACCGGTTGGGACGCGCGCATGGTCGCGATGGCCGCGCTCGCCGCGCAGTTCAGCCAGCTCGCGGCACCCGAGCCGAGGCCCGCACGCGAACCCAGCCCCGAGCCGGCACCCACACCTGTGGCCGAGCCCACACACGAGCCAACGTCCACTCCCACACCCACGCCGACGCCCACACCCACGCCGGCGCCCGCACCCACGCCGGCGGCGGCAGCGGTATCCGCACGTGCTGCCGAGCCGGCGCCCGCCCAACAGGAGGCGGCAGCGCAGACTGCCGCGCCGGGCTCAGCGGCCGCGACGGGCACGGCCACCACGCTGCGGCCCGAGCTCTACTACGCGCTGTTTCGCGCGGGGCTGCCCGCCAACAAGGAAACCCTGTTTCAGACGAGCCCGGCCACCGCGCAGTCGATCTGGCAACAAGCGATCGCACAGGGAGTCATCCCGCCGGCGCTGAGCGAAGAGCTGCCCGCGGCCGCCACCGCCTATCAGGCGTTGAGCGCCGCCCAGCTGCTCACGGCCCCGCCCGCCGTCGGCGTGTCAACGCTCGGCGAGCTGCTGCAGAGCGCGCTCCCGGAAGCGGCGGCGCAGCAGCAGTTCGCGCAGCTCTACACGCAGCACAGTGGCGACTGGGAAGCCTTCTGGCCGGCGCTCGAACAGGCGCTCGGCGCCGACAGGAGCGCACAGTTGCAATCGCTCGGGCAGCTCTACTCGCTGACGCTCAACAACCAGCCGCTCGTGGCGGCGCTCGTCAAAGCGGCGCCGGCGAACGGCGCGGCGGCGCCGGCGAACGACGCAACAGCACCGGCGAACGCTGCGGCGCCACCGGCGAACGCTGCGGCGCCACCGGCAAGCGGCGCCGGCGCATCGGCTGCTGCCGCCGCGCCGAGCGAGCTCGTCGCCCATGGCTACTACGAAGCGTCGGCGTGGACGCCGCTGATCGCCGCTGGCGCGATCCCGTCGCAGGTGCCCGGGCAAGACGCCGCCGAGCAGGCGAGCAACTACGCCGATCTGCTGGCCGCGCAGGTGCGGGTCGCGTTCCCCACCGCGGTCCTCGCCGACCAGGTCAGCCGCGGCGTCGTGCCGATCGCCGACACCGCCGCGGTCGCCTCCGAAGTCGCCGACTTCCTGAACGCCCAGCAGGGCGCCTTCGAGATCGGCGTCGAGCCGGTCGAGGCGTTCATCGCGCGCACCGCCCTGAAGGGCACCTCCGACGCGGTGATCGCCCAGGTCAAGCGCCTGCAACGCGTGTACCAGCTCACGCCCGACGACCAGAGCCTGGTGGCGCTGCTCGACAACGACCTCGACTCCGCCTACGCGATCACGCGCTATGACCCGGCGGGGTTCGTGCGCGCGTTCTCCGAAAAGCTCGGCGGGGCCGAAACCGCGAGCACGATCCACGCGCGCGCGCGTCAGGTGTTCGTGTCGGTGATGAGCATCGCGGTCGAGTACCTCAAGGGCCGCGTCACCCCCACGCTTGGCGGCTCGGCGCCGATCCAGTACGGCTACCCGCCGCCGACGGCGCCACCCCCGCCGTCCGTCGTCGCCTACCCGACACTCGAAGGCCTGTTTGGCTCGCAGGACTTCTGCAGCTGTTCGGAATGTAGCTCGATCCTCAGCCCCGCGGCATATCTCGTGGACCTCCTCAACTTCGTCGATAAGCCGGCGCCGAGCAAAGGCTACGAAAACCCGCAGGAGGTCCTGTTCGCGCGACGCCCAGATTTGCAGTACCTGCCGCTGACGTGCGCGAACACGAATACCGCGCTGCCCTATATCGATATCGTCAACGAGACACTGGAGTACTACGTGGCCAACGGGCTCTCGATCGCGGGCTACGAAGGGCACGACACGGGCGAAGAAGTCACCTCCGCCGAGCTGATCGCGAGCCCGCAGTATGTCAACGACGAGGCCTACACGGTGCTGCAGGGCGCCTGCTTCCCGCCCCCGCTGCCGTTCAACCGGCCGCTCGCGCTGCTGCGCCTGCAGCTCGAAAACAT
The DNA here is from genome assembly GCA_963804675.1 of uncultured Solirubrobacterales bacterium. GTDB lineage: Bacteria > Actinomycetota > Thermoleophilia > Solirubrobacterales > Solirubrobacteraceae > Palsa-744. The sequence continues at coordinate 58,924 of CAWDRI010000002.1, read as the reverse complement.
GAGCATCCCCGTGCCCGAAGCGATGGCGGCGTTGCGCAGCAGCGACGCGCTGATCGACGCCCAGACCCCCACGAGCTACGGCTGGAGCGACATCCTGATCGAGCAGCTCGCCATCTCACGCGACGAGTACCGGCTGTTCACCGACTCCACGCTGGAACTCCGCGGCCTGTACGGGCTTGCGGGCGGCCTGTCGGCCGCAGAACAGCTCGCAACGTTGCAGAAAACCAGCTTGCAGGACTGCTCGCGCCGCCTCGGGGTCTCCTACGACGATCTCGTGACGATCGTCAAGACCCAGTTCTTCAACCCGAACGCCGCGCTGATCGGGCTCCTGGAAGGGCTGCACTGCACGTTCGCGACGCTCCAGCAGCTCAACGCCGACCCGGCGTCGCAGTCCGCGGCGTTCATCGCGGCGCTGCCCGCCGGCCTCGACGCCACCCAGTACGGCGCCAGCACCCCCGACGACCGCGGCGCGGTCGTCACCTGGGTCACCGATCACTACGCGCGGATCGTCAACATCATCACGATCACCAACACGTCCGGCAACGCCGACGACTGCTCCGGCGCGGATCTGTATTTCCGGTACACGAACCCCGCGAGCACCGAGCTGAGTGGGACCGACTACCTCAAGCTGATCCGCTTCGTGCGCCTGTGGCGCAAGCTCGCGCCGCTGCTCGAAACGAGCGACGAAGCCGCGATCGAGGACACGGACAACATCATCGCCGCGCTCTACCCGGCCGCGAAGGAACCGCTGGCGAGCAACACCGACGCCGCGAACTGGCCGCTGCTCGACGAAGGCTTCGCGATCATGCTGCTGCGGCTCGGCTTCCTCGTGCAGGTCATGGGCCGGCTTTCACTGAGCGCGGACTCCGCGCTCGATCAGCTGCTCGCCTGCTGGGCCCCGATCGGCACGCGTGGCGCGAGCTCGCTGTACGCGACGCTGTTCCTCACGCCGACGCTGCTCCAGCAGGACCCGGGCGCGCAGACCGCGACGGTCGCGAGCACGATCGCCGCGGGCGACGTGCTGAAGAGCACCATCAACGGCGTCGAGGGCAGCGGCGGCGCGACGATCGAATACAAAGTCCCGGTCAGCCCAAGCGCCCCGAGCGTGGCGAGCGCGATCGCTGCGCTGATCAACGCCAGCGCGACGATCGATCCGGCCACGCAGATGGTCGGGCACCCGGTGTCGATCGGTGAACGCTATCTCGCCGCGAGCGAAGGCGACACGATCACGATCAAGGCCGGCTTCACCCTCACCTGCGAAACCTCCGCCGGCGCGAGCGAGACATACGCGAGCGCACATGCGTCGGGCGAATCGCCGGTGCGGCGCACGGCGACGGTGTCCGGACCATGCACCGCGGGTGACGTGCTCAGCACCGTGATCGACACGGTCGCCGTCCCCTACACCGTACGCAGCTCCGACACGCCGGAATCGGTCGCGGCGAGGATCGCGCAAGCGGTCAACGCGACCACGCTGCCCGACCCCTACTCGGGTCTGCCGCTCAACGATCTCGTGGTCGCGACCAGCAGCGGCGCGGTCCTCACACTGCTCGCGGCCAACGCCGGGGCACCGTTCACGCTGGCCTGCACGCTCACGCCCTCCGGCGCGAGCAGCGCGAGCGGCTACACCGCGGGCCGGCGCACGCCGCCATTCGCCGGCAACGGCTCCGGGGAATTTCTCACGGATTCGACGCAGACGCTGTTCGGCCACGAGCCGACGCTGTGCGCGGCCTGCAACGTCACGGGCGCCGAGCTCCAGCTGATCGCGAGCGCCCTGGGCTACGGCGCGAGCACGCCGCTGACGCTGGCGACGGTCAGCGCGGTGTTCCGCTACGGATGGCTCGCGCATACGCTGGGGTTGAGCGTGCTCGAGTTCCTGCTGCTCGTCGCGCAGAGCGAACTGGACCCGTTCGCGACGCTCGACCCAGGCACGGCGCCCGCGGCGGTGCAACCGCCCGCGATTGGCTTCATCGCGCTGCTCGATGCGCTCGGCACGGCCGGCGTGAGCACCGATCAGGCGCTGTACCTGATGTGGAACCAGGACATCAGCGGCGCCTCGACGCCGTCCTCGGACCAGGTGAGCGAACTGGCCGTCGCGCTGCGCGCGGCCTTCGCGACCGTCGCAGCGACCTTCACGCTCCAGGACGACCCCAGCGGGAGCATCGCCCAGGGCCTGATGACGCTCGTCTACGGGGCGAGCACCACCGACTTCTTCTTCGGGCTGCTGAACGGCACGTTCACCACATCGGTGCCCTATCCGGCTGCGCCGGGCGTCGAAAGCCTCCCGGCCGCCGTCGTGGAAGCCTCTGGGGGCCGGCTCGGCTACGAACCGGTCGCCAAGCAGCTCACGTTTGGCGGCTTTCTCAACAGCGCGGCGCAGGCCGCGATCGAAGCCGCGATCACGGTCGTGACGAGCGACGGCAGCGACGATCTCGCCGCTGGCGCCGCGCGCGTGTTCACACCGGCGTCGATGGTGAACATCTACGTCGGCTCGGCGCTCACGATCGACACGGGCGCCGCGCAGGAGACCGTGCTCGTGACGGCCACGACGGCGAGCACGTTCACGGCGAGCACCGTGAACGCCCACAACGGAACGGTCACGCCGTTTCCGGTCGCGAACGACCCGACGCTCGCGCAGACCGTCAAAAAACTCGCGGCGGCGAGTCTGCAGGCGGTCTCGCCGTTCTTCGCCGCCGACGAAGAACTGAAGACGCTGTATCTCAGCTATGTCTCCTCCCCCACGCAGTCGCCGGAAGCCAAACGCAACGCGCTGCTCGCCAACTTCCTGCCGACGCTGATCGGCCAGCGCAAGCAGGAGCAGGCGTTGGCGACAGTGACCGCGACCGCGGGCGCCGAAGCGAGCTTCGCCGCGGCGCTGCTGCAGGACGCCGCGGCCGTGCACGCCGCCGCCGACTCCAGCGCCGCCGCCGTGGGCGACTTCACCGCGATCGGGCAGCAGGGTCTCTCGGCCCAGTTCTACCTCTCCAACGACCTCGACGCGCCGCCCGACACGGAGCTCGAATGCGTGCCGGGGCTCTCCTACATGCAGACCGACAACCCGCTCCCGGCGGCGAGCGGCGGCGGCGGCAAGATCGCGGCGGCGTGGAGCGGCTACCTCACCGTCCCGCAGAGCGGGGTCTACGACATCAACGTGCTCGCCGACGCCGGCGCGACGCTCACGCTCGAAGTCGCCGGCGAGGAGGTGCTCGGGGCGCCGGTCGGCTCGCTGTGGAGCAACACGACGGGGATCTCGCTGGTGGCGGGCGAGCTCGTGCCGGTCGTGCTCACCGCGAGCTCGATCGCCACGACGCTCTCGGTCAGCTGGCGCAGCCAGGGCGTCGGCTGGCAGCCGATCCCCGGCGAATGCCTCTACGCGCAGCAACTGATGGAGCACCTGAGCGAAACGTATGTGCGCTTCCTGAAGCTGGCCTCGCTGGCCGAAGCGCTCTCGCTGAGCGCACAGGAGATCGCCTATCTGGCAAGCGAGCTGGGCGGTGGCTGGCCCAATCGCCTCGCCGGAGCGCCGAGCCCCCTCGACCTGATCGCCGGCCCGCCGCCGGGTGGCGGCTCCCCCAGTCTCACGACGGTGCTGCAAGCGCTGCTGGATTTCGCGCGCATCAAGCAGGCGCTCTCGCCGAAGGACGGCCGGCTGCTCGCCGTGCTCGAAAACCCCGCCGCGAAGCTGCCGGGCGGACAGTCGGCGCTGCTCAGCCTGACCGGCTGGTCGGAAGCGTCGCTCGTCGCGCTGCTCACGCAGTTCTTCGGCACCGGCGAGCTCGCCAACCTGGGCACCGTCGAGAGCTTCCGGCGCGTCTACGACGCGTTCGCGATCGTCACCAAGAGCCGGCTCGCAGCGTCCGTGCTGATCTCGGCGATCACCAACGCGCCGACGGCGACCACGGTCGGCACGCTGCAGTCGGCGCTTCGCTCCCAGTACGCGCCGGCCGACTGGCTGGCGGCGGTGACGCCGATCAACAACGCCGTCCGCATCGCGCAGCGAAACGCGCTCGTCGCCTACATCCTGCAGCAGGAAGGCGACCGCCACGATGGGTTCAGCACGCCGGAAGACCTCTACGCGTACCTGCTGATCGACCCCGAGAACGAACCGCCGGTGCTCACGTCGCGCATCCTGCTCGCCACGCTCACGAGCCAGCTGTTCGTCGAGCGCGTGACCCGCAACCTCGAGCCCCAGGCGGCGCCCGCTGACCTCAACGCCGCGCAGTGGACGTGGATGAAGCGCTACCGCGTGTGGCAGGCCAACCGCGAGGTGTTCCTGTGGCCGGAGAACTGGCTCTACCCTGAACTGCGCGACAACCAGTCGCCGTTCTTCGGGCAGGCAACCTCCACACTGTTGCAGGGCGATATCACCGAAGAAGCTGCGACGAGCTCGTATCTCGACTACCTCACCAACCTCGAGGAGGTCGCCAAGCTCGAGGCCTGCGGGGTGTTCTACGAACCAGCGAGCGCCGAAACCAACGAAACTGCCTACGTCGTCTCGCGCACCGCGGGAGCTCACCGCAAGCACTACTTCCGCGAACGCACAGCAGGGAGCTGGACGCCGTGGGCGCAGGTGCAGATCGACTGCGAAGAGCTGCCACTCGCGCCGATTGTGTGGAACGGACGGCTGTTCCTGTTCTGGCTGAAAATCGTCAAAGGGCCCGTGGAAGCAGAAGCCCCCCAGGCGGGCCTCTCGCAGCCGACGGGCGAGATCTCTAAATTCGAACTGGCCCAGCTGCAGGAAGCGCAGAAGGCCAGGCAGTCACAGAGCCGGGTTGCGATCGGGGCGGTGCTGTGCTGGAGCGAGTACTACAACGGCAAGTGGCAGCCCACCAAGACCTCCGACGTGAACCAGCCGACGTCGCTCAGCGGCGAAGAAGGACAGCGGCTCGGCTATTTCGAAGCGCACGGGCCGGGGTCCTTCGAGCAGACGGGGATGCGGTCGCTGCTGCAGATCGTGCCCGCCTGGTTTGCGCTGCCGAGTATCCCGAGCGACGCGCTGGTCCTGGCGATCGTCAACCAGCAGGGCGGCGCCACGCTCGGCGGGTTCCTGCTCCACAACTCCCATAGCCTGCCGGTGCGTATGGACGACCTCGGTCTTCCCACCGAACTCTTCACGCTATCGTCGATCGGGCTCCTCAACCTCGTGCGCCCCGAGCCGAGCCGCGTGCTCGAACCCGTGCTCTCGCCCTACACCGGCGCCATCGAACCCGGGGACTTCACGATCGCCTACGGCGACGCCGCCGGCAAGAGCTTCAGCAAAACCGTCCTCGGCTACACGTGGGTGCCGCGCTTCATCCAAGCGCAGCCCGGCCTCGCGGATGCTTGGGATGTCCCGTTCGTCTACGAGAACCGCCGCCACATGTTCTACGTCACAGCGGCGCAGACCACTGTGCAGTTCGTGAAATACAAAGGCTTCGGCATCCCGCTCGCCCAGGCGCTCGCGCCGCGCTCGATCCCGCCGCTGATACTCGGCAGATCGGTGGCCGAGCCCTCGCCCTCAGAAGCAGCCCTGGCCGCGGCACGCGCGGGCGCGAGCTCGTTGCAGCGCCAGCTCCCCAACACCAACATCGCGGCGGCGCTCAGCTCGCCGGGGACCGTCACCTACGACGGGCAGGCGATCTCGTTGACGGGCAGCGCTCCGGGATCGAGCACCAATGTCGAGGATCAAGGAGAGCGGTGATGGCGAGCATCGACCAGCAGACGACGGGCTTCCACAGCGCCGCCGCCACGGCGACGCTGAAAGCGATCCAGAGCTCGCTGCCGAAAACCTACGAGTACGACTTCGAAAGCTTCTTCCACCCTTTCGTGCGCAACCTGATCGAGAAGCTCAACGAGAGCTCGGTGCCCGGCATGCTCAACCGCGAGTTCCTCGCCGGACTGGAGCTCGATTACGCCAAGCCCGAATACGAACCCAACCCACATTCCGAACCGGACATGTCCGTCGAGATCAAGCCGGGCGTGATCGACGTCTCGATCGCCGGCCCATACGCGAACTACAACTGGGAGCTGCTGTATCACATTCCGGTGATGGTCGCGGTGCACCTCAGCAACAACCAGCGCTTCGCCGAGGCGCAGCAGTGGTTTCACCTCGTGCTCGACCCGACGAGCACCGACACGAAGCTCGCGCCGCCGGAGCGCTTCTGGCGGTCGTTCGTCTTCAACGGCGACCCGGTGCCGCCACCGAACATCAATAGCCTGCTCGAACTGCTGAGCACGCCCAACGCGCCGGGCGCCGCCGAAGTGATCACCGGCTACAACGCAATCCTCGCCAACCCGTTCCAGCCCCACGTCGTCGCGCGGACGCGGCCGAGCGCCTATCAGTGGTACGTCGTTATGAAGTACCTCGACAACCTGATCGCGTGGGGCGACACCCTGTTCCTGGCCGATACGCAGGAGACGATCAACGAAGCGAGGCTCTGCTACGTGCTCGCCGCGAACTTCACCGGACCCAAGGGCCAACAGATGCCGGCGCCGGGGACAAGCGCGAAGCGGAACTTCCGGCAACTCAAGCAGGCCGGCCTGGACCGGATGTCCAACGCGATGGTCGAACTCGAGGCGCAGTTCCCGTTCAACCTCGCCCCGACGCCCGTCGCGGGCGCGGCGGAAAACGACCAGAGCGGCGCCCTCTTCGGCATCGGGCGTTCGCTGTACTTCTGCATCCCGCCGAACCAGAAGCTGCTGGCATATTGGGACACGATCGCCGATCGCCTGTTCAAGATCCGCAACAGCGAGAACATCGAAGGCGTCTTCCAGCAGCTGCCGCTGTTCGCCCCGCCGCTGGACCCGGGCATGCTCGTGAAGGCGGCCGCCGCGGGGCTCGACATCGGAAGCATCGTCGGCGGGCTCAACCAGCCGCTCGGGCCGGTGCGCTCGCTGCCGCTGATCCAGAAGTCGCTCGAGCTCGCCGGCGAGGTGCGCGCCTTCGGCGCCGCGCTGCTGTCCGCGATCGAGAAGGAAAACGCCGAGCAGCTGGCGGCGATGCGCCAGAGCAACGAGGTGAACCTCCAGCAGCTGCTGCAGAACGTGCGCTTCCTGGAGTGGCGGCACGCCCAGGAGACGACCAACGGCCTGCTGAAGTCGCGCGCGGCCGTGATGGAACGCTATAGCTACTACCTGCGGCTGCTCAACCTGGAGCCGGACCCGGGCACCGTCCCGACGGCACTGAGCGCGGACCGCAGAGAGCTCAACGAAGAAAACTTCGACGACGCCTACAGCGCGCTCGTCCGCACGTACGACGTGGACGTGGCGACGCTCAAATACAACGCCCAGCAGTGGCCCTCTGGCACGTCCTCCCCCTCGACTTCCGCGGGCGCGACCGGCCAGGGGCAGCTGTACCTGAATCAGGAAGAGGACGGCTCGCTCAACATGGACCTGCCGACGGCCAGGGATTCGCGCCTGGCGGCCAACGTCTCGAATGCCACCGCGGCTGCGCTGGAGCCGATCCCGAGCCTGAACATGAAGTTCGCCTTCTGGGGCGTGGGCGGCAGCTCGCAGATCACCTCCGGCGAGGTGCTCGCGGGTCTCGCGAAAATCGCCGCCGACGTGCTCGAGACGACCGCCGCGTGGTACACCGACCAGGCCGGCATGTCCGACAAAAAGGCCGGCTATCAGCGCCGCGTGGACGATTGGACGCTGCAGGCGAACCTCGCCGCCGAGGAGCTGATGCAGATCGGCAGCCAGCTGATCGCCTCGCTGATCGCAGAGCAGGTCGCAAACCACAACTACACGACCGTCAAAACCCAGGTGCAACAGGCGCAGGAAGTGCTCGGCTTTCTGCAGGGCAAGTTCACGCGCGCGGCGTTCTACACCTGGATGCAGAGCGAGCTGTCGGGTCTCTACTACCAGTACTACCGGCTCGCCACGGAAACCGCGCGCCAGGCGGAACTGACGATGAAGCAGGAACTGATGCGCCCCGAGCTCGACTCGACCCAGTTCATTCAGTTCAACTACTGGGACTCCGGCCACCAGGGGCTGCTCTCGGGCGAGGCGCTGCACCTCGACGTGAAGCGCATGGAGATGGCGTTCTACGACAACAACAAACGCGAGCTCGAGCTGACCAGCCACGTCTCGCTGCGCCAGCTGGACCCGATGGCGCTGCTCGCGCTCAAGATTACGGGCGCGTGCACGGTGAGCGTTCCCGAGTGGTTTTACGACCTCGGCTGCCCGGGCCACTACATGCGGCGGATCAAGAACCTCAGCGTGACGATCCCAAGCGTCGTGGGCCCGTATACGAGCATCAACTGCACGGTCGCACTCCAGAGCAGCTCGGTACGCACCTCCTCGCTGCTCGCCGACGGCGCCTACGCGCGCAGCGGCCAGGAAGACGAACGCTTCGTCGACTACTTCGGGTGAACCGACGTGATCGTGACGAGCGCGGCTACCAACGACAGCGGCATGTTCGAAACGAATCTCCGCGACGAGCGCTTTCTGCCGTTCGAGGGCGCCGGCGCGATCAGCGCCTGGAACCTCGCGCTCCCCAGCGAACTGCCGGCATTCGACTACTCGACGATCAGCGACGTGATCCTCCACATCCGCTACACCGCGCGCGAGGCCGGCGACCCGCTCGGCTCGCAGGCGACCAAGGAACTGCAGGCGATGTTCGACACCGCCGAACAGAGCAGCCAGGCGCTGCTGCTCAGCCTGCGCTTCGAATTCCCGACCGAGTGGGCCGTCTTCGTCAACGGCGGCGCGGGGACGCAGTTCACGGCGACGATCACGCGTGAACTGTTCCCCTACATGGTGCAGGGCGCAAGGAAACTGACGATCGAAGCGCTCACGCTATATACCGCCGACGGCGAGGGCATCGCCGCCTCGACGCCGGCGAATGTGGATCTGGGAGAGCTCTCGAACGAGCTCAGCGGCGCCGCCGGGGCGGCGAGTGTGAGCCTGGCCGCCGACGACGTACTGACCCAGGAACCCACGCGGGAGGTGTACCTGCTGCTGCGCTACCACTTTGGGCGGGCGTAGGGCCAAGGGGGCGGGGTCCGAGCCTTCGCCGGGACCGTGCTCTCACGCGGCGCGAACGAGCTGCTGGTCGGACGCCCCGACGGCGCTCGCGCTATGGTCTGCGGCGGGAGCCGGGCGGCTTCGGAGCGAGAGGGCGGGTCTCACGATGGCGCTCGCGACGCCGCCGAGCTGTTCGCCGAGCCACTGGCGCGGTGGCACCGCGAGCTTTGCGATCTTGCGCACGACGCTCCCGAACTGGCGGTGCAGCGGGCCGGTGTTGTAGGGAATGCCATAGCGGTCGGTGATCTCGCGCACATCCTTTGAGATGTCCTTGTAGCGGTGAGCGGGCAGGTCGGGGAAGAGGTGGTGCTCGATCTGGAAGCTGAGGTTTCCTGCCAGGATGTGGAAGAGATCCCCGCCGGTGAGGTTGGCCGAGCCGAGTAGCTGTCGGTAATACCACTCACCACGCGTCTCGTTTGCGGTCTCCTCTTCGGTGAACTGCTGCGTTCCGTCCGGAAAGTGGCCGCAGAAGATGATCGTAAACGCCCACAGGTTGCGGGTGAGGTTTGCGGTGGCGTTGCCCGCGAGCACGAACGGGAACGACGGGCCCGACAGCACGGGGAACAGCATGTAATCCTTGAGCGTCTGGCCACGCACCTTGCGCCAGACGGCTCGCAGCTTCTCACGCCTCTCCTCGTCCAGGGCGCCGGCGCCGGCGGCTATCTGCTCGGCTTCCACATCGTGCATCGCGACCCCGTACTGGAAGAACGTCGCGAGCAGCGCCGCGTAGAGCGCGTTGCCGAGGTAGTACGGACGCCATGGCTCGTCCTCGGACATGCGCAGGATGCCGTACCCGATGTCGCGATCCTTACCGACGATGTTCGTGTGAGTGTGGTGCATGTAGTTGTGCGAGTGGCGCCACTGGTCGGCGGGGCACGCGGTGTCCCACTCGAACGTCTTGCCATTCAGGCGCTGATCTCCGGTCCAGTCGTACTGCCCGTGCATGACGTTGTGGCCGATCTCCATGTTGTCGAGGATCTTCGACAGCGACAGCGCGGCGGTGCCGCCGAGCCACGCGGGCGGCAGGAAGCCGGTGAACAGGAGGCCGCGGCCCGCGACCTCCAGGCCACGCTGGACGCGGATGAGCCTGTTGATGTAGTCGACGTCGCGCTGGCCAAGGTCCGCGACGACGCGGGCGCGGATCGCGTCGAGATCCTCACCGAAGGTCTCGAGCTGCGTTGGTGTCAGGCTGGGCGTGGGGGCGGTCATGGCTTGCTCCTTCTGGGTTCTAGAGGTCGAGCGCGACGTCGCCGATCGGCACGGACACGCAGATGCGGATCTGCTCCTCCCCGGCGCTTGAGAGCGCACCGGAGATGACGTTGCGCACGGTCCCGCTGCTCTTGCGGGCGCTGCAGGTGTTGCAGATGCCCATTCGGCACCCGTGGTCTGGGGTCAAGCCGACGTCCTCGGCCTGCTCGAGCAGCGGGAGGCCGCTATTGGCGGCCTCCCGTCCACTGACGGCGAAGCGAACGACGCCCTCGGCCGCGTCCCTGTCGAAGCTCAAGGCGGGCGCGGTGAAGCTCTCCACGGCGGGCGCGGGCAGGCCGTCTTGCTCCCACACGCCGCAGACCGAGTCGATCAGGGCGGGCGGCCCGCAGAGGAACGTCGCCGCATCCGAGTGCTCTGAGGTGACGGCCCGCAGGTGCTTGCGACAAAAGCGCCCGGTCAGCTCGGCTCCCCGCGCGCCCGTGAAGCCCCTGGCGACCCGCAGGCGCTTGTGTTGCAGCGCGAGCGTAGTCAGCTCAGGCCCGTAGAGCGCAAGCTCGCTCGAGCGAGCGTAGTTCAGGAAGCCGATCTCCCCCTCGAAACCCTCCTCGCAGAGGGTTCGCAGCATTGCCATCACGGGCGTAATTCCGCTCCCTCCGCTGATCAGCAGCACGCGCTCCGGGCGCGGGTCCGCAAGCACGAACTCGCCCTGCGCCTGCGTCAACCAGACGATCATTCCCGGCTGGGCCTGATGGCGTAGGTGCTGGGAGACCCGGCCCTGCGGGTGGGTCGAGACGGTCAGCTCGAGCTCGCCTGCCGAGGTGTGCTCGGAGCCCGCAGGCGAATAAGGCCGCGACAGACGGACCCCGTCCACCTCGACGCTGACGTTCACGAACTGTCCGGCGCGCAAGCCATGCCAGTTCTCGTTCGGGCGGAGCGTGAGCGTGACGCTTTTCGACGTCTGGTGACGGATGGCGGTCACTTCGGCGCGAACCTCGCTCCTCAACAGGAGCGGGCGTAGGAGCTCGACGTAGCGATCGACACCGTGCGGGTAGGCCAGCGCCTCGAGCAGCCTCGAATGCAGCAGGCGGCGCCCAAGGCCGCCGTAGGCGGATGGCGCTCTGGGCCCTCGCTCGGCGGGTGCGCCAAGACTCACCACGAGCGTCGCTGAGCGGATCGCGGGTGTGGTTCGAAGCGTTGAGCGAACATGACCTGGGTTCATGTTACCTCAGATGAGGAAGCTATGATGATGGTACCCTTAACTGCCGCGAGGAACGACGAGGCAGCCGGACCACCCCATCGGGAGCTGCCACATGGGCGAGGCACCGTCGGCATTACCGAGGCGTTGACGACGCGCTGCACGCCTGCTCCGCGGACGCAGAGCTCGCTGTCCACGCTGGCGTTGGCGGTGGCAACACCAGCGCCTCGTGGTCGCGATTGCCGAGCGCGCCGGCGCTCTCATCCGCCGCGGCGCGGCAGGTTGCGGCGGCTCAGTCTGGTGCGAGCGGGTTCAGGTCGTGGTGACCAGCTGCGGTGTTTAGGTCCGTGTCGTAGACGAACATCGCGCCGAGCTCCTCGCGGACGGACAGCGCGCTCGCCAGGTGGAGTGCGTCCATCGCACGGAGCGCTGGCCGATGCTCGCCGGTGGCAAGGTCGATGATCTCAGCGGTCAGGGGCAGCAAGGTCAAGCGGATAAGCGCCGTCTTCGCGCGCTCGAGCACTGCGGGGTCGCCGAGTCGTCGTGCCGTGCAGATCGCCTCGACGCGGATCAGCTCGCTTGCGAGGCGAACCGGCCAGCGCGCGAGCGCTTGGCGCAGAGCCTGGGTCTCCGGCTCTTCCTTGAACAGCTTGACCAGGGCGGATGCGTCGAGGTAGGCGGCGCTCACTCGCCGCGAACCCATTGCAAGGCGTCGCTCGCCGGCGTCGCGCTCGCCCCATGCGGGTCCGCCGCCAGCGTATCCAGGTCCAGCAGATCGCCTCGGGCCGGTGTCGCTCCGTAGCGCTCAACGAGTCGCGCCTGCAGCCGCGAGGACTCGTCAGCGGTAGCCAGTACCGACCGTGCGCCGCGCAGCGTCAGCGCCCTGATCTGGGCGGCAGCCGACCGAGTCTCAGCGGGGTCCAGCAATGGTTGCGTGAGCGCGAGCGCGCGCTCCATCTCCGGGTCGCGCTCAACGCCAAGGCGAGGATGACGTGCAGCCATCAGACGATGGTAGCACTCGCTGGTAGCACCGATGGGTGGCTCCCAGGCGATGCGGCGCCACTACCGGTACATCGCCGCGATCGTGTCCGCGTCTTTTCGGCCATGCGCGCGCCCTCTCTGCCAATGCTGTGTGAGACGCTCATGATCAAGGAATTACTGACCTTTGAGGGCGAGAACGGAGCACGACGCGATGTTGGAGATGGAGCAGGACGGAGCCGGCGACCCTGGAGTGGAGGGAGCCGTAGGCGACCGCAACGCAGGGATCGAACTCAACGACGCTCGCGTTCGAGGTACTCGTCGCGCACGCGCGTCAGTCGGGCCAGACCTCTTGGCGTCTCCGTTTGCCAGAAGTGCCAGCCGTTGCAAGCTTTGATCCCAAGTGCGGCTGCCCCCATGGTCGATGGCGATTCTCCGCGTCGCCCGTCGTGCAGCTCAACCAGCCCGTCTGGCGTCACCGTCGCGGAGCATGTCACGCCGTTCTGTGTCCCGACGAGCGATTGCCCAGCTACGAGCAAGCCGGCGCGAAGAAGGTCTTTGATGCCCACGCCGTAGTACCGCGGTTGCTTCTCCTCGGTGGACCCAAGCTTTGGCGCATCAGCTACATCAATGCCGAAGTTCGCCGGATCCCAGATCTCCTCACACACCCGCTGATAAAGCCATTGTCGCTTTGTGAACGACTCAACAGTGAAGTCCGGTATTGGCTCAAATGGGAGGCCGCGCTCATCTCGAAGGCGAAGAAAGGTCGGGTGATGCTCGTAGCACTTCGGGTGCAGCGACTTGGCGAGCACATTCTGCCCAAAGTAATGCTGAAGCTTGACCTCGTACGGCTTGTCTCCATAGCTCGCATTGAAGTCCTTTGGAAGTAGCAGAAGGCCTCCGAAGCGGTTGCGCTGCTCGGCAAATGCCTGCTCGTCCGGGAACTCCGGATGCTGCTCGGCATGGTTTGCCCAGATGTGCTCTATCTCGAACGGATGCTTCCGTGACCGACTCACAAAGTCGGCAAATGTGAGCGTGCCGCCGCACTGTGCCTCAAGCCATGCGCTCATACGCGCAAGCAGATACCTAACCTGGTTCCCGTTGCGCTGATGCAACCCAAGATTGGCGACGGCGCCAAACCCATCATCAAGCTCCGCAACCTTCGCACCTAGAACCTGGGCGAGCTCTGCCACATCCAAGTCCCGTATGTCCTTTATGTGATTGAACATCGTGTAGGCGACCGTTGAGTATCCGAAGTTGCGGTAGTTCACCATGCGCCGCGAGACAAAGATGTCGGCCCATCCAGCAACCATGCGGGTCTTCACCCTAAACGTCTTGTCGTCGTCGGCAGGGGAGATGGCGGCGAGAATCAGCGGGTACTGGAATGTAAAGCCGTTCCATGCGCCGTAGAAGACCTCCTCGAATCCTGGCGTCAACGTCTGTGCTGCTCGGAGCAGTTCGACATATCGATTCGAGAGCCGGTCGAAATCGCGCTCCACGAGTGATGCGTAATCCCCGGCCTTGCGAAGGCCGATGTCGCTGCGGTGGTCACGCACCCATTTGTGCGGGGCCGTTCCAATGACATCGAAGTCTCCCGGCACGGCGTCCTTTCGGCGCTCACGAATCGTCTCGGCATACTTCGACCGCAGCCAGTTACGAATAAAATCGGAATCTCCCTTGTCAACGACGTTGGCGAGCGCAACTATGCGCGAGCGCCATAAGCGATTCGCAGACTCGATCTTTTCCGGATCACGGATCATCGCCAGCAAATAACTCTTCAACATGTCTGTCGTAGTCAGCCGAAGGCCGCGGTCGTTCATCGTCTCGAAGATCTCGAGCGCCATCTCCTGATCTGACGTGGCGATCTCGACCACTGCTACTCGCTCCAACAGCCAGTCGACAAAGAAGGGGAGCTTGCGGTCCTTCAGCTCCTGGGGAAACAGCTGCTCGATGTCTTGGTACCGCGCCCAAAGGTTCTCGACAGACTCGTCCCCGTCGGTTACCACTGGCGGCACGCCTTCGAGAAGTGCTTGCATGCAGTCGCGTCGGTCTTCGACATCGAGGTTAAAGCTCCATTTTCCGACGCGTGTCAACGCTACAAACGCACCCACATCGACCTGATCTTGTTGCGCGCGACCATTCTGCAGATGAAGCAGGTAGATCAGAAGAAGCGTCAGCGTGGTCAGCCGCTGCTGGCCATCGACCAAGAAAAGCATTCCGCCCCTGTTATTTGTGACGATCGGGCCAAGAAAATACGGGCGATACGTCAAGGTGTCCTCGCGCTCGTGGCTCTCGTCCCACGAGTCCAGGAACCGACCGCTTAGATCCTCAAGTAGTTCGACGACATTCGCCTGCGTCCAAGCGTACTCCCGCTGGTAGTAGTCAACGCTGTACTTGCGCGACGTGAACAGCTCGCGCACTGTCCGTGGCTTCCCGTCGATCCGGTCAACGTCGACCACCGGCTTTTCGCTCATGCTGCCCCCTCCCTCTGCGTCGCTCGATCAATGCCGTTCGTCTCACCCAGCCAAAGTCCGCTGCCGACGCGCGCCAGCTCATGCTTTGCTCGCTCGAAGGCCGGCATTGTTCTCTCCACACGGCTCCAGAACGCCTTGGTGTGGTTCGGCTCCTCTGTGTGCGCAAGCTCGTGAACGATCACGTAGTCCACGAGCATTGCCGGCAGCTGGATCGTCGCCCAGTGGAAGTTCACGCGGTTGTGCTTGCCAAGAGAGCCCCAACGGTAGCCCAGATCTCGCACGTCGAGCGGCCCTGGCGCGACTCCAAGTCGGCGAGCCCACGGCTCCACCCGCCGCGGGAGCCACCGGACCGCTCTCGTGCGGTACCAGCCGATCATCGCGTGTGCCCTCTCGTCGCTCATCGCGACGTCGCGGCGCATGACGAGCCGACCACGTTCGAGCTTCACCGCGGCGGCATGCCGATCGGCGAGGAGGAGACGGTGCGATCGCCCGAGGTACGTAAAGCCCTCGCCATTCACGAACTCCTTGGTAGGCCGATGCGAGAGCAGCAGATCCTTCTCGGCGAGCTTCTTGTAGACCCACATGCGCTTCTCATGCGCAAATGCAGCGAGGTCGATCTCATCGCTGTCGCGGGGCGCGTTCACGATCAGGGATCCGTCGCGATCGACAGTGAGACCGATCGAACGCCGCGCGCCGGACAGCTGGACCTCGAATTCAAGCCCACCCACGACCAGACGGCCCGCCACGACACGCTCCCGCTCGTCCTCGAACTGGTCCGAGCTGCGCTTCAAGAACAACATCCCGGAGATGTACTCCTTGAACTCGGAGGCGTCCATCTTGCCGCGGAGGATGTATGCCGCAGTGAACAGGTGCCGCTCGAGCTGCGGAAGGGTGAGCTTGCTCATATGCGCCTGGTCCGATCCCAATACACAGACACACACCCTACGGCCCCGCCTGCACGCGCCGAACCTCGCCCCCCTAGACTGTGCCGGCACCGCCACGGCCCATGAACCACCTTTGACTGCTGCCGGCGGGGCAACGGCTGCGGTCCGCTTGCGGTCCGTCTGTGCTC
Organism: uncultured Solirubrobacterales bacterium; assembly: GCA_963804675.1. Lineage (GTDB taxonomy): Bacteria > Actinomycetota > Thermoleophilia > Solirubrobacterales > Solirubrobacteraceae > Palsa-744. The sequence goes on along the minus strand of CAWDRI010000002.1, from coordinate 42,993 downwards.
GGCTGCGGTCTGTTTGCGGTCACCGAGACCCCCGAACAGCCGCGAACATGCGCGAAACCACCCACGCGAAGCCCAGCGTCTACGGGCATCTTCGCCCGTTTCGCTGCTTTTCGCGGAACATGAACCTATCGGCCTGCTTGGACACTATTCGAACCAAGACCTCCAGAGATCCCTTGCCCGACTGGCCAGGAAACTTGCAGCCGTGCGGGCCGGCGGGCCTCAGCGGCGGCCCACGACCTGCCGGCAGCGCCCGCGCCGGCCGGGCTGGGTGCTGAAGGCCATCGTCGGCGTTCTAGTCCCGTCGGGCGCGGACATCGGTGACGACGCCCGCCCTCGTCTGACGGGAGGCGTCCCTTTGCCCGAGGCCGCCGCTTCCGTTTAGGGCGACATTCGAGCGGCTCGGCCGAGCGAAGCCAGACGCCCGCTTCCGTCGCGCAAAGCAATCGTCATCAGCCCGTGCGCGCCGGTGCTTGCACGTCGTCCAAGGCAGCGGCGCGACCGAATCTGCCGCACGGTGCCCTGCCCACGTAGCGAGGCGGGTCCGTCCGGTCTGAGTGCGGGCCTTCGGGGGTCAGCGACAGGCGAGGGTCGAGAGCGGCGAGCACTCGCCGTGAAGCCCACTCCCGGGCCGTGCTGCGTGTTGGACCGGGCGCGATTGGCTACGGCACGGTCGTCCTGATTCGCGTGAGTCGCGGCGACTCACGCCGGATGGCGCGTCCAAGCAGCATTCGACGCGACTCTTGTGCAGGCGAGACACCGCGTTGCGTGGCTGCTAGCGGAGGCCACAGCCGCTGGCGCCAAGTCGTAGTGCACAGGCGCTTGGCTACGCTTCGGCGCGTGGAGCTGCAGCGGCGCATTGCGGAGGGAACGGGTGAGTTCTTGCTCTTCGCGCTGACGCCACCGCGCCTGACGACCGAACCGGAGCACGCCCGTCGGATCGCCGCGAAGACGCTCGAGCGCCTGCGCCCCGTGGGCATCGACGGCCTCGTGCTCTACGACATTGATGACGAGAGCGACCGCAATCCCGAGGAACGGCCCTTTCCGTTCCTGCCCACGATGGACCCCGCCGACTACCTCGCTCGCGATCTCGTCGGCTTGGAGGTACCCGCAATCGTGTACCGCGCTGTCAGCAAGTACCCAGAGCAACAGCTTCAGTCGTGGCTCAGCGAACAGACCCCCAACCCAGGCGCTGTCGGTGTTCGTCGGTGCGTCGTCCCGTGAAAAGCCGGTCGCGACCTCTCTGCCGCGGGCCTACGAACTACGGAGTGAGGTGCGCCCGGATCTCCTGCTCGGAGGTGTGGCGATCCCAGAGCGCCACGCGCGCGGAGGCACGGAGCACCTCCGTCTGCTTGCGAAGCAGGCTGCAGGTTGCTCGTTCTTTGTCACCCAGATCGTCTATGACGTCAACGCCGCGAAGGACCTGGTCTCCGACTATCACTACGAGTGCGCCGCTCGTGGCCTGGGGCCGGCGCCGATCGTCTTTACGTTCTCGGTCTGCGGGTCGGTGAAGACACTGGAGTTCGTTCAGTGGCTCGGTGTCGATGTGCCGCGCTGGATCGAGAACGAGCTGCGCCACGCGGAGGACACCCCTAGTGGTCGCTCCGGGTAGTTCGCGGGTTTATGCCTCGAGCACCTTGCCGGATCGCGGTAGGGACCGCCGTTGCTGGCGGCCCCCCGCGCAGATCCCAGCGTGCACTGCTAGCGCACTGGGCTCCTGCCTTGGGTGCGGGCGTCGAATCGTTCGTCGGGCCAGGGATGCAGCACGCGGACGCGGGGTAGCCATCGGGTGACGAGGCGGTCCATGCGCTTCCAGTCCAGGCGGTTGCGCTGGCTGCGGCGCCGTAGCGCCCGGTACCAGTGCTTTGCGGCCTGGTCGCGGAAGGCTCTTACCGCGTCGCCGTTGTCAGGCACGGCGTAGTAGGCGCAGTGCCCTCGCACCACGCTTGCCAACCATTGCCCTTGGTCGGGGATGGGTAGATGCCGGCGTCGCATCAGCTCGGTCTTGACCTCGCGTAGCTTTGCCCGCATCCGCTTTGAGATCGTGATGCGCTTGAGCTTGAAGCGTCCCTTCTTGGTCTTCGCGCAGATGTGCGTGAAGCCGAGGAAATCGAACGTTTCAGGCCGCCCGAGGCCACCCGCCTTGCGATCCAGGGCGGCGAGCCGCCCGAACTCGATCAGGCGCGTCTTCTCGGCGTTTAGCTCCAAGCAGAACTCCGCCAGTCGTGCGCGAAGATCGGAGTGGAACCGCTCGGCGTCGTCTCGATACTCGAAGCCAACGATGAAGTCATCCGCCCAGCGCACGATAATCACATTGCCGCGCGCATGACGGTGCCTCCACTGCTGGACCCATAGGTCAAGGACGTAGTGCAGGTAGACATTTGCCAGGAGCGGTGAAACCGATGCCCCTTGCGGCGTCCCCTCATCACTCGCCGTCCATGCCCCGTCCTCGATGACTCCTGCGCTCAACCATTTCTGGATGAGGCGCAGGACCCGTTTGTCCGCTATGCGGTGCTCAAGAAACTTCACAAGCCAGCGATGGTCGAGGCTGGTGAAATAGTCGCGGAAATCCGCGTCGAGCACCCAGTTCACCCTCTTCCTGAGAATCCCGGCTGCGAGCGCGTCCAGCGCATCATGCTGGCCGCGCCCGGGCCGGAACCCATAGGAGAACCCGAGGAAGTCCGTCTCATAGATCGCATTGAGCACCTCGACGACAGCGCGCTGGACGATCTTGTCCTCCAGCGCGGCGATACCGAGCGGCCGAAGCTGCCCGTCCGCCTTCGGGATGTAACTGCGACGAGACGGCTTCGCCCGGAACGCTCCCCTGTGCAGCCGTGCGTGCAGGTCGTGAAGGTTCCCCTCCAACTGCTGCCCGTAGGACTGCCAGCTCACGCCATCCACACCTGCTGCGGCCCGCGGGCTCAATGCCCTATAAGCCGCCCGCAGACGATCGACATCGACGTGATGCAGGAGCGCCGTGAACCGTGCTTCCTTGTCCTGTTGTGCGACTCGGCGCACACGATCCAGCGCACTTGACGCGCCCTGCCCGGCACTGCGTCCGGAGCGCGTTTTGCTGGCCGTGTTCCCCTTGGCCAGCCCCCTTTCCTCCACCACCTCCGCGACCGCTCGCGCGGCGTTGTTCGGCGGCTTCGCAGGTACTACGGGGCTGTCTGATTTCCCACGCTCGTGCATCTCAGGCTTATGGCCTTGGCCTTCCCTGAACGGCCCGCCCTACCATCATCTGGACGGGCAAACGTGGGACCTCCCGGTTCTCGCGCAAGGAGATTCCGTGCATGCACAGGTTCTTCGACCGCGCGGGGTCCCCCAGCAGCTCGCGAAAGCGCTGCCAGGGATGTTGCCTTCCGCCAACTACAACGACGTCGGCACCCACGAAGAGTTGATTTCGCGGCTCAATAGCCCAGCCTGCACGTACCCCTGTCAACGCTTCACCGACACCCTCACGGACGTCTGCGCATGACTCGGGGCCACTGTGGGTCGCTACTCCTTCAGTGTCGGACTCTTTCATTCCTGTCTCCTTGCCGGTTTATCCCGGCGATTCTGTAGGTCCACTTGAATGGCTTGGCGGTTTGGTTGTAGGTCTCGATAAAGGCGAGCATCTGCTCGGCGAGGTCTTGCTCTGAGGTGAAGGTGCCGTGCTTGAGCAGGCGTTTGTGCAGGATCGAGAAGAAGATCTCGACCTGGTTCAGCCATGAGGCGTGGGTGGGGGTGAACTGAAAGCGCCAACGGGGATGGGCCTCCAGCCATTCCTGCACCTCCTCGGTTCGACGTGTGGAGAGGTTGTCCGAGATCGCGACGATCTGCTGACCCTCGACCTCGGGGATCTCGTGGTCGCAGCGATCCAGGAAACGGATCAGGTCGTGGCGGTTACGGGTCTTCGACGCCATCCCAAGCACGTCACCTTCTTTGATGTTCAGGCAGGCGAACAGGCATTGCGTGCCATTGCGGGTGTATTCGTGCTCGCGCCGTGGCGCTTTGCCCGGCGCGGCGGGGTGTCGGGCTTGGTCGGCGCCTTGGCCTGGATGCCAGTCTTCTCGTCGATCGAGACGACCAGCACGTTCTCCGGCGGATCGACGTATAGGCCGCAGACCGCTTTCAGGCGCTGCTCGAACTCGGGGTCCTCAAAATCGCTCATCACCCAGTAGTCGCTCCGGTGCTGCTTGATGTCGGCGCGGGCAAGGATCGTGTGCGCGTGCGAGGACGACATCCCAACCTCCGCCGCGAGCTCCTCATAGGTCCAACGCTCTCGGCGCTGGCCCGCCGGCGTGTCCGACGGGCGCGTGCACGCCTTGGCGATCAGCCGCGCCCGCTCCTCGCAGGAGTAGGTGAGCGGTTTGCCGGGTCGCGGCAAATCGAAGAGCCCCGCGATCCCCTCGCGCTCATAGCGCGAGCGCCACTTCTGCGCGGTGACCGTCGCGCACCCCACCATCCGGCCGATCACAGCGGCCGAGTGACCCTCGGCCGCACAGAGCACGATCTGGGCGCGCTCGACCATCCGCACCTGCTCAGTCGCCGAACGCGCAATCCGCTCGAGCTCAGCCCGATCCTCGTTTGGAACCTCGATGCACTTCGCTGGCGCAGCCATACCGAACCTCCATCATCGCTGGACAACCAGCGACTCGATTCGGCGCACATCAAAGGAGCCCTACAACAAACCGCGAATTAAGCGGAGCAACCACTAGAAGCGTCCTACGACCAAGCCGTCGCTACGGCCGTCGAGCTGATCGCATTCTGCCGGCGCGTCGGCCCCTCTCTGCCAATGTCGTGTGAGACGCTCATGATCAAGGAATTACTGACCATTGAGGGCGAGGATGGAGCACGACACGATGTTGGAGATGGAGCAGGATGGTTCTTCCGGCGAGCCCGGAGTGGAGGGAGCCGTAGGCGACCGGAACGGAGGGGTCGCCGGGCGCGGGGCGCCTGGGGGGGTCCCGGACCCCGAGCTCGCCGAGCGCGCGACGCGGCGGCGGTTCACGGCTGAGTACAAGCTGGCGGTCTTGCGTGAGGCCGACGGGTGCACGGCGCCGGGCGATGTCGGGGCGTTGTTGCGGCGCGAGGGTTTGTATTCCTCGCATCTGGTGACGTGGCGCCGTCAGCGGGATGAGGGGGCGCTGGGGGCGCTCTCGCGGCCGCGGGGGCGCAAGCCGTCGAACCCGTTGGAGGCCGAGAACGCGAAGCTGCGTAAGCGTGCCGAGCGCGCTGAGACGGAGCTCGCGAAGGCGCGCAAGGTGATCGAGGTGCAGGGAAACGTCTCCGCGCTTCTGGGCGAGTTGCTCGAGCCCAGGGGCGCGATCGAGCCAGGGAGCACCGAGAGATGATCGAGCAGACCGTGCAGGATCTCACCCCGATCGTCGGTACCCGCCCAGCGTGTCGTGCGCTGGGCGCGGCCCCGGCCACGATTTACCGTCGCCGTCGTCCGCCGGTGCTCAGGCCGCGCCGGCCGCGCGCCGTCCCCGCCAGAGCCCTCTCCGAGCCCGAGCGCCAGGCCGTTCTCGCCGAGCTTTATTCCGAACGGTTCGTCGACTGCTCCCCCGCGCAGGTCTGGGCGACACTGCTGGACGAGGGTCGTTACCTGGCTTCAGAGCGCACGTTCTACCGACTGCTGGCTGCGGGCGGGCAGGTACGTGAGCGGCGCGATCAACGCACGCACCCCGCCTATGCGAAGCCGGAGTTGCTCGCCCAGCACCCGAACGAGCTGTGGTCGTGGGATATCTCCAAGCTGAAGGGCCCGGCGAAGTGGACGTACTTCTACCTGTACGTGATCCTCGACGTGTTCAGCCGCTATGTCGTTGGGTGGACCGTCCAGCACCGCGAGACCGGCCCGATCGCTGAGGCGCTGATCGCCCAAGCCGTCGAGCAGCAGAAGATCCCGCGACAGCAGCTGACCGTGCACGCCGACCGCGGCACCTCGATGACCAGCAAGCCCGTCGCGTTCCTCCTCGCCGACCTCGGCGTGACACGCTCGCACAACCGGCCCTACACCTCGACTGATAACCCCTACTCAGAGGCACACTTCAAGACGCTGAAGTACCGGCCCGAGTTCCCCCGGCGCTTCGAGAACATCCAGCAAGCACGCGCGTTCTGCCGCGCTTTCTTCGACTACTACAACCACTCCCACCGCCACTCCGGGATCGGCCTGATGACCCCCGCCGCCGTCCACCACGGCCACGCCAAAGCGCTCCACGCCGAACGCCAACGCGTCCTCACCGCCGCCTACACCGCGACACCCAAGCGGTTCGTCCGCCGGCCGCCACGACCACCAGCGCTACCAGTCGCCACCTGGATCAACAAACCAACCACAGAGGAGGCTGCTCACTAAATTCGACAACCAAGTGTCTCAAACGACTTGACAGGCTCCGGGCGTCCCATTCGGGGTCAGCGTCGAGAGCGTCTCAATCCGCCAAGTCGAGATCGACGCCTCCGTCCGCCTCGCAACCCGGCTACAGGCAGAGCTACGTCGCTAATCCGCACCACCCGCATCGCAGGTAGGGCAAGCCACCCGGCCACACCGCGCTGTTCCGCGGCAACGAGGCGCGACGCAGTTCGCAAACCCGCTGCCGCCTCGGACGACGAGCAGGGCGCCCTCGTCTCGCACGCCCGACACCTGCTTCGCGGTGGTCGCGGTACTCGACCATGCCGGCCGTGGCGCTGCCGGTCGACCCCGGCGATATCCGTGTTGACGCTGTGCGCGATCGCTATCGCCTCTCCGCGCTCGGTCCGGACCACGCTGTCGGCTTGCTGGCCGAGCGCGCCGCGCAGCTGCGCGAGTGCGTTACGGAGGCTGGCGCGCGCGCTGTCCTCGCGCACATCAGGCCACAGCCGGCCGGCCAGCTCGCTGCGGCCGTGCGCTCGGCGCTCGAGCGCGAGCATCGCTAGGAGCAACCTCGCCTTGCGACTGGCCGGCAGTTCGACGTCCCGCCCGTCGATTTCGAGCCGAAGCTCGCCCAGCAGGTTGAACCGCACCATGGCAGCGAATCTACTCGGCCGAGCGCCGCGATCGAGCGCACGGGTCTTTGCGCGCCCCCATGTTTGCTCATGCGTCGCCGTTCCATGCGAGCCAGCGCGAGCATGCCGAACTCGCCGAACGGCGTCGGCCCTACTGCAGCGACTCGAGTGGGTGGTGACGTCTGATGTAGTCGCCGAAGAGGGGTGCCGTGAAGTTGACGTAGCCGCGTCGGGGGCTGTAGATGAGGCCCTTGAGGTCGATCAGGTTCTGGCGCACGAGCGCGGTGCGGCGCTGGTCGGCGCCAAGCAGCGCTGACACCTTCGCGGTCTGCTGCGGCCCATCGCCGAACTCGGCGATCGCGGCCAGGTAGCGGCGCTCAGCCGGTGTCGCGCGGTTGAAGCGTACTCGGTGAAAGCCGCTGTCGAGCTGCTCTTGAGCGATCGTGTCGGCAGCTTTGGCATCGTGGTCGGTGATCGGCGAGCTGGCGGCGACCAGCCAGGCGTAGCGCCCGTAAGTCTGCAGAAAAAACGGGTAGCGGTCGGCTCGGGCGAGGATGAAGTCGAGTGCGGCCTGCTCGTACTCGACGCCCTCGCGCTCAGCGGGGAGCGTGAGCGCAGCTCGGGCGGCGTCCTCAGTGAGCCGACCGATCTCGACGTACTGGAAGAGGCGCTCCGCATAGGAGCTTGCCTCAGCGAGCCTGCCTGGGAGCTGTGGCAGTCCAGCGCAAACGAGCGCCACGGGAAGCTGACGCTGAGCGATGCGATGGAAGGCCGCGAGCAGCGCCTGCAGGTCCTCCTTCTCGGCGAACTGCATCTCGTCGAAGAAGAATGCGATGCCGCCGCCAGCCTCGCGGGCTGTCTCGCCAAGCTCGACCAGGACATCCTGGAGATCGACATCGAGCTGCCCGCTGTCACCGCGTCCAGGAGTCGGGGCGACATCGACCTTGAACGTGATCCCAGCGGGCATAGCTGTGACCGAGAAGCTGCTGATGACCGACAGCGACCTGCGCAGCCGCTCCCGGACACTCTCCCGCTGTGCGAGCGACTGCGCGGCCTGCGCTGCCACCTGAGCAAGCGCTGGACGCAGCGGTCCACGGCCGCGCAGCTCGATGTAGCCCGAGCCCCATCCGGCCTCTTCGGCCTCCGCAGCAAAGCGGTTCAGTAGGACCGTCTTGCCGACGCCGCGAAGTCCCCACAACGCAAGGTTCTGCTCAGGACGCCCGGCAGCAAGACGCTTGAGCAGCACACCGAAACTCGTCTGCTCTCCATCGCGACCTGCAAGCTCCGGTGGTGGCGTACCGGCGCCTGGTGCGTAGGGATTGAGGACCTCGTCCACACCACGAGTATATAGCTTTATATGGCTGTATTTGCTCAGGGCATAAAGTCAAATAATCCCGTGCCGATGCGGCCTCCGAGCTGTTGGTCGGAACCGTTCGCTCCGGAGAGCCAGAGATTTGAGAAGGGCCATCGCAACCCCCTGGCTTGATCGCCGGCCAACGTGGCAGGCAATCGCCATGCTTTGCAAGTTGTCCGAGAAATTGTTCCCCGTGGGGCCTTTTCTTTCGCGAGGGAGCTAGCCGCAGTTTTTGGCTCTACTACTTGCTTTTCCTCTAGTCGGGGAGACTGGATTCGAACCAGCGACCGCCCGGCCCCCAGCCCGAGAGATCCGGTTGCTGCGGGTGCTCAGCCCCCGTGTTTACTGGGTCCTGGTGTGTCTGAGTGCTCGTGAGTTGCGCTCACTTTGGACCCCAAATTGGACCCCAGGGTCTCGCCGGAGAAGCCCGCGTTGACCATCTCGACCTCGTGCTCGTCGGGGGAGTAGTGCATGTAGATCTGGGTCGTCTTGATGTCGGCGTGCCCGAGCCACTCCTGCAGCTTGCGGAGCGGCACACCCTGAGCGGCCATGCGAGTGGCGAACGTGTGCCGTAGCTCGTGGAAGGTGATGACCGTCACGCAGGCGTCGGCGCACGCTTCCTGGAAACGCCGAGTGACCTTCGTGCGGTCAAGCGGGTTTCCGGTCTGCGGATGCGCGAAGACGAGGCTCGTCTCGCTCGTGTAGGGGGAGCGCTTGGACCAGCGGTCCAGCTCGGCGAGCACGCGGTCAGCCATCGGGACCGACCGTCGGGTCGAGAGGTCCGACTTGCCGCGGGAGGAGTGCTCGCCGCGGGTGAAGGCGTTGCGAACCCGTATGCGCTGGGCGGTCCAGTCGACGTCGCGCCAGCGCAAGCCGAGCAACTCGGATTGGCGCAGGCCAGTCATCGCGGCTGTCAGGACGAGCACACGCAGGACCGGGCCGAGCACGTCCGGTGGTGGCGGCGGTGCCGGGCCGGGCCGCCCCCGCCGCGTCGGCGCGGGCTTGCGGATGACCGTTTCATCGGGTATCGCCCGGATAACGGCCTCGAGCTCGTCGAGCGTCAGAAACTGCAGATCCGGCTCGGCGTCCCCGGCGCGCTGGCGTCTGGGACGTGTTGCCCGACGGACCGGGTTCTCCACGCACCAGCCTTCGTCGATGGCATGCTCGAAGACGCTGTGGAGGAACGTGAGCACATTGCGGACCGTCTTTCCGCTCCTGCCGGCTTTCAGCATCGCTTCGGCGAGCGCTTCGACATCCGTACGCTCGACTACTGCGATGGGTGCGCCGTCGAGGCCCGGCACGATGTGGATGCGCTGCATCGACTCGCAGCCCTCGAGGTAGGACTTGCGCGATCCCTGCATCGCGAGCTTGCGTCGCAGAACCAGAGTGAGTGACTGCGGCCCTCGTAGCCATATCGGTCTTGCGGGATGTGGATTCCGAGCGCGGAGCTGGCCACTACATCGAACGGAATTCGCCGTCCAGTGCCCGTGGGCACAGCTGAGCAGAGACGCGACGCCAAGATGCGAAGCTCAGCCGGTCCCAGTTTCAACGACTGTGCCCCATCGGGCAGCTGACGCGCGATCGACATTTCTGAAGCAGACTCGATCGCATCGACCACACCATCTGCGATTCCGCGCAGGCTGTCGCGCGCAGCCTCATACAGATCGGCACGCCGCTGCTCCTCGGTCCCCTTCTCAGACGCCAGCCGCGCGCCCTCAGCCTCACGGGATATTTGACTGCGGCTCGCCTCCTGCAGCCTCGCTAGACCCGGCGAGCCGGCAGCCTTGGGTTTTTCAATCCGCGCCAGGAGGCTCGCGGGGCTCGGGCGGGCCTCGGGCGCCTTAATCAAACACGCCTCGATAAGCGCCTCGAGCGCGGGCTCGGCTGCCTCGAGAGCCTTAGTGCTCTGGCTCGAAAGTTCGCCGACGTATTCGTGGGTCAGGCTGCTTTGGTGGCGGGTAGGTTGAGTCGCTGGGCGAGTCGGTCGAGGTCTTGGCGGGTGAACTTCCATTGGAATGGGGCGGCGATCTGCTCGTAGCGGCGGCCGAATGCGAGTAGTTGTGCTTTGAGGTTGGCGAGGTCGGGGAAGTCGTTGGGGGTGAGGACCTTGCGCTGGACGACGGAGAAGTAGATCTCGGCTTGGTTGAGCCAGCTGGCGTGTACGGGGGTATGTACGAGGATCAGGTTTTTGTACCTGCCTTGGAGGCGTTTGATTGATGCTTTGCCGCGGTGCGCTGAACCGTTGTCGACGATCACGAACACGCGTCGGGCCTTGCTGTAAGGCTCGACGTTCATGAACTGCTCGATCAGCTTGTCGAACGGGACGATCCCGTCCTTCTCGTCGCAGCGATCGAACAGCTTGGCGCGTTTGGCGTCCCAGGCGGCGAAGTAACACAGAGCGCCGCCGCGTTCGTATTCGTGCTCGACGCGCTGCCCGCGCTTGACGGTCGCCGCGGCCGGCAGCGTCGCGTGCGTGCGCCGCCGCGCTTGGATCGATGGCTTCTCGTCACAGCAGACGACATAGTCGCCGGGATGCAACAGTTCGCCTTCCCAGCGCCCCGCGTATAGGTCGAGGATGCGGCCGGCCTTGGCGGTGAACTCGGGGTCGCGGGGGAAGATCCACGAGCGGTACTGCCACGGCTTGATCGCGTCCTGCGAGAGCCAGCGCCAGACCGTGACGCCGGAGATCTGCTCGCAGATACCGCGAGCGACGGTCTCGCGGGCGAGCTCTACCGATGACCAGCGCGCCAGCGGCACCTGACTGTCTGAGGGCCGCTCGCACGCGAGGCGGATCACCTCAGCGCGTACTTGAGGGGGGAAAAGTCGGCGGTCTGCCGCGCCGGGGCCGGTCCTCCAGGCCGGTCATGCGTTGCTCGAAGAACCGCTTGCGCCACTGCGAGACGACATCCCGCCCACAGCGCAACCGGTCGGCGATCTGATCGTTGCGCATACCGTCTGCGGCCATCAACACCATCTGTGCCCTCATCACCTGCCAATACGGCAACGTATACGAACGCGCCAACGACTCCAACACCGCGCGCTCCTCACTAGACAACTCGATCCGATACGGGCTATGCCTGGGCATCAACTCCCCCTCATAAGAGGACAGGATGCCAGACAAACTACGGCCAGACCCAGACGCTAATACGTAGCCTTACTTACGCAACCGAGCACTTAGGCTTCGCGTGTAGATGCTGCTCACGGAAGTCCTCGGCAGACGGCCCGACAAACGGCCGTGCCCCCGAGCATCTCGTAGCCAATGATGCCAACCGCGTAGACATCGGTCTCGGCGGTGGCCCGCTGACTCCGCCATCGCTCGGGCGCGGCGTAGGCCGGTGACATCGCGAACTTGTGCGTATCTGCCGCCGTGGTCGCCTCGGCGTACCGGGAAATGCCGAAGTCGGCGAGGCACCAGCGCCCATCTAGGAGCAGCACGTTTTCTGGCTTGATATCTCGATGGACGACTCTACCGTCGAGGTTGACGAGCGTCGATGCGATATCCGCCAGGATGCCACGCACCGCGTCGCCGTCGAAGCTGGAAGCGGTCTCTATGTGGTCGCGCAGACTCTTCTCGGCGCGCGGCATGATCAACACCCAGTTTCCCTCGAACTCGCCGTGATCGATAATCGGGACAACGTTCCGGGCATCACCCAACCCGACGAAAAGCAGCTCTCGATCAGCACCGGGCGCCTTAGGAATTAGCTTGGCGACGGCTTCCTCGTTGCCAGCATGGGCGACCCACACAGAACCGAAGCCACCGGCCCCGATTTGCTCCCCTAGCTCCCATTCTCGTTGCAGCCGGACGACTCTTGCCTGCGTGTCCACGTCACCTGCCGCACCGGAGATCTCGACCGCCGGCGGCCCGAACCGGTAGGCGGCAACGACGTCGAGGTATTCGGCGACGTCCGTAACGTGCTCGGCAAGCAGGATCTGAACGCGTATCTCAAAGTGCCAATCCTCGTCGTGGTTTCCGCCGCCGCTACCGAAAAACCACAGCTCTCGAAACAAGAGCATCGAGAGACGAAGATAGGCGGCATCGTCAAGTTCGAGGCGGTCCTTGACGTGGAACCCAGAGAGCATCGCGCGGTGCTCCTCATCGCTCGCGCGATAGACGGCTGCCGCCTCTCGCACAGCGGCTACGAAGACCGAAAGGAGCCCCGACGCGCTAGCCTCGATTCGTCACGAAGCTGTTGGTGGCGCTCGGCGGGGTGAGATTTGTGGGTGATTGGTCGGCTTGGCGTTGTGTGGTGGTGGAGGGGGCTCGACGGGGGCTGCTTCGGGAGCGCTCGACTGGTCCTGGCGGCCGTTTTCGCTCAGGGTGATCTTCGGCGGGGTGCCGGGGTTGGCTTGGATGTGGGTGTGCGCGGCGGCTGGGGCTCAGCCGTAGGCAGGGAGCGTTTGCAGGCGCTTGAACGCGTGTTGGATCGCTGCGGCCCAGGGCCAGTCGGCGGGGAGGTGCAGCGTGGTGCGCCGTGCGTGGCGGGTGAGTTGCCCGGCGACGTGCAGGATGCGGTAGCGCAGCCGCTTGGGTTCGCTGATCTTGTGCTCGCCGTCGAGCACGAGCTGCTGTGTCCAGACCATGATGTCGTGCGCGAGCATGGCGAGCTCGAACCACGCGGCGTTCGCCTTGAAGGAGTGGAACGGGAGGCGCGAGGCGCCGGTCGCCTTCAGCGTCTTGACGCGGTCCTCGACCTCGGCGTGCTGGCGGTGAAGGGCCTCCAAGGCCGCGATGTCTGGGTCTTGCTGGTCGGTGATGAAGCACTGAAAACGGTGCCCGTCATCGTCAGTGAAGCTCAGTTGCGCCCCGGGGTGGGGACGCTCACGCCGGCAGATCAGCCGGGTGCCAGTCGGCCAAGAGGCCAGGTTGACGTGGCCGGTCAACTCGGCTAACCACGCTCCCTCGCGTGGCTCGCCGTTCTGGCCCGCCGCGGGCGCCCATGCGGTCTCTGCCAGCGCGAGGATCGCCTTTCTGACCCGCTCATCGACCGCGTACCCAAAGGAAAACCGGATGCCGCACTCGCGACAGGCTGACGCGAGGTCGTGGCTCGCTCCGGCGGAGTCCGAGCGTGCGAGGATCTCCCCATCAAGCGCGCTCTGCGGGAGCTGCTCCAGCGCGAGATCCAGCACGCTCAGATGATCCTGGGCGTTGTTGGCGCCCGCGTTCCCTGGCCGCAGGACCCCCGCGAGTACCTCCCGTCCACAACTGGCGAGCAGCGGGTTGAACCCGAACGCGCCCTTGTAATGCCCGGCGGCGTGTTCCTTCTCGGAGTGGATCGTGATCGGGGTCGCGTCGAAGTCGAGGATCACACGCCCGGGAGCCGCGCCGTGCTGCCACGCCCGTTCGCGAGCGACGGCACGCGCCTGGCGGACCCGGTCAAGCTCCGCCTCGCCGATCGAGAGCAACACCCTCCGCGCCGTAGAAACCGATGCGATGTCCCCGAACAAAGCGGGCTGACCGGCCAACACCGCGAGATCTGAGACACATCGTCCGCCGTCGCCAGCCATCACCGCCAGGTCGCACAACACACGACCGGGATCATGGCCTGAGCGCCGCTCACGGGTGCCCGCCAGAGCGGCGCTCAGGCCGTCCGTCAGACCCAATCTCTGCGCCGCGAACGCCAGCAGCGCCGTCCCCGCACGAGACGACAAGCCCTTGCCGTCCGCCACCACATCTACCGTTCGCAACGACGCACTTCCGATCACCTTCAAGGTGAACCTCCTGAGCGGGTGGATTGCAGGCTTCGCAACCGCAATCCTCCCCGCCCAGGCGGACGTTCCAAGCCTCAGCCCAACTCAACCCCGGCCGCCTGGTGACGAATCGAGGCTAGGACAGTGCGACAGCGCGCGAACGGTGAGCGTGAACTGATTCCCGTTTCGAGAGCCCAGCTCGCTTGGGATGTCAATCGCCAGCTGCTCGACCGCGATCGCACGTGCGGGATCGGAGGTGGCCAGGACACGCTGGAGAGTCTCGATCTGCGGCCAATCGCCGTCGCGATCAAACAGGGCGAAGATCGCATCCAGAAGCCACGGATGCTCGACGGCCCATGCGTCGGGGTCGTCGACATGCCTCGCCCAGCCGGGAGACCGCACCGAGTCGTCCACCATCACGCTGGCTGATGCTACGTCGGCAAACGGATGCTGAGCGTGTCACGTCCCGAGCGAGCTGAGATGCCTGTATCGCCAGGGTTGCGCGCCGAACCAGGTGGCGCCCTCCGAGACTGCAATCTACAGCCGCGGGTTGACGGGCTCACTCTCCATCGCGAGCACGCCGAAAACGCATTCATGGACGCGATAGAGCGGCTCGCGCCTGACGAACCGGTCGAGCGCCTCTATCCCGAGCCCGAACTCGCGGACGGCGAGTGCGCGCTTGCGACCGAGGTTCCGTGACCGCAGTCGCTCGATTTGGTTTGGGTCGGTGTACTCGGGGCCGTAGATGATCCGCAGGTACTCGCGGCCGCGGCACTTGATGCCCGGCTGGACCATGCCTTTGCGTCCTTGGGCCACGAAGCTCATCGGCTTGACGACCATTCCCTCGCCGCCGCGGCCGGTGAGCTCCTCCCACCACGCGACGCCGAGCGCCTCCTGCTCGGCGTCGGTGACGTTGACAAGGAGCCGGCCGGTGCTTTGCAGCCACGCGGGGTCCGCGGCGACGAGTCGATCGCAGCGTTCCAGGTGCCAGCCGTGGTCATGGTCCGAGTAGACCCCGGTATCCCCGGCCAGGACGTGGAAAGGGGCCAAGCGGAGGTCTTCGACGCCGTTTACGGGCCACACGTAATGTCGATACGCGTCTACGTAGTGGTCGATGCTTGAGATCCTGCCGCGTTGCTTCTCGAGCAGCGGCGCGACATCCAGGCCTCGGCTCTGCGCTGTTTCAAGCGTCGCGACGGTGGCCGCGAGGGCCGCATGGGCCGCGGCGCCCACGGCAGCGTACTGGCGCCTGATGAGCTCGATCGCCTTGGCTGACCATGGCATCAGCTCGCAGTCGAGCACGAGCCAGTCTGTGTCGAGCTCATTCCACAGGCCGGCGTCGTCAACTGCTGCCCGGACGCGAGAAAGCGCGTCCTCGGTGTCCGCTTGGCCTGAGAGGAATGGCCGCCCGGTGCGGGTATAGATCGCGCCGGTCTCGCCGCTGTCGACACCGAACCTTTCTTTGGCGACGTCGGCGTCGCGACAGACGATCACGATCGCCCGCGAGCCCATGTGCTTCTCCTCGCAGATGACCTGCGGCACACCGTCGGAGCGGTATTCGGCAAAGGCACTCGCGGGATGCTCCAGCAGGTCAGGCCGAGTGGACGTTGCGGTTGGCGCCATGGTCGGAGGCAGGTAGACGATCCACCTCGGGTCCATGGCGTAGCGGCTCATGACCTCCAGCGCCGCCGCGGCGTTCTCCTCCCGAACCGTGACCGCGCGCGTCAGCCTCGACTGAATGATCCGCTTGCCGGCAACGTCGTCGATGTCGAGCAGCTGGGCTGGTCGGGGCTGGTCTTCACCGGCGGCGATCTCATCCGGCGGGAGGAACGGCTTGGCAGGCTCGTAGTAGACGCGCTGGGCCGGAACGGACACCAGCTCCCGCTCGGGCCAGCGGAGAGCCGTAAGCTTGCCACCGAACACACAGCCCGTATCGATGTTGATCGTGTTGTTCAGCCACTCAGGATCGGCCACCGGGGTGTGCCCGTAGACGACGACCGCGCTCCCGCGATAGTCGGCCGCCCATTGACCGCGAACCGGAAGCCCGAACTCATCGGTCTCGCCTGTTGTTTCTCCGTAGAGCGCGAAATCTCTTACACGTGCGGAAGAGCGGCCCTGGTAGGCCTGCTTCATCCCGGCATGCGCCACAACGAGAGCCCCGTCATCGAGGATCGCGTGGCTCACTAGACCATCGAGAAAGTCACGAGCCTGCTCGCGAAACTCATCGCTCTCCGTCTCGAACTGCTCGAGCGTCTCAGCGAGCCCGTGGGCGACCTTGACATCCCGCCCTTTGAGCTTGCGCGCCAACTTCACGTCGTGGTTCCCGGGCAGGCAGATCGCCGTGCCGGCTGCCGCCATCGCCATGACCAACCGCAGGACCGCCGGGGTGTCTGGCCCGCGGTCGCCGTAGTCGCCCACGAACACCGCGCGCCGTCCCCCCGGCGGCGTGATAGTAACCCTGTCCGGGGCGACGGCGTAGCCGAGCTGCGAAAGCAGAGCGACCAGCTCGTCGTAGCAGCCATGAACATCCCCGATGACGTCGAACGGCCCATGCTCGGCGCGACGGTCCGTCCAAAGGGGAGCCCGGGTGACCTCGACCGCGGCAATCTCCTCCAGCGAGCCGAGCACCCACACGTTGCGAAACCCCTCGCGCTTGAGGTGTTTGACCGAGCGATGAAGCTGCGTACGTTGCCTACGGACGACATGACCCCCGAACGCACGGTCGGCCCGTGAGCTGTTGCGCTCCAAACAGACCGACTCGGGTGGGTCAAGCACGATCGCGACCGGGAACAGGTCGTGCGCCTTGGCGAGTTCGACCAGTGGCTTGCGCGCCTCGCGCTGCACGTTCGTTGCATCGACGACCGTGAACCGGGGCTGAGCCAGGCGCCGCCCCGCGATGAAGTGCAGGACAGCGAACGCATCGGAGGTAGCCGCTTGATCGTTTTCGTCATCCGAGACCAGGCCGCGGCAGAAATCTGAGGAGATGACCTCGGTCGCCTTGAAGTGCTCTCGGGCGAACGTGCTCTTGCCCGAGCCCGATGCGCCAACGAGCACGACGAGGCTGGGGTCCGGAAGCGCGATCCTCATCGGCTGAACACCGCCATCTGCGTCGGCGGTCCGACCTCATCATCGACGGGGCCTACAGGTAGGTAGCGAACTCCATAGCCGTGTCGCGACGAGACGCCCTCGGCCCACACGGCAAACTCCTCGCGGGTCCATTCGAAGCGATGATCAGAGTGGCGACGCTCGCCGGCCGGGAGAGTCTCCCAGCGCACGTTGTACTCAGCGTTGGGTGTCGTTACCACAACGGTCGTCGGCCGGGCCGAGCCAAAGATGCTCTGCTCGAACGCAGCGAGACGGGGCGGGTCGAGATGCTCGATCACCTCGACGAGAGCAGCGGCGTCGAACCCTTTCAGCCGCTTGTCGCGGTACGTCAGCGCCGTGTGAAGGAGGCTGATCTTCTGACGCTGCGCATCGTGCATGGTGTCGAGCCTCAGCCGACGGGCGGCCTCTTCCAATGACCGCACGCTGACGTCCACCCCCACAACCAGGTCGTAGTCTTCCTTGATCAGACGGGTCAACAGGGCGCCCGCGCCACAGCCGAGATCCAGCACCCGTCGGGCCCCTGACGCCTTGAGGACGGCCTGGACGCTCCCGAGGCGCTGGTCTCGCAGCGAGACGCGCCCCTCGAGATTCTCCTCCCGATCCGGTGCGTCCGGATCCTCGGCCGGCGGAGCTGCCTCATCCATAGCGAGCAGAGCAGGCGCATAAAGACGCGCTTGCTTCTTCAGGTAGCGACGGACGATCAGGTCACGCTCGGGGTGAGCGGCCAGCCACCCATCGCCCCGGCGCATCAGCTTCTCAACCTCTGCCTCGTCTACCCAGTAGTGCTTGTCGTCGTCCAGCACGGGAATCAGCACGTAGAGGTGCGTCAGCAGCTCAGCGAGTCGCACCTCCCCAGTGAGCCGAAGCGAGACGTGCCGGCTTCCCCACTCGGGGAACATCGGGTCGAGCTCGATCTCGTCCACATGGACCTCGTAGCCGAGTGGCTCGAAGAGCCCGCGGACAAGCGCCTCGCCGCCGCGTGCCGGCAGGACCGGAAGCGCCGCCTCGAGCGGGATCGCCGTGGCAGCCAGCTCCTCATACCCCTTACACACGCCGGCCATCGCGCTCTTGAAGACCGTCAGGAGCGCGACCGACAGAAACGATGATGCGACGTAGGGACGATCGTTTACGTACTGCGCTAGTGCGAAGCTGTTCGGCCCGCGACCGCGCCGGACGAGCCCGACCGGGTCGATATCGAGAAAGAGCGCAGCGGTGCACCTGTCCTCGGCGGCCTCCGGATAGAACACGTGCGCCTCCCCGAACGGGACCTCGAACGTCTGGACACGATCGGGATGCTTGTGCAGCAGGAACCCGAGATCGGTGGCGGGGCGATGGGTGGTCGTGACGGTCAGGAGCACAGACGTCGAGGCTACCGGCCTGTGCCCGCAGGTCCCCGAGACGCCGGCACCGCCCGGGCAATGCCGCGGCGCTTCACGCCGACCTGTGCGAGCTGATTGAACGTCTTGCCGTGGGCAAGCGGCGGCGACCCGCACGCCTCCGGGTCGGGGTAGCCGAGCGAAGGCTCCTACGGCCGCGCACGCGGTGACCCCAGTGCGCGCCAAGCTCGATCACGAGGTCGCGGTGACGAGCACACCTAGCCGCCCCGGGCAGTAGAAGCTCGTTCTAAAGGCCGGCGGAGCAGCGGCCGATGCAGAAAACGAGCTTTCCCCCTTTACGGAGCGATATATCAAGATTGTTGTAAGATCGTGCAGGGAAAGAGGATATGGCTTCGACTGTGATCCCACTATCAGACCGGCCTTTGCCTGAGCGAGCGTTCATAGCGCTGAACCGGCGGGCTAACGCTCAGCGACGCTACCCGGTCGTCCTGCTCGACGAGGACATGGAAGCGCTTGACGAGTCGACTGGCAGCAGGCGCAGGAGCCATGACGCTTTGCGGCAGTTGACGGCCGACGGGCGTTTGCGGCAGGTGCGCCGCGGCGCGTATGTTTTGGGTGCCCCGACGGGCGGGAGCGATGCGCGGCTGCTGGCCATTCTCGACGCGGTCACCCCTCGCCCCTATCTCGTTACCGCTGGGCGGGCGCTCGCCGAGACCGGCCTGAGCGATCAGCATTTCTTCCGTGTCGTCGTCCTGGCGGCGGGCCGCTTGGCCGAATGGAGCTGGCAGGGCGAGCAGGTCTACTACGTCGAATCGGCACCTGACCGGATTTGGGGCGAGCTTGGTCCTGATGGGCCGGCGATCGCGCGTCCGGAGCGAGCGATTCTCGATTGCCTTGCAGACCGCCGGTTCGGCGTCAGCCTCCCGCAGACAGCAGAGGCAATTGACCGTGCGATGAGAATCGGCATGCCGCTGTCGCGACTCGTGAAAGCAACGAAGCGTTACGAGACGGCCGCGGTCTCGCGACGGCTGGGCTTCCTGGTCGAACTTCTCGTCGGCGCGGACGCCGCCGCTCCTTTCCTGAGGCTGCGAGGCCCAAGCAACAAGTACGTGCCGCTCTCGCCGTTTCAACCCGCGAAGGGCCCGGCGGACTCGAAATGGCGGGTTCACGTGAATATCGAGCCCGAGCTTCTGCTGGCCCACCGGACTACCGGATGACTCTCCCTCGCAGGCTCGTCCACAACGAGTTCGACCTGCAAGACATCGCAGAGAGTTCGGGACGCCCGATCGATCTCGTCGAGCGTGACTTCGCCCTCGTTACGCTCGCCGCCCACCTGACTGACCAATTCTCCGACCAGCTGTGCTTCAAGGGCGGCTTCGTCCTTCGTCATGTCCGCGGCTCGGGACGCCTTTCAGGAGACATCGACGCGACACGGACGAACCCGGGCAAGCACAAGCTCGACGCCCAGGAGGTCGCGGAGGCGATCCGACGTGCGAGCGATGAGCCGCTGCTGCGTTTTGACCCCGGAGCGCCGGAGACCGATAGCAAGCAGAGCTTGGACTTCGACGGGGTCGAGTACTTCACCGAGCGCGAGAAAGGAAGACTCGCGGTCGAGGTGTCCTACCGCGAGGAGGTCGTGGATAAGCCGGATCTGGTGATGGTCGGCCCTCCCTACTACGACCCGTTTGAGATCCCGGTGCTTACGCTCGAGGAGGCGACGGCCGAGAAGCTGCGGACGCTGCTGCAGCGCCGCCGGCCGACTGACCTGTCGGACATCGCGCTGATCCTCAACAACTACGGTGCCGAGCTGAACCGCGAGCGTGTCAGACAGGTCGCTGTCGTGAAGTTCGAGCTCGTCAAACAAGGCAACTACCGCGGGCGCGTCGAGGAGACCGTGGACGCGCTGGCCGCGGAATATGCCACGACGTTGCCCGGCCTCGACCCAGACGCCCCTTCCTACGAGGAGGCCAGAGCGACGCTTCTCCGTGATCTGGGGGACCTGCTGCCATAGCCGCAGGGCTGGTTCGCCGGAGGCGCCGACCCGACGGCCCCAATAGCGTATGGGCGTGAGCGCGAAAGAACCCGACGCGGAGGCCACCGCCGACGAGCCGGAAACCACCGACCCGCGAGCCCGGATGGCACTCCGGCGCTGGCGCCTGTGGTGGCGCTTCCAGCTTCGTGTGCTGCCCAGGCGGGGCCCGCTGCGCAGGGCTCGGCTGCTGCGCAAACCCCACGAAGATGCTCTGTTCCGCGGCCAGCAGCTTGCGGTCGGGCGGTTGCTGGGTCGGGGTTACCTCGGGCTGATCTCCGCCCGTGAGAAGGCTCGGATCGAGCGTGCTCACGTACCGGAGCGCGTGCGGCCGCTGCGGACGGTGCTCGAGCTGCTGGGACGCCAGCGGGCGTTGCTCGCAGGCCTGCTACCTGCCGGTCAGCATCGCTCACAGCCTCAAGGAGGAGATCATCGCCGAGCTCGATCGCGCCAGACGGAGAGGTGCTGGTCGCTCGGTGGAGAACCGCACCCGCATCATCATCGCGGCCGACCTGCAGATCTTCGCCGATCTGATTGCGCGCCTGCTCGCAGAGGGCGACCCGGTCGATCTCACGGCGTGCCTCGGCGAGTTGCGCAGGCCCTCTCCTACCACGCAATCGTCAAGCCCTCGTTCGCACCGGACAGCATGGTCTTCCAGCGGCGCAAGGCCCGCCTCGGTCACGGCGGGTACGGCATTGAGGAGTCGATCCTCAGCCAGGGACTGATGAACCCCACGAGCCAAGTACCTGACCACCTTTGGTTCGAGCGCCGTGTCATGGAGCTCACGCGCACGGTGACGGATTCGGAGGCGTTGCGCCGGCCCGAGGTCGCAGACGCCCTGTTTGCCGTTTGGGCCGCAGCACTCCAGTACTCCTGGTACTCCGAGGACCCGGACGCGGTCGAGGTGATCCTGGTCGGGGTAGAGCAATTCGCCCACGACCCGCGGGTTCGCGAAAGCGACGAGCTCGCTGGCTCATTGACGAACACGCTCTGGGTCATGATCGAGGCCGTCGGCAACGGATTCCCGACGACGTCCGAGACGATCGTCGCCAGTGAACCCTGGAAGGACACCGAGACACCGCAGCTTCCCTGGCTCGCGCGCGAGGACGCATCCGAGCTTGCCCGGCAAGCCCGAGCCGAGATCCTGATCGCGGGCTCAGTGATCTCGCCACGCTGGTCGATGGTGGCCGAGGTTCAAGCAATCCGAGGGCCACGTGTCGAGGCGCGTCGGCGCACGGTGACCGAGCGGGTGATGAACATCTGCCTCGCGCAGCTCGGCGATGTATCCGAGAGCGATACAGCTGGCGTGCCGACGCTTGCGCGGATGACGATCAGGATCCTGCTGCGCGTCCTGCACCACGGGCTTGCGTTGCCGGACCTCGACGGTCTCGCACCGCTACTGACTCGCGCTAGCTATCTCGCGACAGGCAAGGACGCACAGGACATCCGCAGCGAAGCGGCGCGTGCGGCGCGGGTGCTGGCCGAGGCCCAGGAGTGGGTGGGCGCCGACGCGCTGCTCGCCGTGGCCGCGGACAGCGGGCTAATTGCGGCCAGCCGCGAGCAGGACGGGCAGCGCAAACTAGTCATCTCTTTCGACGGCCTTTTCACCGTCGCCGCCGTCTACGGGGTGGGGTGAGCTTCACCAGCGCCCCGGTCAGCTCGCCGCAGCCGCGGAGTACATCGCCGCTCCATATACCAACGTCGACGCGCTCGCAGGACTGATCGAGCAGCATGCACTGTTTCAGCTGATGCTCCCGGTCATCACCTATGCGGAGTGGTTCGGGTCACTCAAACAGGCGGTGGCGGCACTGCCCGAGCGCCAGGTGTTCGACGGCGGCATCGGCTACAGCCTCGAAAAGGACCATCCGTCTTCGCTGTTCGCCCGAGCCGAGATCATGTTCGGCCCCGACGATTGTCTGGAGCATCTCGTCGCGGCGGTGCTCACCGAGCGCGAAGCGCTGCGACCCAGGCTGCTTCAGGTGCTCGACGTCGCACTGCGGACACGAGAGGCGCAGCGTTGAACCCGCGGCGCGCGCGCACCTTCCACCTCGGCGATCGCTACGCCGCATTCTCACTGCGAGGCGCGGATGGACTCGATGCCTCGTTCGCGGGCACCGACGTGTACGTGGCCGCGCGCGGTGTGTCTAACAGCGTGATCCCGGGCGTCGATGAGGACGAGCTGATCCTCACGGGCGCCAACGACATCGAGGTCGAGCAGGTCACGGAGGTGCTGTTAGCGCGCTACTCCCAACGTGACCTGTGGTCGCAGCCGACGATCACCATGGAACTCCAGAGCCGTGACCCAACTGATCTACCACGGCGAGGTATTCGTGCGTCTGCACCTCGACCGCGCCGGCCGTAAGGAGCCCTACTCGCTGTTCGCGATGGACTGGCTGGCGCCGGAGACGATGCTCCGGCGCAGAAGGGCAGGCAAAATTGTGTACGAGCAGTACGTCAGCCTGCGCGCGTTCGAGGGCAGCAATTACGTGATGGATGGCGGGCCACGGGAGCACTTCGCCGAGTTCGATGAGCAAGAAGTTCTGCATCTGCGTTGGCCGCTGCCGGAGCCCGGCGGCGCACGCTCCCCAGCGGCTGCGGCGCTACGAGCAGGCCGTGACATCGGGCGTAACGCCGAGCGAATGGTCCTCGTGGCGCAGGCCGGCGCGGAAACCAAGGAGACGTTCCTCTCGCTCGCCCGGGCACGCGCCGGGGCGTTCAGCGACGCGCTCGAAACCGAGCAGATCGGCTCGGCGAAGGTGAAGGACATGCTGTTCTATCCCGGCGCGTATGAGGCACCCGTCTTTCCCTGGGTCGAGCACGCGACCGACTACTTCCTCGCCGACCGCGCCCTTCGATCACGAGTAGCGATCTGCCAGCTACGCGACTACGTGTTCGCAGCGTTCAACGAGCAGGTGCTCGCCAGGTGGACGCAACTGAACGGTTGGGGCGAGGTGGAGCTCCGTCTGCGCCGCGATGTGTTCAGCGAAGCAGATTGGCTTGAGATGCACGAGGAACTGAGGAAAGGGACGATCGACCTACAGGACGTGCGCGCGGCGATAGCGGCCGAGAGCGAGAGCCGCTGAGGACCCCACGCCCTCGTTCTTCTGCTCGTCGCTCCAGTGTTGAAGGATCGTGTCTGGGCGGGACGGCGCGGCGGAGGCGCCGGCGGAAGGCTTCGGTGGTCACACCCGTTCGGCGAAGGCATCCTCGAAGTGCTCGCCAATGAGCTCGTTCCCGCGGAAGAACAGGCCGACGACCTCCATCCACTGCTCGTCGCTCATCGGCCCGTCCACTCTCCACAACTTCCGCTTCCGCTCGTACGGACCAGGCAGCGCCCGCGGACGGCTCGCTGTCGGCCCATACGTCTCGGTTAGGTAGCGGACGATCTTCCCGTCCACGTGCGTGAACTTCCTAGTGCGCGTGTCGCGCTCGGTATGAAGCTCTCGGTTCAAGACAGCCTCGAACGCATCACCTGAGCGATCCTCGCTTGGCTTGAGCTCTTGTATGTAAAGACGCTTAACTGGATCGGACTCGTTGTCGGCTCGCGCTTTCCAGTGAAACCAAGTGCCGAGCAGCGGGTGCAGGAATGCCTCGGCCTCGCCACGCTCGCCGGCGGCGTGAAACGAAGACCCCTGGTCGTGACGATCAAGCGAGTCGAGCGCCTGCGGCGTGAGTTTAAGCCCGTCCCAATAGTCCGCAAGCAAGCACTGTTGCAGTTGGTCGCGCGCCGGCCCACGCGGTAGGGGTCGATGGCGACATACACGGCCAGCGCTGGGTCCTCGGAGAGCTCGGCGAGCACTCCCAGCAGCTCTCGGTACTCGGCCAGGAACGGGTGAGGGAAAAGGGCGCTCTCGCCCACGAAGAACGTGGCATTTTCCGCGAGCCACGGCTCCTCGATGTGCGCCGGCGTCAGGCGCATGAGACCGTCGGTCAACGTGTCGTACAGCGCGGGATGCTCGCGAAAAACCAGATCTCCGCGGGCGGGTGGCAGTAGGGAAGCAAGCGTCAGCTCATGCTCGGCATCGGCGATCGCGTGGTGGAGTTCGGCGAAGGCGCAAAGGCGCGCGTAGTCGGCGTCCGTTTCTGCAGCCTTCGCCCGGTCAGGCACCCATTTGCGAAGGTACTCAGCGTGCTGCCGAACAGCGGCCTCAAGCCCAGGGCGATCGAGGCCAACGACATACTCGCGTACGAATGCCTCGACCTCGTCCTTCTCGGCGCGGTGCGCCGGGTAGGCGGCCTCGTCGAAGAACTCCCACGGATCGAAGCGGACAGGTCCTAGAGCAAGTCTCAGCAGCGCAGACTCGCGGAGTTCAAAGATCATCCGCGCGAACGCGTTGGCCGCCCAGTCGCCTCATAAGAGCATTGTCGCAGCAGCTCGACCCGTCGTCCTCGGGGAGACGGGTTCACCTTGGGGCGGCGGCGTCAACGTCAACCAACATTGGACCCCAAATTGGACCCCACGAACGAACGTAGCTCGTCACGAAAACACAAAGAGCCCGTGAATACGGGCTCTTTGCTAGTCGGGGAGACTGGATTCGAACCAGCGACCGCCCGGCCCCCAGCCCGAGCGATGCCGTGCGGCTGGGCCCTAAAGCCCCGTGATTACTGGCCCTGAGTGTAGCTCAGTTGCCCTCGTTTTCGCTCAATTTGTTCCCCGGATTGTTCCCCGTCGCGCCGGTAGGGCCACCCGGGGCCTCCACCTCGACGATCGTCTCGGGGCGCTCGCCAGTGTCGGCTTGGGCGCGCGGATCAGCCGCTTGAAGATCGTCTTCAGGCTCGCCAGTAGGTCGGGGGCGAAAGCGTCGTTGACGACCTGGACACTCGCTGGCCTCGTCCATCACGTGGCTTGAGATCAACGTGCCGCCGCGACACTTTTCTGGAGAAGCTCGCCGGCCTCGTCGGCAAGGGCGACTCGCATATCGACGGCAACTCCCCCGCTCTGCGCCGACGACTGGGCCGCCAAGAGCGGCAGGAGAACGTTAGCGGTGTCGGCGCGCTGCGCCGAGCGGCGCAAGGCACAATCCGCAAGGTGCACGTGGGACAGGTCTGGTTGACTGGAGCGCATGAGAACGCTGCACTTGGACCCAGACAATCAGGATCAAGCTGCTCTCGTGGCCGAGGAGATCGAGCACCGGCTCGAACAGGGCAAGCACCTCGCGGTAACTGTCGCCGAGGAGGATGAGCTGCTCTCCCCCCAACAGGTGGCAACCCGTCTGGGATTCTCCCGCCAGCATGTCGTGCGGCTGATCGGCTGCGGCAAGCTGCAGGCGCAGAAGCTGCCGAGCTCGCACTACTGGAAGATCCCGCTCTCCTCGGTGCTCGCGGTCGAGGAGCACCGCGAACGCCACCGCGAGCTCACCGCCCAATGGTCGCGCGACCTCGACGCGATGGGCGCACCGGCCGAGTGAGTCGTGCAAAGCCGCCGCCACGCGCCGTCATCGATGCCGACATCATCGACTCGCGCGCTCTGCACGACTTGATGGGCCGTGTCGCGGATGACCTGGGTCTGCTCGACCTCGTCTAAAGCCGGCAGCTGCTGGCCGAGGCCGAGCAGGCACTGATAAAGCGCAAGGGACTGGCCGAGGAGGTCGCACAACGCTGGGTCGGATATCTCTCTGAGAGCTTCCCCGGCGGTGAGACGAGCATCGAAGAGGCGCAGGCGGGTCTGGCTGTGACGGCTGCCAGGTGCCAAGCTCGACTTCGCGCAGCACTATCGCCAGCTCGCGTTCTGCCATCACCTCGGTCCAGCCGTCCTGCGGGCGGCCGAGCGTGATGTACCTCCGCTTGCCGTAGGCGCTGAAGCGCAGAGCAAAGCACGGCTGCTTGGGCGTCAGCTTGACGACGCTGCCTGTGATTGGACGGCCCATCAGCGCTGCCCTCCTACTCTGGTGCGCGCGCCGATCACCGGCCGCGGACCGTCGAGCAGCTCAGCGACGGTGCGGCTGACGGCGCCGGTGCCGCGCCGCCGCCGCGGCTTCACGCGCAGCGGCAGCGGCGGCGTGCTCGCGGCCGGCCGCGGGGCTGCCTTCAGCTGCGCGATCACGTCGGGCGGGAACCCAAGCCGCGGTCGTGGTCCGGTACCGAGCGGCACCGCCCCAAGCTCGCGGGCGTGGTCATAGACCCACCGGCGCGTCTTGCCGGTCAGCTGCGCGACCTCGCGCGCATCGACGAGCGCCGGCGGCGACTCGACCGCGCTCAGCCACGCCGCGAGGCGGTCGGCGAGGCGATCGGCGAGCGTGTCGAGCAGCCGCTCGTCGTCGACGAGCTCTGAGGCGAACCAAGGCCGACGGCCCTGCTCAGGCCGCTCGAGGTTTCCATCACGGACGAGCTGGGTAGTAACGTGTAACAGGGCGGGTTCGATCGTCCGTGGGGCCAAGTGAGCCACGCATGAGTGGGAACGCCAAGCGAGCTGTTGGCACGGCAATTGTTGCGGCCGCGGTAGTGGTCGCGATAGTGCTCTACATCGCGCTCTACCTGACGAACGTACCGGGATCGGCTGCGGCCACCCGCACCCCCACCGGCGCCCAGCTCTACCTGGCAACCGTGCCGGAAGCCGGGCCGAGCGATCCCCACCCGACGTGGGTCTCGTTTTTTGCGGTCAACGCGACCGCCGGCGACTGGCGCCACGTTACGACCTACGAAGTCCCGGCCAACTCGCTGGTGCGCATAACGATCTACCAGTTCGACGGCCCCTCGGGTCTGCGCAACCCGTTCATCAGCCAGGTCGCCGGCACCGTCGGGGGCGCGATGACCCTCGACGGGAAGCTCACGCGGACGATCCCCCCCGAAGAAGCCTCGCACGCGTTCGCGATCCCGCAGCTGGGCATCTCCATCCCGCTCTTGGGCGTGGAAGAAGAAGCCAAGAACCCGTGCGAACACGCGCCCTGCTCGCTCGCCAACGCCCACCACACGATCTCCTTCGTGATCCACACGCCGGGAAAGGGTCTCTACCGCTGGCAGTGCTTCGTGCCGTGCGCGGCAGGGTTCATCCAGGGCTTCGGCGGCCCGATGCAGACGGTCGGCTATATGGGCGGCTTCCTCAGGGTCGTATGAGCGGGTACGGCCGCATGCGGGAGGAGGGCTCGCGTCACGACGCGCGCAACGTCACGCTGTTGTGGCTGCTCGCGAGCGCGATCATGACGCCGATCGTCGTCTTCGTCTTCGGGCCCCACCTGCCGCCGGGGCACGGGTCCAACGAAGCCGCGGGCCAGGTCGTGGACAACACGGTGCTGCTCGCCACCGCGACGCCGATCGCGCTGGGTGTGCTCGTGTTCATCGCCTATTCCCTGTGGGCCTTCCGCGACCGTGAGCCGCAGCTGCAGTCGGAGGGCGCCGCGCTGCGAGGCAACTCGAGCGTGCAGTTCTGGTGGATCGTCGCGACGACCACGGTGGCGCTCTCGCTCACCGGCTACGGGACCATCCGGCTGCTCGAAACCGGCGCCGGCGGCGGCCAGGGACCGGAACCGATCGCGCTTCCGCCGCACGCCTCGCGCGCGCTGCAGGTGCAGGTGATCGCCCAGCAGTGGCAATTCACGTACCGCTGGCCCTCCTTCGGCGGCGTCGAGACACGCGAAATCGAGCTTCCGGCACACACGCTGATCGAGTTCAACGTCACCTCGCTCGACGTGATCCACTCCTTCTGGGCGTATCAGCTCGGGGTCAAGGCCGACGCCAACCCGGGCGTCAACAACATCGCCTACGTCACGACCAGGGGGCCGCTGGCGTTCGAGGTCCGCTGCGCCGAGCTCTGCGGAGTGTGGCACGGGTACATGTACAACGGCGGGCGCGTGGTGCCGCGGGCGACGTTCGCCTCCTGGATCGCACGCCAACGGCTCCAGTACGCGCCGGCGACGCGCAACCTCTCGCCGTACTCGAAGACCTACTTCCCCGAACCGCAGAGGAGGGGCGGATGAGCACCACCGAGCCCCTGGGGACGTCCCCCGGATCGATGTCCCCCACCGCGCCGTTGTGGCGACGGCTGATCGGCTTCAACCTCCTGACGGGGATCGTGCTCGGCACCGGCGGCTGGTTCCTCGGCTACTGGATCGGCACCAAGGTGCACGGCCAGAACCTCGTCTACTACTCAACGGAGGCGGGCGAAAATGACATCGCGGTCATGCTCGGCTACCTGTTCGGCGTGCTCGGCTTCCTGATCGGCCTCGGCTTCGCCGTCTACCCGGTCCAGCGGCTGCTTGGCCATCAACCCACACTCGCCGAGCGGGAGTCCCACGAACACGGGCTACTGCGCTACTTCAGTCTCTCGACCGACCACAAGGTGGTCGCGAAGCAGTACATGATCGGCATTGGGTTCTTCTTCTTCATCGGCGGGCTGAACGCGATGGCGATACGCACCGAGCTGCTGCAGCCCAACACCCACGTCTTCGGTGCCAACCAGTACCTCACGCTCGTCGGGATGCACGGTTCGATGATGATGGGCATATTCACCTCGGGCGTGCTCGGGCCCTTCGCCAACTGGCTCGTGCCGATCATGATCGGCTCGCGGCGGATGGCCTTCCCGCGTATCGAGTCACTCACCTTCTGGCTGCTGATGGCCGCCGGGGTCATCTTGATCACGACGATCTTCTTCGGCGGCTTCCAGACGGGTTGGACGGGCTACCAGCCACTCGGCGGCCAGGGCACGGCGGGCTACGACGCCTACATCGGCTTCTTCGCGCTCGTCGGTGTCTCGATGACGCTGCTGGGCTTCAATCTGATCGCGACGATCGTCACGATGCGCGCTCCGGGCATGACCTGGTCGCGCCTGCCGATCTTCGTCTGGTCGGTGCTCGCGACGTCCGGGCTCATGTTGCTCGCGGCGCCGACGCTGATCGCGACGCTGCTGATGGCGGCGATGGACCGCACCGTGCAGACGGCGTTCTTCATTCCCGGCCAGGGCGGGAGCCCCTACCTCTTCCAGAACCTCTTCTGGGTGTTCGGCCATCCGGAGGTCTATGTGCTGGCGCTCCCGGGCTTCGGGATCGTGCTCGAGTTGCTGCCCGTGTTCACGCGCAAGCCGCTGTGGGGCTATCGGCTCGCGGTCGCGGGGATGCTCGGCGTCGGGATCCTGAGCTTCTTTGTCTGGCAGCACCACCTGTTCGTCTCCGGCCTGAACGCCGACCTGCGGCCGTTCTTCTCGTTCTCCACCGAGCTCATCTCGATTCCCACCGGGTTCATCTTCCTGTCCGCGCTCGGCACGCTCTGGCGCGGTCGCATCCGCTTCACGGTGCCGATGCTCTTCTGCCTCGGGTGGGCGTTCAACTTCCTCTGGGGCGGTGTCTCGGGCATCTTTCTCTCGGACGTGCCGAGCGACGTGACGACACACGGCAGCTTCTTCGTGATGGCCCACTTCCACTACACGATCATGGGCGGGCTGATCTTCGCGTTCTTCGCGGCGATCTACTACTGGGTGCCAAAGATGTACGGCTACAAGCTCTCCGAACGCCTCGGCAAGTGGCATTTCTGGATCATGTTCCTGGCTTTCAACTCGACCTTCGCGCCGCTCTTCGCGCTCGGCTTCATGGGCATGCCGCGGCGTGTGGTCACCTACGCGACGAACCTGCAGGGCTTGAACGACTGGGTGAGCGCCTCGGCTTACGTGCTCGGGCTTTCAATGCTGCTGTTCCTCGTGAACGCGGTCTCCTCGCTCCTCTTCAAGCGCGAGCCAGCGGAGCGCAATCCGTGGCGGTCGAAGTCGATCGAGTGGCAGCTCCCGACGCCGGTTCCGCTACACGACTTCGAGCATCTGCCCGTGTTCGACGGCGATCCCTATCCCTACGGCGAGGAACGTGCGCCGGTGCCCGCGGTGGCGCCGGCCGGGGAAGGAGCGTAGGCGATGGAGGCCTCGGCTCCACTCGACGAGCGCTTCCAGGCCGAGCCGCCCGACTGGCAGCCGCATGCGCTTCGCCTCGGCGGAAGGCTGTTGTGCGGCTCGATCACGTTCTTCTTCCTCGCGTTTCTGTTCGCGTACTTCTACCTGCTCGCTCTCAACACCAATGGCCACTTCAGGATCGGGAGCACGCAGCCGCCGGTGGGGCTGGGTACGCCGATCGCCGGGCTGATGCTGATCGGTGCGATCGTCTATCGCCTGGCCGCGCGTCGCCGGTTTGCGGACGTGTTGGGAGCCGGGATTGTTGCGCTGGTGTGCACGCTCGCCGCGGTGGCGCTGCAGTTCTATGAGTACACGACGCTCAGCTTCGGTGCCGCGAGTGGGGGATATGCAGCGGTCTTCTTCGGCTGGACGGCGTGGTATGCGGTGCTCGCGCTGATCGGTGCCTGCTGGATCGAGATCCAGGTCGCGAGCCTCGTGCGCTGGCGAGCCGGTGGGAGCGAGCGACGCTCGCGGCGCGAGGGCGTGCCCTCCGACGACGACGAGCTGCTGCGCGCGGGCATCGAGGCATCCTCCTTCTACTGGGCCTACTTCGCGGCGATCGGCGTGATCGCATTCATCGTCCTGTACCTGGTATGAGGCGATGAACCTGAGCCGCTGGTCGTGGGATCCCTCGCTCGTGTACGTGGTGCCGGCAGCGGTCCTCTACGCGCTGGGGAGCCGGTCGAAGGCAGGGCGGCCGAGCGCGCTCCAGGCGGCCGTCTTCTACACCGGGCTGCTGTCGATCGTGATCGCGGTCGCCTCTCCGATCGACGCCTATGCTGACGAACTGCTGTGGGTGCACATGCTCCAGCACATTATCCTGCTCACCGTTGCGCCGCCGCTGATCCTGCTCGGGCGCCCGTGGCCGACGATGTGGCGAGCGCTGCCGCTGCACTCGCGTACCGTGCTCGCGCGCGGAGTCGCCAAATCGCACCTCGCCGCCCCGCTGCGTGCCCTCGCGGTGCCGCTCGCGGCGTGGATGCTCTTCAACGGGGCGATCGTGATCTGGCACATTCCCGCCGCGTATGACCTCACAGAGCGCAACGGCGCGGTGCACGCTGTCGAGCACGCGATGTTCTTCTTCTTTGGCCTGCTGTTCTGGGCGCGGGTCATCGACACCGGCCCGCTGCGGCCGCATCTCGCGTGGCCGGCGCGGATCGCCTACATCGTGGGTGCGATGATCGTCGGCTGGGTCCTCGCGATCATCTTCGTCGTGGCGCCCGAACCGATCTACCAGCACTACGCCGACCTCCCGAGCCGTCCCGGTGGGATCAGTGCGCTCACCGACCAGCAGCTCGCGGGCGGGATGATGTGGGTCGGGGGCTCGATCGCATACACGATCGCGCTGCTGATCGGGCTGTATCAGTGGGTCGCCCCGGAGCCGCCGCCGCGCGCGCCGGTACTCGACGCGGTCGGCTTCCCAGGTTCCCCCGACGGCCCAACGCCTGCCCCGAACGGCTCCCCCATCCCGGTGCTGGAGGAGGCCACGCAAGCGAGATGAGGAGGCCGAGCGGATGACAACAGTGGTGTTGGGCTCGTCGTTTCTGTCGGCGTCGCTGCTGACGATGCTTGTCCCGATGGCCGCGGTGGTCGCCATGGTCGCCTGGGGCGTGTTCCTGATACGGCGTCACGAGCGTCATCGCGAGCACGTCGATTCGCGCAACCGACCGCCAGCAGGTGCGGACGCGCCCCAGGGTTCGCGCTCGCCCCAGGAGGGCTGATCGACTGCTCCTACGCAAAAGGTAACTTTGAGTTTGAGCGGTCGATTCGGTGGGTTCGGGGGAGGAGTTTGCCGTGAGGTGTGGTACTCAAGTGGCTGATGGCCAGCCGCCGAGCGTTTGCCGACGAGTATGCGGTGCGGGTGAACCGTGCGGTCTTGTTGTTGGTTAACCGGTCGGCCGCGGACGCGGTGCGAGCGCTGCAGTCGGAGTATGCGTTGTCGGAGCGCCAGGCGCGCCGGTATGTGAACGCGGCCCGGGTTACGCCGGAGGGTGTGGTGGTGCCGGAGCGCACAGCGGTGTTCACGGTCCGGCTGGCACCGTCGTTGATCACCGGGTTGCGCCAGCGCGCGGACTCGCGTGGGGAGACGCTGAGCGCGACGGTCGCGGAGGCGGTGCAGTCGTACCTCGGCCGGGTTCACGAGCGGCATGGTGGCAAGGCGCGTTGAGATCGAGCTGGTGTCTGACAGGCTCGCCGTCGCGCGGCTGGCGCAGGCGTATCAGGTCGCGGTGCCCGAGCGGCGGCGCGTGACGGCCAACGAGCGGAGGGATGATGAGCGAGACGATCGGGCAGACGGTGGGAAGGGTGGCGGCGATCTACGCGAGGGTGTCCTCGGAGCGTCAGCGCCAGGATCAGACGATCGGGAGTCAGACCGTCGGGTTGCGTGAGCTGGCCCAGGCGCGGGGGCTGCTGGTCCCGGAGGATTTGGTGTTCGAGGACGAGGGGTTCTCGGGCGCGACGCTGACCCGGCCAGCGCTGGAGCGGCTGCGCGACCGTGCCGCGGAGGGAGCGTTCGAGGTGCTGCTCTGCCACGCCCCGGATCGCCTCGCGCGCCGGTACGCGTATCAGGTGCTGTTGCTCGAGGAGCTCGCTCGAGCGGGAGTCGAGGTCTGCTTCGCGAAGGAGCCCGAGCGGGGCGGCTCGCCCGAGGATGAGCTTTTGCGCCAGTTCCAGGGGATGATCGCCGAGTACGAGCGTGCGCAGATTCGCGAGCGTTCCCGGCGCGGGAAGCTTCATCGCGCCCGCGGCGGCTCGCAGGCGGTGTTGTCCGCCGCGCCGTATGGCTACCGGTACGTCAAGAAGGCAGACCATTGTGATGCGTACTGGGAGATCGACGAGCTCGAGGCGCAAGTCGTGCGCGATGTGTTCGCCCGCTACGTCGATGAGGGCATCTCGATCGGCGAGATCGCTCGGTGGCTGACGGAACGCGGCGTACGGACTCGGACAGGCAAGACGGTATGGGACCGCTCGACGATCTGGGCGATGCTGCGCAACCCGGCCTACCGCGGGCAGGCAGCGTTCGGGAAGACCAAGACCGCCGATCGGCACGGCGTCGCCACGCGCACCACCCGTGCGCGGGGTGAGCGCCACGGCCGCCGCCCCGCCCGCTACGACCAGCCGGCCGAGCAGTGGACGTTCATCCCGGTCCCGCCGCTGATTAGCGAGCAGACGTTCGAGCTCGCGCAGGCGCGACTGCAGGAGAACAAGCGGTTCTCCAAACGCAACACCAAGGAGCTGACGCTGCTCCAAGGCGTGCTGGTCTGCCGCGAGTGCGGCTACTCCTGCTACCGCACATCCACCCGCACCACCAACAAGCGGATCTCCTACTACCGCTGCATCGGTCAGGACGGCTGGCGACACGCCGACGGCAAGGTATGCACAAGCCGCCCGGTCCGCGCCGACGAGATCGACCCGATCGTCTGGGGCGAGGTCCGACAGCTGCTCGAGAACCCCGAGCTCGTCCGTGCCGAGATCGACCGCAGGCTCGCCGCACTGCGGACCGAGCACCCCGCGGCCCGCCGCCGCGAAGCGCTCGAACGCGACCTCACCCGCGCCGCCCACGCGACCGACCGGCTGATCGAGGCCTACCAAGAGCAGCTCATCTCGCTCGATGAGCTGCGTGCCCGCATGCCCGCGCTGCGCAAACGCCAAAGCACGCTCCAAGCGCAGCTCGACTCGCTCGACGCCGAGCTGCACGACGCCGAGACCTACCTCAAGCTCGCCGCCACACTCGAGAGCTTCCTCGGCCGCCTCACCGAAGGACTGGACCAGCTCACGATCGCCGAACAACAACGCATCCTGCGACTCGTCGTCCGTGAAGTCCTGATCGGCGGCGACGACGACAAGATCACCATCCGACACACCATCCCCACCCCCACGGGACCCAATGACCCAAGTTACCTTTTGCGTGGGAGCAGTCTGGACCCCACTTCCGCGCCGGCGACGCCGCTGGGAGCATGGCGGTCTCGGAGTGTCCGTGGCTGGCTCTGGCTCGCCGCCGTGGCGGTGGCGTAGGGGCGATCGTGCCGCGGGCTCTCGGCTCGGACACGCGGCGGGCACTCGTGCGCGGTGTCCTCCTCGGCGCCGGCATCGCCGCGCTCGTGGTGGGCGCCCTCGCGTTCACCCGGCCGTCACCGTCGCCACCGTCACAGATCGGGGCGCTCGCGAGCAACCCTACGCTCGACCCCGGCACGCCGCTCCGCGGGGCCGCCCCCGACTTCACGCTGACCGATCAGTTTGGTCGAGCCGTGTCGCTGTCCGCCTTCCGCGGCAAGGTCGTGATCCTCGCCTTCAACGACCCGCAGTGCACGACGATCTGCCCGCTCACCACCACCGCGATGGTCAAGGCCAAGCGGCTCCTCGGGCCGGCGGGCGCTCAGGTGGAACTGCTGGGCGTCGGCGCAAATCCCGCCGCGACCGAAACACGCTGGGTGCGCGCGTACTCGCAAGCGCACGGGATGATGCACGCTTGGCACTTCCTCAACGGTCCGCTCGCACGCCTGGAGCGCGTTTGGCACGCGTACGGTATCGAAGCGCAGGTCGTGGCTGGTCAGGTTGACCACACCCCCGCCGTGTACGTGATCGGCACGCAGGGGAAGCTCTCACGCCTGTTCATGACCCAGATGTCCTACGCGAGCGTGGGACAGCTCGCATCGCTCTTCGCACGGGCGGCCGCGAGCTTGCTGCCGGGGCATCCGCCGGTGCGTTCCGCGGTCTCCTACGCCCAGATCCCCTTGAGCGAACCGACGACCCACGTCACGTTGCCGCGAGCCGGCGGTGGCAGCGTGCAGCTCGGCCCGGGCACCAAACCGCGGCTGATCCTGTTCTTCGATACGTGGGACTCCGAGGTGACGGACCTCGCACGGCAGCTCGAGGCACTCGACGCCTACGCCGAATCCGCGGGCCACCAGGGACTGCCGGCGCTCACGGCGGTCGACGAGGCGAGCGTCGAGCCATCGCCCGCCGCACTCCCGCGCTTGCTCCGATCACTGCCCCACCCGCTCTCCTACCCAGTCGCGATCGACTCGAGCGGCCGTCTCGCGGACGGCTACCGGGTTCAGGACGAGCCTTACCTGGAGCTGATCTCGCCGTCGGGCGGCTTCCTCTGGTACCACGATGTGAGCACGGGAGGATGGCTCGCGCGTGCCGCGCTGGTCGGCCAGATACATGCCGCGCTCGCCCCCGCCCCAAGTTCCACGGAGACGGGCATCGATGCGCGTCAGCAGCTGGCGAGCTCGCCCCCCGCGCTTGCAGAACTACACCGCCAGGCCGGTCAGCTCATCGGCTCCGCGTCGGCGCTTGCGGCTCGCCTGCGTAGCCTGCGCCCCGGTTATCCCATGGTGCTCAACGTTTGGGCGTCGTGGTGCGGGCCCTGCCGCTCGGAGTTCCCTCTGCTCGCGAACGCATCCGTGACGTACGGACGGAGGGTCGCGTTCCTCGGCGCAGACACCGAAGACCAGGCGGCGAACGCCCGCTCGTTCCTAGCCGACCACCACGTCGCATACCCCAGCTACGAAGCCAGCACGGAAGCGCTCAGTTCGCTCGCCGCGTTTGAGGGCGTCCCCACCACGATGTTCTTCGATCGCGAAGGAAAGCTCGTCCACGTGCACTCCGGCCAGTACGAGGCGCAGGGGACGCTCGATCACGACATCGAAAGCTACGCGCTCGAGGATTAACCATTCATTCTTCTTCACCGGCGGGTTCCTTCTCGTGCGAGGATTCGATGAGGCGGAAGTCATTCGAGCGAGTGGGGAAGGAGCAGTAGGCCTCCAGCGTCCCGACATCGCGGACGCTTCCGCCATCGTTGTCGCAGCGACCTTCGTTGGCGTCGTATTCGCGCATCTCTTCAAGAGTCAATGGCTGCGCGCCGGGTTGGCGCCGTCCGATCGGCGCTCGCGCGCCGCGACTGACGCTGGTGCTGCCGACGGTGAGACTGTGCGTGCGCTCGGTTGCGGACCTAGAGCTTGCGCCGCATCCTGCGAGTGCCACGCTCGCCGCAAGCGCGCTCAACGGCAGGCTCAGCGATAGCCCACGGGCCACTGCGAACTCCTACCGCCTCGAAGGCGCTGCCGAAGCCATCCGCTGCGAACTTTCGCTCATGGTCTGATGTCGAGAGTACCGCGGGAGCACCCTCGAATGTCGCGGGCGAACGGCGCGACTCTGGAAACGCGCGGCAGCTCTCGGCTGGACCGTCGAAAAGCGCACACCAAGACGGTCATCAACGGCATGAGCCCTCGCGCAGCTAATGATGCAGTGCGGCCTGTTCGTCGCTGCCGAGTCACTCACCGCCAACGTCTGCCAAGCGGTCTTCACGCACTTCAAGCGAGGAGAGGACACGAACATAGAGAGCGGCAAGCTCGACGAGGAACTTGCCCGCATGAGCGAGATCGCTGACAACGCCCAGCCGAACAGCCTCGTGCTCTGCAACGAGTTCTTCGCCGCGACCAACGAGCACGAGGGCTCGCAAATCGCTCTGCAAATCATCACCGCGCTGATCGACAGCGACATCCAGGTAGCGCTCGTCACCCACATGTACGAGCTAGCAAGCCGTCTGCATCAAGAGCAGGACGAACGCGCCGTGTTCCTACGCGCCGAGCGCCAGCCCAACGACACCCGAACCTTCCGACTGCGTGAGGCCGCACCGCTAGCCACCAGCTATGGACCCGACGTCTTCGCGCACGTCTTCGCCAGTGCCACCGGACCCATAGATCCTACGGGCTGCTACTTGCCGCATCGTCCTGACCATTCCCGTGACCCGTGTGCTCACAGCGCCGAGCGAGCGCGAGGCGCGGACGGTGACGTTGAGGCGGCGGTTGGCGCTGGCCTTCACGGTCACCGAGCTGAGCTTCAGCGTGCCGGCGCGGACGGTGACCGTGACCGGACCGCGATCAACGCGTCAGGCAGTAGAGATGGGGGTTCCTCGAACACCGTTTGCATCTCTTTCTCGTGGGTGGCGTGGGCATTGCGTAGGTTGCGTAGGTTGCGTCACTGTGCTACTGTGTGGTCATGTCATCGACAGTTACCCCAGAGGCTGAGCGCTTGGCGGACGAGCTCGTCAAGCGCTTGGGTGAGCGTCCACTGTCGCCCAGGAAGCTCGCCGTCGAGCTCGCCGGGCAGGACGCGCCGCCGGCGCTGATCGGAGCGTTCGACGCCGCTCTATCGCGGACCGCCGCCACGGGTGAGACCGACAACCTCGACGAGGCTCTGTGGGGACAGGCGCCTACCGACGAGGAGCTCGCGCACGCTCGGCATGTCACCTATCCAGCGCTCCAGGACGCGATGCGCGAGGCGCTGTCTGCTGCCCTGACGCGCGAGCAGGCGGCGCAGAGGCTTGGCGTCACACCGCAGGCGGTGTCCAAGCGCATAACTTCCGGCGGCTTGGTCGCGCTGCGGCGTGGGCGCGTCAACCGCCTGCCGGCCTGGCAGTTCTACGAAGATCGGGGGCTGCCCGGCCTGAAGCAGCTGATCGCCGCCTACCCCGGCGGCGCGCTGTCGCTGACGGTGTGGGCCACCTCGCCCTCGCCGGACCTCGACGGCGCCACGCCAGCGCAGATCTTGGCCCGCCGCGGCGGCGTCACACGAGTGCTCGAGACCGCCGAAGCGCTCACGCCGAGCGCGTGGTAGCCAAGCTCGGCGATCCCCCGGCCACACTGCCAACGGATCCCCCGACGTGGTGCTGGACAGCATCGAAGCCGATGGTGCGCGTCTACCACGAGCAGCCCGGACACGACGGCATAGCGTCACGCACATTCGGCCCTCTGGCACGCTTCGATCCGCACGTGCGCGACGCTCATCAGCCCCCGCGCGAGGACCCACAGGGACGCGGCGTGCGATATCTCGCCGCCGACCTAGCCACCGCGCTGGCGGAGTCCCATCCAGGGCAGTGGCCTGAGGTATCGATTTGCCCACACACGCGCGCCGCCTGGGTATGCCCGCCAGCGCCAGTGGCGCTGCTCGATCTCTCCGGTGAGGGCGCACTTGCGATCGGAGCGACGGGCGCCCTGCAATGGGGCGATGAGCCACGCAGGCGCACCCAACGGTGGGGACGGCGCATCTACGAGCAGTACAGCTACCTCGAAGGCATCCGCTACCAGGCAGCCCACCAAGGCGGCGAGTGCGCAGTGCTGTGGGAGCGAGCACCCACGCTCCAGCGACTGCCAGGCGGCGATCGCAGACTGTGGGCGGTATGGAGCCGAGTCGTAACCGCGCTGGCCGGCCAGCGCCGCACCCCACAGCGGATCGAGGCCGCAGAGTGCAAACGATGCCGCGAAACCGGACTCAGCACAAAGAAACCCGGAAGGCAAAGAGGCACGCCAGCCCAATAAAGGAACATGACCAAACGTCCCAGCTCGCCATAACCAGAACAACCCCCGCAAATCGCGAGGGTTAACGGCTCTCAACGAAGTCTAATTATCGGGGCGGGCGGATTCGAACCGCCGTCCTCACCGACCCGAAACGTGCGCGCAACCGCCACTGTCGAGGGATGGCGCGCAATCTTTTGAAAGCGTGGCCAGCGCTGTGGACGTTCGCCAAGCACCTCGGCGTCGAGCCGACCAACAACCATGCCGAGCGCGCCCTACGCTCGGCAGTCATCTACCGCAAGCTCTCCTTTGGCCCTGAGTGCTGGCCCTCGGCGCCCGCGCCGGGGGGGCTTCGGCTTACGGATGACGACCCCATCGGGGATTGCTCGCAGCACAGCTTCGAGCTCGGCGACCGTCAGGAACTGCAGGTCTGGGTCGGCGTCCCCAGAACGTTGACGGCCCGGACGGGTCGCCTCACTCACCGGGTTGTCGCTGATGAACTTCCGTCTCTTCGCGTGTGCGAAGATCGGCGAGCGTTTGGGCGCTGGCGCAGTCGGCGATCTCATCGACCGTTGGGATCTCAGCTCCCGGCGCGGGGCGCGGCGCGCGGTCCTCCTCCTCGCGCTTGCGCGCCATCTCGCGCTCAGCTTGAACACGTGTGAGGCCGCCGCTGCGCTGCCCGACCGGGCGCACCTTGCCGAGCTTGCGATTGACGAGCCGCCTGTCAAGTGTTCGCCAGCGCCCGTAGTAGGAGCCCCACTTGATGTAGACGTGGCCCGTGCCGTAGCTGCGCTTGCCCATGACACAGTGTTATACGCCCCGGTCGGGTCGTTACACGCGTACTCTGGGCCACCCTACAGACCCTGTCCTTCGAGCCGACAGAACGCATCTGACCCTTCGCGGTCGCAGGAGCAATATGGGCCTCTACTTCCATCACCCAGCCTGCCTCGAACACGATCCGCGGGCATACATGCCTGAGCACCCGGACACGCCAGAGCGCCTGGACGCGATCGAGCGGATGCTGGCCGAGCACGACTGGTTGGGCTGGGAGCGGCGTGCCGCGCCGCCGGCCGAGGTAGCGCAGCTCGAATTGATCCACAGCGCCAGGCATGTGCAGAGAATCATGGAGCTGTCGCTGGCCGGTGGCGGCGCGATCGACTCGGACACTTTCGTCGGCGAGCCCTCCTATCGTGCAGCGCTGCACGCCGCCGGCGGCGCGTGCGAGATGACAAGGGCGCTGATGGCAGGCGAGGCGACGCTCGGTTTCTGCGGCGTGCGTCCTTCTGGCCACCATGCCGAACCGGATCGCGCGATGGGCTTCTGCCTGTTCAACAACGTTGCGATCGCCGCGGAGCTGGCGATCCGAGAGCTGGGCGTTCGGCGGGTGCTGATCCTGGATTGGGATGTGCACCACGGCAACGGGACCGCTGAGGCGTTCCGGCGCCGATCGGATGTTCTGTTCGTGAGCATCCATCAGGCGGGGATCTATCCGGGCACGGGCTCGATGAGCGACGTGGGCTCGGGTGCGGGCGAGGGCTACACGATCAACCTGCCTGTCCCGGCCGGCTCGGAGGAGGAGTTGTGGCTATCGCTGATCGAGCACATCGTGCTCCCGGTCGCCGAGAGCTTCGCGCCGGAGCTCGTGCTGATCTCTGCCGGCTTTGACGCGCACCGGGAGGACCCGTTGGCTGGCTGTCGTCTGGAGGCGGGCTCGTTCGCGGAGATGGCCCGTCACGTGCGGGGGCTGGC
This sequence comes from uncultured Solirubrobacterales bacterium, assembly GCA_963804675.1. GTDB lineage: Bacteria > Actinomycetota > Thermoleophilia > Solirubrobacterales > Solirubrobacteraceae > Palsa-744. The sequence goes on along the minus strand of CAWDRI010000002.1, from coordinate 2,603 downwards.
TACATCACTCGGCGTGCCACTCGGAGCCGTTCTGGAGGGTGGCTACCAGCCTGTGGCGCTGGCGGAATGCGTGCGGGAGACGCTTGCCGCGCTCGCCTCCGATGAGCCGGCGCAATCAGCGGCGCCAGAGCCGCTTTTTACCTCGCGCGCCGCCGCTCACGTGGGCCACTACTGGCCGCTGTAGGGAGTGCTGCCCCTACATCGCGGGAACGCCTGTGGTCGCCGTCCCTCCGGTGCGAGGGAACTGGTAGGCGGGTAGTTCCCCACGTCACGGCTGGGTAGCGAGGACCGATGCTTGGCTCGTGCGTGCGTGATCTGATCTGCCTGGCCAATGTCCGAAGATCGAGACATATCGTGCGCTCGCGCCGGCGACTGGCTTGAGGTCAAGGGCGTTGGCGAGCGCCCTTCGCGGCGTGGACAGATCAGGGAGGTGCTCGGCAGCTCTGAGCATCCCCACTTCCGTGTTCGCTGGGATGAAGGACACGAGTCGATCGTCTACCCCGCCGACCACGAGGCGATCGTGCACCACCCAGCCCGACAGGGCGACCCGGCATGAGCACAGCGCACGCATCAAGGTCGGTCGGTCTCGCCGCCCGCGTAGATTGTCCCCGCCACCGCCAGGGGCAGCAACGGATGCACCGGGCGGCGCCGGGCGCGAGGCTGCGAACACCATGACCGTTCCTTCGCTGTCACAGGCACCCAGCGCCGTCACAGATATCGACGAGCCCGAGCTTGTCCGGCTGCGCGATGGCTCGCTGGTCACGCTGCGTCCCACCACGGCCGCCGATGAGCCCGCGCTGCGCTCGTTCCTGGCGGGACTGTGCCTGGAGGCGCGGCGTCTGCGGTTCTTCAGCGGCGCCGTGGACATAGGCTGTGCTGCTCATTTGGCGGCGGACACCAGCACGGGTCGCTTCGGGCTGGTTGCCCATGATGAGATGGGAGCGATGGTCGCTCACGCCCTGTATATCCAGCTGGATGGCACGCGGGCGGAAGTCGCGGTCGAGGTCGCCGATCATCTCCACGGCCGCGGCCTCGGGACGATCCTCATCGAACAGCTGGCGATCGTCGCCGAGCAGCGTGGGATCACGCATTTCGTAGCCGAGGTTCTCTGTGAAAACCGGGCGATGCTGGATGTCTTTCGAGAGGGCTTCGATGGGCGTGTGGTACGCCACGATGGGTCGGAGCAGAGAGTCGAGTTCCTCACCGCGGGCTGGCGACTGGCTCACAAACGCTTCGCATCGGATGCTCGGGCGTAGTGCCGAGCCCGAGCAGCGCGGCGTGCTCGCGTAGCTGATCGCGGGCGTCGGGGTGCGCGGCGTGCTCGATGATGAGGCGGGCCTGGGCGCGCTGGCTGCGCCCGAAGATGTGCGCGGTGCCCTGCTCGGTGATGACCGCCGAGTGCTGGAAAGAGGTGACGGAGCCTTCCAGGTGGGGCACGATCGTTGAGGTGTCGCTGCGCTCGTGCCAGGAGCGCAGCGCGATCACGGCGTGCCCACCGGGCGAGTGCAGGGCGCCCTCTACGAAGTCGGGCTGGCCACCGAAGCCGGAGTACACGCGCCCGCCGATGTGGCTGGCGCCGGCCTGGTCGTGAAGATCGACCTGCAGCGCCGTGTTGACCGAGATCATCTGCGCTTGCGCTGCGATCCGTGAGGGATCGTTGGTGGTCTCGGTGCGCGTCATGCGAAGTCTGGGGTTGTGGTGAACCCACTCGTACAGCTCCCTGGAGCCGAACATGAAGGAGCACACGATCGGCCGTTCGCGGTCGAGTGCTCCAGCGTGCTCAAGGCCCATGACCCCATCGGAGATCATCTCTGACCAGATCGTCAGGCTGCGTCGGCTGGCGAGCGCGCGCAGCGTCGCATCGGGGACCTGGCCGATTCCGAGCTGCAAGGTGGCGCCGTCTCCCACGAGATCGGCGACGCGCTCGGCGATCGTCTGCGCATGGTCGTGGTTGGCGCCGATGGCCGGGGTCGGGAGGTCTTGCTGGGCCTCGACGGCGAGGTCGATGAGGTCTTCGGCCAGCTCGCTGTCGCCGAGCGTGTATGGCATGTCGGGGTTCAGCTGGGCGATGACGAGCCCGCCGCGGGCGCGTACATGCTCGACAGCCGCCGGCAGGATGTTCACCTCGATCCCGAGCGAGACCTTCCCCTTGTGTGGCATGGAGGTGTGCAGCAGCACCACGTCGGGCGGGCGCAGCGTGCTGAACAGCCTGGGTACGAGTGAGAGGCGCATCGGCAGGTAGTCCAGTCGCTCGCCGGTGTCGCGCATCCCCGGCCCCACGAACGGCGTCTCGAAAATGACGCCCTCGCGGGCGGGCAACGGGGCCTGCGCAGCGAGCATGAACAGGCGGTAGCGCTCCACCGCGCCCTCCAGGGCGTCGAGCAGGACCCGAGGGGTCCCGAGGTTCCCGCTGGCGACGACCCGCGGCTCGCCGGCGCTAAGCGCGGCGAGCGCCGTGTGCAACTCGCGCTGAGAGATCACCTTCATCCGGCGTTCAACACTACGCGCCGGCGGCGAGCACGGTCATGGGTGGTAACTACCGAGCTCGTTCAGGGAGGAGTGCGGTAGGCGCCCGCAGCGGCGGCGAGTTGACTTGTAAGCGG